>DIFM01000006.1 GCA_002419135.1 Dehalococcoidia bacterium UBA5748 | reverse complement strand
ACCTACAATTCTGAGACAGTAACTCTCCAAAACCCCGATTTGACAGCCAGAAGCCTTCCTGATATACTATCTCGGTAATTGCTCGAAATGAGCAGCATTTTAAAAATCTAAATAACTAAAACTGGGCTTGGATTTTGTTCCTTCCTGGTGGTTTAGGCGAAGTGGTACCACCCGTTCCCATCCCGAACACGGTCGTGAAACGCTTCAGCACAGACGATACTGAGGGGGTAACTCCTTGTGGAAAATATGCCACTGCCAGGGGGACTATACAAGCCTTTTTCTTTTTCACAAAAATCCTCGTAATCATCGAAATAACGAAACCTCACATAGTATTATAGAAAGAACACTTGCCGTTTTTTGACCTGAGCTACTTGTTGCACTATAATTAAATAGACTTAAGTATACGTAAAACGGCTTTGTTAGGAGATTGAAATGGCCAGCCGATTCGACAAATTTTCTGAAAGAGCTCGCAGGGTTCTCACCCTTGCACAGGATGAGGCACAGCGTCTGAATCATAACTATATCGGCACCGAGCATATTCTTCTCGGACTGGTAAAGGAAGAGGACGGCGTAGCGGCACGCGTTCTGGTGGGAATGGGCCTTAATCTGGGGAAAATATCCCAGGCAGTCGAGTATGTTATAGGACCGGGCGACAAGTCAAATGTCAACACGTCCGGTCTTACCACCAAAGCAAAGAGAGTGCTGGAACTGGCAATAGACGAAGCGCGCCAGTTAGGGCACACCTACATAGGAACGGAACACCTGCTGCTCGGTTTACTGCGTGAAGGAGAGGGTGTAGCCTCCAAAGTGCTGGACAGCTTCGGAGTAACACTTGAAAAAGCGCGCGGCGAAGTTACCAGACTGGCTGCTCAGAGCTCGGCAAAAAGCCGCATGGTGCGACAGACAAACACCAGCCGCACCCCGACCCTCGATCAGGTCAGCCATGACTTAACGGCCGCTGCCCGTGCCGATAAACTCGACCCGGTCATCGGACGCGAAAAAGAAATCGAAAGGTTAATACAGATACTCAGCCGCCGCACCAAGAACAACCCGGCTCTCATCGGCGAACCCGGTGTCGGAAAGACCGCCATAGTAGAGGGGCTGGCTCATCGTATTGTAGACGGAGATGTTCCCGAAACGCTGGAGAAAAAGAGAGTGGTGGCTTTGGATATTGCATCCGTGGTTGCCGGAACCAAGTACCGCGGCGAATTCGAAGAGAGATTAAAGAAGGTCATCGAGGAAATCAAGACTGCCGGAAACTGCATTGTTTTTATCGATGAATTTCATACTATGATGGGAGCGGGAGCCGCCGAAGGGGCGGTGGACGCTGCCAATATTCTGAAGCCTTCGTTGGCAAGAGGCGAATTGCAGTGCATCGGCGCAACCACTCTGGATGATTACCGCAAGCATATCGAGCGCGACTCGGCGTTGGAGCGCCGCTTCCAGCCGATATTAGTCGAAGAGCCTTCCGAAGAAGAAGCGCTTGAAATACTACGCGGGGTTAAAGCCCGCTACGAAGAGCATCACCAGCTGACCATCAGCGATGAAGCCTTAAAATCGGCGGTTAGCTTTGCCAGCAGGTATATTCCCGACCGCTTTTTGCCGGATAAAGCCATCGACTTAATCGATGAAGCATCATCGCGCGTCAGAATAAAATACTATGCCAAGCCGGTGGAATTAAAAAAGCTCAAGCAGGAAGAAGAACAATTCCGCAAGGGTAAAGAGGAAGCGCTGGAAGCCCAGGAATATGATACCGCTGCCGATATGCGACAGCACGAAATAGAGACCGGCGATAAGATAAAAGAACTGGAAGAAATGACGGCGGAAAAACAGCAAAGCGAAAAACCCGAGGTTAATCCCGAGAATATCGCCGAAGTAGTCGCTATGTGGACAGGAATACCGGTAGTGCAAATCGCTGAAGATGAAACCGAGCGGCTTTTACATATGGAAGATGAACTGCACAAGCGCATCGTAGGGCAGGAAGAGGCGATTACCACCATATCCAAGGCTGTCAGGCGCGCCAGAGCAGGCTTAAAAGACCCGCGCCACCCCATCGGCAACTTTGTCTTTTTAGGACCTACCGGCGTCGGCAAGACCGAACTGGCAAGGGCGCTGGCAGAGTTTATGTTCGGCAACGAGGATACGCTGGTGCGTATCGATATGTCGGAATTTATGGAGAAGTTCTCCGTATCAAGGCTGGTCGGGGCTCCCCCCGGATATGTCGGTTTTGAAGAAGGCGGACAGCTTACCGAAGCAGTGAGAAGAAAATCCTACTGCTGCATACTATTAGATGAAATCGAGAAGGCGCACGAAGACGTATTTAATATACTGCTGCAGATTTTCGATGACGGGCATCTGACCGATGCCAAAGGCAGAAGAGTGGATTTCCGCAACTGTATCATAATTATGACCAGCAACATCGGAGCGGAATTGATTCGTAAGGGTCCCGCAATCGGCTTTGCTTCGAGAAGCGATAAAGTTAAAGAACAACAGCAATCTTATACCAATATGAAAGACAAGCTGATGGAGGAAGTCAAAAAGAAATTCAAACCGGAATTCCTGAACCGTATCGACTCGGTCATTGTCTTCCATCCGCTCGATAAAGAGCAAATAAGAGAAATTGTCGATTTGATGCTGGCAAGCGTAACCAAACAGCTGGCGGAAAAAGAAATCAAACTCAGAGTATCAGAAGAAGCCAAAGATTTCCTCGGCAAGAAAGGTTACGACGAAGTATACGGTGCGCGTCCGCTGCGCCGCGTGATTCAGGATATGCTGGAAGATAGAATATCGGATGATATCCTGCGCGGTAATTTTAAGGCCGGCGATATCATCTGTGTCGACCTTGAAGAGGACTCCATCGTCATACAAGCCGCTCCGCCCGAGGACGAAGAAGCGCTTAAGCTGCCGACACCGGTGGGCGCATTGCCCGGCGACAGCAGCACGGACATAATGGACATTTAATTTCGTTATGTTTATATAGATAACAGTATGAGGGGCGTTGGCAGAATCAATTACTAAACGCCCCTTTTTTATGTATATTAAACATATCTCGATTAGGGGAAGGGCAATATAACATGACAGGTGTTGACTGGGGACAAGCCTTGCAGGTTGGCGGATTCGGGTTCCTTCTGGTGGTTTTGGTACTGGCATCCCTGGCTGTATGCATGTGGCTTATCGGCTGGTTGTTTAATAAATCTACAGGTATAAAAACTCTCTTCACAAGAGAGAAGAAAACCTCTCCTGAGGATAATCAGGATAATGAACCGCAAGAAGAGCCCGAATACAATCCCCAGTATAAAATAGATAACATCGAACGTTACGAGTAAATTAATATATGATTTTTGATATCCTTGAAACCGGTTTCGCTGGCATTACCTGGGGTGCCGTAATGATGATAATCATCGGTGCGGTGCTTCTCTATCTCGGCATTGCCAAAAAAATGGAACCGCTGCTCCTGGTTCCCATCGGTTTCGGAGTCATTATTTCCAATATGCCTCTTGCCGGTTTAATGGATACCATTGTAAACGGGGAGTTATATAACTATTATATCCCCGGAGGAGAGCCGGTAGGCTTTTTTGCCAGGTTGTTCTCTGCCGGTCTTGAATCGGAGCTTATTCCGATTTTTATATTCCTCGGACTGGGAGCTATGACTGATTTCGGACCTATTATCGCCAATCCCAAAACCCTCCTGTTGGGCGCCGGGGCGCAGTTCGGTGTCTACTTTGCTTTCTTCCTGGCTCTGGTGCTCGGCTTCAATATCTACGAAGCCGCATGTATCGGTATTATCGGCGGAGCCGACGGACCGACCACTATATTTTTAACCAACCGGCTGGCGCCGACCTTTATCGGAGCGACCGCCGTGGCTGCCTATACCTATATGGCGCTGGTGCCGATTATCCAACCACCTATTATAAAGCTGTGCACTACCAAGAAAGAACGCCAGATCTATATGAAACCGCAATTAAGGGAAGTGGCTAAAAAGGAAAAAATCATTTTCCCGGTAATTGCCGCTATTATCATCATACTTTTGGTTCCCGATTCGGCGCCGCTTATCGGTATGTTTATGCTTGGCAACCTGCTGCGTGAAAGCGGGGTTACCGACAGGCTGGCAGACACCGCATCCAACGCTATGATGAACATGCTGACAATAGCTCTCGGGCTTTGCGTGGGAGCATTTATGAGCGCCGAGAACTTCCTCAGGTTAGATAGTCTTTTAGTATTCTGCATAGGAATCATCGCTTTTGCCGCCGCTACTGCCGGCGGAGTGTTTCTTGCCAAATTGATGAACTTATTTATCAAAGAAAAAATCAATCCGATGATAGGCGCCGCCGGAGTTTCAGCCGTTCCTATGGCCGCCCGCGTTGTCCAGAAACTGGGGCAGGAAGAGAACCCCAAAAACTTCTTATTGATGCAGGCAATGGGGCCCAACATTGCCGGTGTTATCGGCACCGCCACCGCCGCCGGTATCTTTTTGGGTATGCTGCAATAGGTTTTCAACTAACTCCGCTTGCCTTATATAATCGAATATCTTAAAATCTTCCTATGCATAGCGAAGAAAACGGATTGATGCGGCTTGAAAAAAGCAATGTCGAAGCAGCTGCCGATATGTTTACGCGCGCTTTCTATAATGACCCCTTCAGCCTGTATGCCTTTCCCGATGAAAGTGAAAGGGGTATCAGATTACCACATATGAACCGGTTTTCCCTTTACTATGGACTGCGCTACGGGCTGGCTTATACAACATCCGAAAAGTGCGAGGGCGGGGCTATCTGGATGCCGCCCGGCAAGGCTAAGTTATCGATATTGGGGTTTCTGCTATCCGGCGGTATAATTCCCATTATCAAGATGGGCTTGAAAGCGGAATTAAAAATGCTGCCTCTGGATAAGTTTATGGAGGAAAAGCATAAAAAACTGGCCCCCTTCACCCACTGGTACCTGGCACTTCTGGGCGTTGACCCGCAGTATCAAAAACAGGGTTTTGCAGGTAAGCTGCTGCGCCCGATGCTGGAAAAATTCGATCATGAAAATATGCCCTGCTATTTGGAAACAGATTCCGAAAAAAATTACCTGATGTATCAGCACTTCGGATTCGAAATTATAGACGAATTTATACTCCCCAAAGCAGATATCAGGCTGTGGGCGATGTTGAGAAAGAAGAATGATTAGGCTTTATTGCCGATCCCTCTCTCTCAAAATAATTAGATTGCCATCCCGATGTTATATCTGTATTATAAGCAGAGGATACTTCAGACGTGACTATTATGCGGGAAAGAATTACAGATATTCAGAACAGCCTGATAAAAGCCTCTTACTGCTGGGCTTCCGGTAAGGGTTCCGACCCGCAAAAAGCACGGGAACTGCGCCATCAAGCAATTCTGTTAAATCACCGGCATTACTTTGATTGTGTCCCTTTATACCGCCGCATTGCCGAAGAAGAGGGATGCCACAAAGACAGCCACTTTCAAACCATTAAAGAAAAAATGATGTTATCTACCGATATCTTCAAGAGCTACCAACAAAGCTGGCTGGACGATAATGATTATAAGCAGATGAATAACTGGCTTTCCTCTGTCTTCCACAAGAAAGCGGATATCGATATGGCGGGGATAAATAACATCGACAGCTGGATAGAGCGGCTTGAAGGTGCAGGAATCAGGATAAGTTACAGCTCCGGCACCTCGGGAGCCTTCTCATTCGTTCCCAGGGATAAAGAGGACTGGGAATTATCCCGCAAAGCCAATATCGCTTACCTCGCTCCCCTGCTGGCAAACATTATTATGAACACCCGAGCCGGCGGTAATATTATGAATGCCTTTGTTAAATTTATGCCGGCATCCGGCTTATTAAAAGCTACGGGTAAAAAAATGTTACCCGGCTACGATGCCGCTTTCCTCGGCTTTAAGAGCGGGCGTATGGGCAACCAGGCGTTGATAGAGGAATTTGCTCCGTTATTTAATGACCATTACTTTCTATATGATATCGAAATCAGCGGAAGCACCCTGCGCAGTCTGCGGCGAGGCGCGCGCACGGAAGAAGAAAGAAATCCGGTAAAAACGTTAAAAGATAAGATGACGGGGCAACTTCAGGAAAATTATTTAAGCCTTATAGATAAAATCGAAAAATCGACCGGTAAAGGACAAAAGATATTCATTTTCGGTGCGCCCTTCCAGTTCAAAGAGCTATGTGAAATTTTGCTAACTGATAACCGCAAACTCGATTTGAAAGGGAAGAGCTTTGCGCTCATGGGTGGCGGCTGGAAATCATTTGCCGGGCAGGCCATCAGCCGCGACCTTCTCGTTAATATGATTGGAGAAACATTAAATATAAAACCGGAAATGGTACTGGAAGGATATTCAATGACCGAAACCAGCGCACTTACTCTGCGCTGCAGGTACGGCAGATTTCATATCCCCCCCATCATTGAGCCGCTGGTTTTCGATAAAGACCTGACACCGATGGAGGGCGATGACTTATGGGGAGCCTTCGGTTTTATGGACGCGCTGGCAACCTCTCATCCCGGTTTCTTAATCAGCAACGACTATGTGCATATGGTAAATAATGATTGTAAATGCGGTTTGGGCGGTCCTGCCATACTTGAAATCGGGCGTCTGCCGGGCAGTGAGGTAAAGGGATGCGGGGGTATTATGGGGTCGTTCTCCGCCTGAGGGGATAAGGAGGCAAATAATGAGAAGCAATGATGTTTTGACTCTGAAAGACGGAATTATCCGTATTCCGTTCCTTATTAAAGGAAAACTGATTGCCCCGCCGCAATTAGACCGCAGCCAAATCGAAAAGGCTTTTAGTTGTGCTGACAGCGCTACGACTTATGTAAAGTTTTCGCAAGCGCAGGTTGTCCGCGAACCGGTTATAGACCGCAGGACAATGAAGTATACCGGCGGTTATATTTACCAGTTGATGCCGGTTTTTACAGCGGAAGACCTGATAGAAAAAGACTTCGACATGCTGGCAAACACACTCTATTCATTGTCCGTAAATGACATCCTGAAATATCTGGATAACATTCTTGCCTACCTGTGTAAAAACAGAATAACCATCTCCCGAATTGCAGGGCTTTACGGTATGACATCGGAATACCCCGATGCCCTATTGAATAAATGGTTTGCCTCGATGACGGAAACTCTCAATAGAAAAAACGCTCGGCAAATGATAGACAGTGAACTATCTTATAACGGAAGAAAAGGCAGTGATTTCTTAAACGGCTGGGTAAAGGCTGACGGCGATACGATTTTTATACGCGCCATGCCGACCCGCCAGCTTCACATCACCGCCGGTAATGTCCCCGAAGTCCCGATAATTTCCATACTGCGCGCCGTTCTTACAAAATCGGCTGCCGTTATCAAACTGCCATACGGAGCTATTCTCCCCGGTGCGTTAGTAGCATTGGCGGCTTACAATGCGACTCCGGATCATCCGATTACGCAGAATCTGTCGCTGGTTTACTGGCAGGGAGGGGACGAGAGCATAGAAAATGTGCTGTTTGCCCCCGACGCATTCGACCGCGTGGTGGTGTGGGGAGGCCCCGATACGATAGCAAATGTGCAGAGCAAAACCCCGTTCACGAAGACGATTTCTCTCAATCCACGCTACGGCATCAGTTTAATCGGCAAAGAAGCCTTTTCCGGACATCTGCAGGAGGCAGTTGACAGGGCATTGACAGACGTTACTGCCTATAATCAGAACGCTTGCGTATCTTCACTGGTGCACTATGTGGAAGGCACGGAGGAACAGGCGAATGAATATGCAAGATGTCTACAGCAGGCGTTGAAAAGACATGATGACAAGACCCCCAATTTTACATCACCCGAAGCCAACGGACAGGTCAAACGTATGAAGCGCGGCAGGTATGCCGATGCAAAGTGGTATCTAAACTATAAGGGCAATGACTTTGTGTCGGGTGTTATGATTACAGACGAATTCGATATCCTAGAGCACCCTGCTTCACGACTGGTAGTGGTTAGACCTGTAAACTCTCTCGATGATGCGCTTAAATACGTTAATCAAAACGTATCGGCTGTCGGCGTGTTCCCTGAAGAACGCAGGCTGGAGCTTAAGGACAGGATTCTGGCTCGCGGCGTTTCGAGCGTTTTACCCTTAGGGCAATGCGAAAAAGTGTTTGCCGGCATGCCCCACGACGGGATGATGATATTGAACCAATTGGTGGATTGGAAGGTGGGGTGAAGAATTATACTTATCCGTCTTTGCGAGGAGTCCGGATTTATTCCGGACGACGCGGCAATCACTTTGATTCTACCTTATAATTACAATTGTCATTATACATGCAGCGGTAGAGATTGCTTCATCCCGACAGGCCGGGATTCGCAATGACAGCTGCCTCTCCTGTCATTCTGGAAGTCACAAGGGGTGACTGAAGAATCCGGGGGGAGGGGAGAGACAGGATAAAGGTATCTGCGGCAACAGGCGGAAATGCCTTAACACCCCACCCCGGATACTTCATTCGTCCCTCACGAATTCAGCATGACAATAACCGAATCGTTCATCCTTGCATGTCAAAGAATTTGAACGTAATTTCGCCACCGCTATGGATTCGACAGGCTCACCACGAGCGGCTCTTGCAGTATCACTGTCCGCTCGCCCTAAGCTACGTCGAAGGGTTCATAGAGCGGACAGATTCCCACAACATAATACTAGAGCCAAGATTTATCGGAAACATGTCAAAAGAGCGAAAACATCGAATTTACCAAGTATAAGAAATAATCACTCCAAAACCCATTGCTTTTAGCAAATTGCAGCCATATAATGAAATTAACAGCATAAATTACGTGAAAGGGGTAATATCGTATGGTAGACAAATCCGTCGAAAAAAAACTTAAAAGCCTGCGTGTCTGGAACCTTGTCGTCGGCCTCATCCTCGCAGTCCAAGCCGTCGTCGTAGCCTTAATGACTAATGATTTCCGCCTCCCTGTAACATCTACCTTCATTAGCGGACCTCCGGGAACAGCCCCTGAATTACAAACCCTTTTCAATATCCCCACCGGCTGGGGCGTTTTCGCGTTTCTGGCGATTTCATCGCTGGCACTTCTGCTTATTGCTTCGCCGTGGGTATTCCCCTGGTACAAGCGCAACCTGCTACTATCACGCAACTATGGACGCTGGATAGAGTATTTCTTTAGCTCCTCGATTATGATTGTGCTGATTTCACAAATCTGCGGCATCAGCGACATCGCTGCTCTGGGCGCCATCTTCGGAATCAACGCCAGTATGATTTTGTTCGGAGCGTTGCAGGAAAAATACGAAAAACCGGGAAAACCAAACCTATTGCCGTTTTGGTTCGGCAGCTTTGCAGGCATTGTCCCCTGGATAGCCATTCTGATTTACACATTAGCACCGGGGCAGGCTGCGGCTCCGCCCACATTTGTGTATGCCATTGTTATTTCGCTTTTCGTATTCTTTAACTGCTTTGCGGTTAATATGATTCTGCAATACAAGCAGGTGGGGCCGTGGAAGGATTACCTGTTCGGGGAGAAAGCCTATATTTTCCTGAGTTTGACGGCAAAAGCTCTGCTGGCATGGCAGGTATTTGCCGCCGTTCTTTTTACTTAGAATAAATTATAACGGAATAGACTTAAACAGAAAGCCGTCTTCAGAATTGAAGACGGCTTTTTAGCTTTTACGACAAAAAAAATCTAAACGTATTTGCACCTCAGTTCGCTACCGGTAAGCGGGCTGTAGAATGCCGGGGGTATATCCAGCATGGTAAAGGCACCCGTGTGCCCTTTCTGCTTCAACCTGAAAGCTGCTCTGGCACAGGCAACCAGCACGCTGCCGGTAAACTCGGGATTGCTGTCCAGTTGCAGTCGATATTCGATTATTTGTTTATGATTTTCCCCTGTTTTAGCGGAAGTCAGCACGAATCCTCCGTGCGGCAGTTCGGAATGATCTTTTCTCATTTCCTCAGCCGAGATAAAGATTACTTCGGTATCATAATCGGCATAGTAGTTCGGCATTTCCACAATTTCTTTCCTGATTCTTTCCTGTTCAGAAGTGTTCTCAGCCACCACATAAACCAGCCGCTTGTGCATCTGTCCTTTAGAAAGCTGGGGCGTATGTCCTTTCCTAATTTCCTCAATAGTGCTGTCAACGGGAATGGTATATTGACGGGCATCGATAACACCAGCTACCCGACGGGCGGCATCGGAATGCCCCTGACTGACGCCCCTCCCCCAAAAACTATATACATCGCTTTGCGGTAGGAAGGAAAGCCCAAGCACCCTTTCAACAGAAAAGATACCAGGGTCCCAGCCGGCAGATATAACGGAAACATTTCCCATCTGGCGGGCAATGGTGTTCATATTCTGATAATATTCCGGCACATCCGCATGCGTATCGAAGCTGTCGACAGTACTGAAACGTTTCGCAAATAATGGCCCCTGCATGGGCGTATCTTCTTTTGAACCGCCGCAAAGAATCATAACATCTATTTTCATATCTTTAGGCATAATACAATCTTCGCTGTTAAACACCGGAATATCACCCAGTTGCTCCTGAATGGCATCAGGACGCCTGGATAAAACAGCACAAAGTTCCATATCGGGATTTCTTTCGATAGCCGCTTTTACCCCCCTCCCCAGATTACCGTATCCAACAATGCCAAGGTTTATCATTTCTACACCCTCCCCCCCGGATATCAATTTCATATTACATTATCATAAACAAATTTCCCCCGCAAAACAAAAATTAAAATATATTCTTTTTTTATTCATCGGTTACTTCCGTGTTGATATGCAGACCTTATGTGTTAAAATAGACAGAACAGGAGGAATAATCGAGTGTTAAAAAGAAATTCTTTTATTATAATACTGGCCGCAGTGTTTGTTGCGCTATCAGCTATACTTTATTTTGTTCATTACCTCATTTTTCAGGATGCGCACCATATCTTTATTTACATGGTAGGCGACCTGGCATTTTTACCGCTGGAAGTTTTACTGGTCAGCGTCATTATCGAGCGCATTCTAAACCGCCGCGAAAAGCAGGATAAACTGCAAAAACTCAATATGGTAATCGGCACTTTTTTCAGCGAAGTAGGCAACGATTTATTACGTGACCTGCTTATTTACTTCCGGAACAGTGAAGACATTAAAAAACATTTGAATATAAAAGGCAATTGGAGCAAACAAGACTTCGACAGCGCCCGGGAATATGCTAACAAATTAAAGATTGACATCGATTATAATAGCCTGGACTTCAACCGGCTGCAGGATGTTTTATCCGGCAAAAGGGATTTTTTACTTACGATGCTGGGGAATCCGGGGCTGTTGGAAAACGACCGCTTTACGGATTTATTGTGGGCAGTTACCCACCTTGCCGAGGAGCTTAAAGCAAGGCCGTCTCTTGATAACCTGCCTCAAAATGACCTTGTACACCTTTCCGGAGATATCCAGAGATTTTACGACCACCTTGCCAGCGAATGGCTGGATTATGCGGAACACCTGAAAGCAAATTACCCCTATCTGTTCTCACTTGTTTTAAGGACACACCCGTTCCAGGAGGTCTCTTCTGCCATAGTAAAATAAGCCGGCAAGTGTTTTTCTGTTATCATATTTATACATACGGTATAATTAGTGCTAGATAACCAAATAATGTCATGCTCTGAATTTGTGAAGGACGAATGAAGTCCCGATAAATCGGGATTTCATTCCAGCTTGCCGGAATTCAACATCCGGGGCGGGGTAAAAATCAATTGCCATTGCGAGGAGTGAGTCCCGACCTGCCTGGATTCGGAATGACAGGGAAATAACTAAAGGAACATAAAAATGGCCGCAAATAAAACGCGAACGATGTATGTCTGCCAGCAATGCGGCAAGGAAAGCCACAGATGGGAGGGGAAATGTCCCGGCTGCGGCGAGTGGAACACGCTTGTTGAAAAAGTTGTATCCTCCTCAGCCCCGCAGAGACGCATTTCGAGTGAAAACCGTCCGCAAAAACTTTCACAGGTGGAAACCCCGCCCGAAGAACGCACCCCGCTGGCACTTACCGAGTTTAACCGCGTGCTGGGAGGCGGGCTGGTGTCCGGCTCGCTGGTACTTTTGGGCGGCGAACCCGGCATCGGCAAATCGACACTTCTATTACAAGCCTGCGCCTGCCTGGCTTCCGACGGCAGGGATGTGGTCTATGTTTCGGGAGAGGAAACGCCGCGTCAAACGAAGCTAAGGGCGGCAAGGCTGGGAATCGACAGCGATCATCTCTATGTGCTGTCGGAAACCGATTTAGAAGCCGTCATCAGTCATATAGACGGAATGAACCCATGTCTGGTAGTTATCGATTCGATACAGGCGGTCTCCCTGCCGGAACTGGAACCGACTACCGGCAGCATCGTGCAGGTACGGGAGTGTACTATGAGATTGATGCACTGGGCAAAATCCAGCCATGTACCTGTGATTATTACGGGACATGTTACTAAAGAGGGAGCCATAGCCGGACCAAAGGTGTTGGAGCATATCGTTGACTGTGTTTTATATCTCGAAGGGGAACAATTCAGTTCGTACAGACTGTTACGATCGGCAAAAAACAGGTTCGGCTCGACCAACGAAGTCGGCATTTTCGAAATGCAGGCAAAAGGAATGGTAGAAGTCTCCAATCCTTCACAAGTATTTTTATCCCAGAGGCTGGAACAGGCTATCGGCTCTGCCGTTGTGCCGACGCTCGAAGGCAGCCGCCCGCTGTTGGTGGAAATACAGGCTTTAACCAATACCACCGCATTCGGACTTCCGAGGCGTACCGCTAACGGAATCGATTTTGGCAGGTTGTTGATGATAGCGGCAGTCTTAAGCCGACGCGCCTACTTAAAGCTGGGAAACCAGGATATTATCGTTAACGCCACCGGCGGCATTCAAATTAAGGAACCGGCAGCCGATTTGGCGATTGCGCTGGCAATTGCATCCAGTTATAAAGACGAAGGCGTCGACCCCGAACTGGTAGCTGTTGGGGAAATCGGACTCAGCGGCGAACTGCGAGGTGTTTCACAGCCGGAAAGACGTGTTGCCGAAGCAGCGCGTCTCGGTTTTAAAAGGTGTATCCTGCCATCCTCCAGCGCACGGCATATCCATACCAAAGATATTCAACTGATACCTGTAGGCACGCTCAGGGAAGCCATAAAAGCGGGGCTGACAGGGGGAAAAAACGAAGATAACGTAGAAGAATAATAGAAACGGCCTCCTGAAGTCAGGAGACCGTCGGCCCGATATTACTCATATCGGGGATGTTATACGACGATTATTGCATTATAATAAAAGCAAGTTAATAATTTTCTCGGTATAAAGTCGATATCAATAACGATTGCTATGGTTAATGATCCGGCGCCGCTATGTGTTCGACAAGCTCACCACGAGCGGCTTCGAGGTTTGTCATTCTGAATTCGTGAAGGACGAATGAAGAATCCGGAGAGGGGGCATTAGTGTTCTGTCGCCTTAAATCATGATATATCGGGAGTTGGTTTAAGCTCAGAAGTAATCATGTTTGATTTAGAATACTAATACTAAAAAACTTTTTAAAAATGGCAGATGACTAATAGATATGTGTAAAAAAACAGGAGCCATAATCGTAGCCGCCGGCAAGGGCGAACGCATGCGGGGTATAGATAAAATATTTTTCCCTTTAGCGGGGAAGCCTCTGCTGGTACGGACCGTCGAAGTATTCGAGAAATGCCCGGCAATCGACCAAATTGTCATCGTGCTTGGCGAGCATAATATCGAAGCCGGCAAGGAACTGGCAGCCGAATACAACTGGAAAAAGGTAACGGATATCTGTATCGGCGGCGAAAAACGTACTCAATCGGTGTCCAACGGTTTAAAACTGCTAAAAGACTGCGGATGGGTTGTTATTCACGACGGGGCGCGCCCGCTTGTTAAGGAATCACTTATTAAAATCGGCTTAAGCGAAGCAAAAGAGACGGGGGCGGCGGTAGCCGCAGTTCCCGTTACCGATACTATCAAAATGTCTTCTGATGATAATTTCATCATCGGCACGCCGCCGCGTGAAAAGCTGTGGGCGGTGCAGACGCCGCAGGTGTTCAGATTTGATATAATAGAAGAGGCACACCGTAACGCAGATAAAAATGCAACCGATGATGCTACTCTGGTTGAAAAGCTGGGATATACGGTAAAATTGTATTCGGGCTCTTATAACAATATTAAGGTTACCACCCCCGCAGACCTGTCACTGGCAGAAATTCTGGTAAAAGGAGGAACATAAAATGCGTATCGGTATCGGTTATGATGTACACCGCTTGGCACCGGATTTAAAGCTGGTTTTGGGAGGAGTGGAGATTCCCTCGAGGCAGGGTCTTATCGGCTGGAGCGATGCCGATGTTTTGACCCACGCCGTAATGGATGCCCTGCTGGGAGCGGCCGCACTGGGAGATATCGGGCAGCATTTCCCCCCGGGAGACCCGCAATTAAAAGGCATTTCCAGCCTTATTCTGCTCGAGAGAGTGGTTAATATGCTAAAAGAAAAAGGCTACACAGTGGGGAATGTGGATGCGGTTATCGTTGCCGAACAGCCCAAGTTAATGGAGCACATAAATAATATCAGAAATAAACTGGCTGATGTTATGAAACTGGATATCGACGCCGTCGGCGTTAAAGCCAGCACCTCGGAACAGCTCGGATTTGCCGGGCGCGAAGAGGGAATGGTCGCCTGGGCGGTAGCTACAATTAAAGAGGAGAATGAATGAAGATTTTCAGCACCCTGTCCGGGAAAAAAGAGCAATTCGTTCCGCAAAGCGATGAAGTAACAATGTATGTCTGTGGGGTAACCCCCTACTCGGACGCCCATATCGGGCATGCTATGAGTTATATCATTTTTGATGTTATCAGACGTTACATCAGATTCAGCGGATACAAACTGAAATTTATTCAAAACGTCACCGATGTAGATGATAAAATCATCGATAGAGCCAATAAGAAAGGTATTCCGGCTATCGAGCTGGCAGAGCAGTACTCCGACAGTTTTATGGCTGATATGGATGCTTTGAATGTGGTTAGAGCCGATTTTTATCCTCGTGCTACCGGTGAAATAGATAAAATTATCGAGATGGTACAGGGGCTGGTGAATAATGGTTATGCTTATGAAGTTAACGGCAGCGTCTATTTCCGCGTGACAAAGGTTTCCGATTACGGCAAACTGGCGCACCGCACTCTGGACTCGATGATGGCGGGTGCTCGCATAGAAATAGAACAGGACAAAGAACATCCGATGGATTTTACGCTCTGGAAAGCCTCCAAACCGGGTGAACCATCGTGGACAAGCCCCTGGGGCGAGGGCAGGCCCGGATGGCATATCGAGTGCAGTGCCATGTCTTTGAAATACCTGGGGGATACAATCGATATTCACGGCGGCGGCAGCGACCTGATATTCCCGCACCATGAGAACGAAATCGTGCAATCGGAGTGTTTCACAGGGAAAAAGCCGTTTGCCAAATACTGGATGCACAACGGGCTTTTACAGTTCGGCGGGGATAAAATGAGCAAGTCTCTGGGTAACCTGATTACCATCAAGGATGCTCTTCAAAAATACAATGTGGATACTATCCGCATTTTCATACTGAACTCACACTACCGCAGCCCGCTAAAATATTCACTGGAGGCATTTCAGGCGGCAGAGAGTGCAGCCGACAGGTTAAGACGCACCGTCGAGAGAGAGGATAATGCCAATAATACCAATAAGCTCGACCCGCAACCCTATCGCAAGCTGTTTATCGAGGCGATGGATGATGATTTCAACACCCCGCAGGCACTGGCTGCATTGTTCGACCTTGCCAGAGCCATCAATCAGGCGGCAGATGCCGGTACCGATATATCGGAAGCTAAGAATACGCTGGCAGAGCTCGCGCAGAACGTTCTGGGATTGAAGCTTGCTTCGATAAGTTATGAGCAAAACCCCGAGATTCAGAAACTGATACAGGAACGGCAGACTTTCAGGGAAGAAAGGAACTGGAAGGAAGCCGATGACGTACGCCAAAAGCTGGCCGATTTGGGGGTTGCCGTCGAGGATACTCCGACGGGCGTTAAAATCACGCCGCTTAAGAAGAAGTAAACACCCCTACTACTGTCATTCTGGAGGGAGCGAAACGACCGAAGAATCTGGAGGGTGGGGCATAAACATAGCCGTTCATGTCTTTCCCCAAGGGGAAGGCATTTTTAGGTTTCCCTCGGGGGAAGCCTCCGAGCGGAGTGAGACTGATGAGAGAAAAAAGGGAATGACATTACAATTCGATACCTAACCTTGATAAGAAGCCGTTGTTTATGATAAATTAAAGGAGTCCTCGGGCCCATAGTTCAGTTGGGAGAACGTTTGACTGGCAGTCAAAAGGTCGAGAGTTCGAGCCTCTCTGGGTCCACCAAAATTAAAGCTATAAAAGCCTTTGAATTAATAACTTTCAAAGGCTTTTATTATTTTAGCTAACGGATAGCTAACGCTAGTCTAAAAAAGTATTAAAATTCTCTGAGTTGGCAGTCACAATCTCATCAAATTTATTAGCTGCAGCTTGTTGAATTCCAGGTGATACATGGCTTTAAGTATCAAGAGTAACTTTAATACTAGAATGTCCAAGTCATTCTTGAACTACCTTTGGGTGTATACCTTGTTTAAGCATCAATGTGACCCTCCCCCAAAAACCAGGCCATTTGCTATTAGAGTTATCCTGTGATAAAAAATCATAAGGAGGATTCTAGTGAAAGCAAGAAAATACACAGAGGAACAAATCATAGCAGTTCTCAAAGAATGGGAGGCGGGAGCTAAGGTAGTCGATATTTGTCGTAAGTATGGTATGAGTGAGGCTTAAATACTACAATTGGAAAGCGAAAGACGCTGGAATGACAGTCAGTGGGCTCAAGCGACTGAAAGCCCCGGAGACCGAAAACCGACGCTTAAAGCAGATTGTGGCAGAACAAGCCCTGGATAACCAGATTTTAAAGGAATTGCTATCAAAAAACTTCTAACGCCCGGAACAAGGAAACAAGCGGTCACATACG
>DIFM01000038.1 GCA_002419135.1 Dehalococcoidia bacterium UBA5748 | reverse complement strand
GACTTTTTCAGAGTTTCCCTAAATCAATAGCTGGTTGTTTCCCAATACTAACAAGTTGATCATACAAAGATAGTACGACTGCTTCTGAAATGCGAGCAGTAGATGATACCCAATAAACTATTACACGATTACCATTTCGTGCATTCTCTAGGTTTTGAACCCATTGTAACATTGTAGACTTATCGCTTACTGGGGCTTGTCGTATGACTTGTTGGTTTGGATTGGTTCCTTGCGCCTGCTGAGGAGATATTGGAATTGTCATTTTCTTTTTCCTTTTTCCCTTCTTTTTCACTCTAAATCACCATACTTACTAAAGTCTATACTCTAGAACTAAAATTCAATAACACTATATTATATAATACAAAGTATATAGAAGATGTTTCTATTAAATTAATTAATAACACACAATATATAGTATTGTCAAGAATATTAATCACCATATATTGATTTGTTGGCATATTCTTATCATTTTATAGTGTTTTGTCGTTAATTTTTTTAATTAATTTCTTCCTATTAACGGGCAGCTCACCACGAGCGGCTTTAACTATCCCTCAACTCCAGAATGACAAAAACTATTTATCATTTGAATAATTATATCTCTTGACCTACAATAAAAACCGTCAGGAGATAGCAATCAAAAGAGAAAAATGGAAACACTCAAAATTATATCGCCAATAGATGAAAGCCTGATTAAAGACCTGAAAACGGGAACTAAGGTTCTTATTTCCGGAACTATCTATACCGCACGCGATGCGGCACACCTGAAAATGGTTCAGGCACTGGAAAAGGGAGAAGAACTGCCTTTCGATATAAAGGGGCAGACCATTTACTATATGGGGCCCTCCCCCGCCCGCCCCGGACAGGTTATCGGTTCAGCGGGACCCACCACATCCGGCAGGATGGACGGATACACCCCACAGTTGTTGTCTAAGGGCTTAAGAGCCATAATCGGCAAGGGAAACCGCTCATCTAAGGTAATACAGGCTCTCAAAAAATACAACGCTGTATATTTGGTTACCTTCGGCGGAGCCGGTGCTCTTATATCCAAATGCATCAAAAAAGCGGAGGTTATCGCCTACCCGGAGCTTGCCGCGGAAGCCGTGATGAGATTGGAAGTAGAGGATTTTCCCGCCATCGTTGCCAATGATATATATGGTAGTGATTTGTATTTAACAGGCAGGGTTGCATATCAAAAAACGGGGGTTTAGAATTATGGAAGATTGTATCTTTTGCAACATAATAGAGGGAAAGATTCCCGGTGATATTGTCTACCGAGACGATGAAATCGTCGTTTTTAAAGATATTCATCCCCTCACACCCACCCACCTTCTGGTAGTTCCGGTAAAACACATCTCCGGGCTGACAGATCTGGCTCCGACCGATAACGCTCTGATGGGTAATATGGTTGCGATCGCCAATAAAGTGGCAAAGGAACAGGGCATATCGGAAGGCGGCTACAGACTGGTCATCAACAGCGGCAGGCATGCCGGACAGATAGTCTTCCATCTGCATATGCACATTCTCGGTGGCAGGCAGATGTCGGGCAATTTCGACTAGGATAATTTTGTCTTTGTGAGAAAAGAGTCCTGATAGAATCGGGACGAATGACGCGGCAATCTTCTTGCTTCGAATTACTGATGACATTAGCCTGATTTTATACAATGAATAATAATTCCGCTTGTCGTTGGGTAAAACGAATGGAAGAAAGTATTTTAACTAAACATCGCCGTTATGGTTCGATCCCGACTGGTCGGGATTTCGTTCCGAATTATGGAACTCAACATACTTACGAACAGCTTCTATAATACCCGCGTATCCTGAGCCTGACGAAAGGCACGAACGGCTTTTAATTTTCTATCCGGACTAATAATAACCATTACATAATTGCGAAGCGGGTATTTTTATCTCATAAACATATAGTAGAGAATGCCGGCTACACTTTTAGCATCGCAGATTTTACCTGATTTTATATAATCGGTTATCGATTTTATAGGAACCGGCACCACTTCTATGCTATCGGTATCCTCGGCATGCAGTTTAGCGGGTACCAGTTCGGTAGCCAAGTATAAGTACAAGTACTCGGTATTATAACCCGGAGATGCATAAAAACCGCCCATACTTGTTATTTTATTGGGAAGATAGCCGATTTCCTCCTGCATTTCACGCTTCACGGTTTCAAGTGGATTTTCACCCGTCTCCACGCACCCTGCCGGTATTTCCAATAAGTCTTTCCCCGCTCCCCGCCGGTACTGCCTGACTAAAAGGATATTGCCTTCTCTATCGATAGGCACTACAACCACGGCATTACCATGCTCGATGATTTCACGGGTGCTTTTACGTCCGTCCTGCAGACGGATTTCATCTACCCGTACGTTCATAATTTCACCCTTAAAAACTATTTCACTCGATAAGGTTTCTTCTTCCATTTTATTCCTGCTCTCCTATATGGTAAATAAGCGCCGACTCATCGCAATCAGGGAATTTAGGGCAACGATAACATTCACCCCATACCTTGTGCGGCAACTCCTTTTTATCCACCATTTCGAATCCGCATTTTGCAAAGAAATGGGGTGCGTATGTCAGACAGAATATGGTTGGTATACCGAGTTCACCGGCCTCATTGATACATGCCGCCACCATATTTTCACCTACCCCGTGTTTTTGGTATTCTTCTGTCACGGCAAGGGATTTTATTTCAGCCAGGTCATCCCAACTGATATGTAAAGCGACACAGGCCACCACTTTATCGCTCTCACGTATGACAAAGTAATCCCTGATATTTTCGTATATTTCGGAAAGCGAACGCGGCAGCATCTTGCCGTTGGCGGCAAAGTGATTTACCATTTTATGTATTTGAGCAGCATCCTTTATACGCGCCTTCTCAATACTGTATTCCATTTATCTACCTCTTTAATTTCTGTTCTAAAGTTGCATAGAATCCTTTCGGATCGATTCTCCGGAAGCAAGTTTTTACATCACTGTGCCTGACTTCAATCGACCAGCCTCCATTTACAGGCAGACTGATGTGTCCGTCGATGCTCAAAACGGCTTTATGAATTGCGGATACCTGCAATTGTACTACCGATTCGGGTGGGATAATGAGTATTTTATCAAAGCTCATATGCGCCACTATCGGTGATAATACGTAATCCGGCGATTGAGGATGTAATATCGGTCCGCCGGCAGCCATAGAGTATCCGGTGCTGCCGGTAGCGGTAGCACAAATAACCCCATCTGATTTGTAGGTGGTAAGCACTTCCCCGTTTATGGCAGCCGTTATATTTATAATGCGGGCAATTTCTCCGCGGGCAATCACGATATCGTTAAGCACGCTAAAGGAACGGATTTCACTGTTCTGCTCATCGAATAATGTGGCTTCCAGCATCGCCCGTTCATCCGTCCAACCGCCGCCGTCCAGTATTAAGGATATTTTCTCTATTGCCGCCCCGGGCTCTATCTCCGTTAAATACCCGACTTTACCGAGATTGATTCCGATAATCGGGACGGCATAAGGAACAATCGCCTGTGCAGTTCTAAGTATCGTGCCGTCTCCTCCCACGGTAATAGCACAATCCATAAGTGGCAGGTTTCCCTGTAAAGCATCACATTCCCACGCCGAACACAGCCAGGCGGAAAGGCCACGGGACAATAAAAAGGCTTCTATCTCGACAGCTAATGCCGAGGCTCCCTCGTTCAAAGGATGATAAACAATCCCGAATTTTTTCATCTAAAAAGCCTTTACACCAAATAAATACGCATATCTCAAAGCGAAAAAGAAGGGTAACATCGATGAGGTTGCGTGTCAATAGGTTCGCAGACTACTTACCACGCGTAAAGTATACTATTATAATGCCCAGAACAACCACAACAGCGCCCCATATCCACAGCGGGCTGGTAGCAACCCATTTAATGATAAAAAGAAGATAGAATATGGCTAAAATACCAATCCCGATAAGAATATAGCCCAACATCCTTCCGCTGGCACGCCTTTTTTGTCGTATCCTCTCATCTTCAGCATCTTGTGCCGCAATCAGAGCCAGGCGTTTCTCTCTTATGACAGCCTCTTCTTCGGGGGTATACTTAACATATTGCTCTTTTTCTTCTTTGCCCATTTTGGATAAGCGAGTTAGGCCAAAGACAACCAGAATCACAGCAATTATTATACCTATTTCCAAAAGTCCGAGTTTCATTCGCTCTCCTCATCAAAATCAGCTTTCACAATTCATATAGCATAGCATAGTAGATACCCACGGGCAAAGCCCGTGGCACTTTACAGTTCAAGCTTCGCTTGACCTGAATGCATATATGCTCTTGTTAATACCTACCTTGTTCCTTGAGATAGCATTCAGGAAATCTCATTCACCCACGGACTCGGTCCGTGGAACTCTGCCCTTCGGGTTATTAGATTGAAAAGGTTAAATAAGCCGGCTCTTTTCTTAATGCATACTTGAGGGAGACCCAAGCTGAAACTGCACTCTTTTATTCGAAAGGCCTGTTAATATCGGCTTCTCTGTATCCAGCTGTATCACTGTATATCGATGCCGTATCCAGCGGTTGCCGCCTGTTATAAACGAAGAAAGTTGCCAGTAACGCAATCCCGATTATAATAAAAACAATAAACAGGATTTGCAGTGGGAACAGTGCGCCGGTAGACACCTGTACCAGCCAATCCCGTATAACAGGGTTAAAAGCAATTTCATTCTGTTCAACGGCATTTCTGATTAGCCATATCGAACTCAAATAGAAAACCATCGTTACCGCGCCATATATAAATGAAACAACCCCCAGGTTGAGAGCAGACCATTTAATACTGCGATGAATTAGAATGATACCGGCTATAAGCAGCAGTATCAATACAATTAACAATATAAATGCGATGTTGAATATTTTTATTCCGTCTCTTGTTTCAAGCAGATTCTGCTCGTATTCCGATAAATCAATGCGCATTGACTCTCCGTTTTCGGAGTCAAAAAATTCTTCGTCTATGGTTATCGAAGACGGAATATCGGCAGACGCCTGTTCAAAAAGATTGTCAAATATCTTCCCCAGCACCGTTCGTGTCAAGCCCCGGAACTCCTGCGGAAGTGCCGATAAGAAAGATTGCTTCAGATTATCTTTCAGAGCATCCTTTAAGCCCTCAATGGAAACTGTAACTTCGAATGTATCGCTGTTGCCGAGAATATAATCTAATGCAGGAGGAATAATCAAAGCCGCCTGTTCTTTTGCCCAGGGCTCGATATCGGCTGCAATATCGTCCAAATAGTCGTCTACTAATAAACCTGCCGGCAATCCGTAATCCCTAATAATACTCTTGATATAGTATTCCAGAAGCGGTTTTAAATCAGAGCTCTCTAACATCGATATAACAAAATCGGCATTTAGGATGGTATCTCCCAGCAATTGATTGAGATTAATGGTATCGCTTTTAGAATTCAGATAATCGTATATTTCGGTAATGAATAAGGTTATCTGCTGTTTCAGGGGCGCTTCATTATTAGCAACGAGTCCTTTAATAATGTCGAATTTCTCAGAATCAGTTATATTTTCCTGTTTCTGAGCCTCTTCCAAAATTTCCGTAACAGGAATATCGTCAACCAGAGATGCCACATAAGAAACATTCAATGCCGTTGTTTTTACCGATAAAGCGACACCGAAAACACAGAGGGAAATAAAGAGAATCAAGCTGATAAGTACAGCACCGATAATTTTAGGAGCGCTCATTTTTTTGCTTCCTTAAAACAAATGCTACATTTTTCACTATGATAGTATGCCAATTAAATATATGATGTCAACAAATTCAAGCACTTTATCATATAAAACAATAGCCTCAATCATTCAATAGTTTATAAAATATTATTAAAGTCCCTTGACAAACAACCTTATAAAATGATAAATTATGATTACTTTAGCAATCTAAGAGGTTGATTGCTAACGGGGGTTGGAGAATTGAACAATAGAACATCAGCGATACTCAGTTCCATAACCAGACAGTACATATCCCGGGCGGCGCCGGTATCTTCGGCAAGCGTCGTTGCCGATTGCGGGCTGGATATCAGTTCGGCAACCATACGCAATGAAATGGTCGCTCTGGAGGAAGCCGGATATATAATACGCCCGCATCATGCCGCAGGCAGTATTCCCTCCGATAAGGGTTATCGCTTTTATGTTGAAAATATGAACTACGTCGATTTGCCTTTGGAGGAACAACGCCTCATAAGCCATATGTTCCATCAGGTAGAGGAAAATATCGAGCAATGGCTGGCACTGGCGGTATCTTTGCTGTCGCAGCGGGTTCAGAATATAGCTATAATGACATCACCCAAACCTCCGTCATGCCGCTTTAAGCATATGGAACTTGTTTCACTGCAAGAGCATCTGGCGTTGACAGTACTGGTGCTGGGGGGGGCGGTTGTGCGTCAGCAACTGGTGAACTTCGAGCATCCGGTCACTCAGGAAGAACTGAGAAGCATAGCGGATAAAACAGTGAGAAATTACGCCGGACTATCCGCTTCGCAAATATTGAGGGAAAAAACGGTGCTATCCCCTAACGAGCAGAAAGTAACCGATTGTATAATCAACTTGATGAGAACGGAAGACCAGCGCAGCAATGAGGATTCATATATAGACGGATTGCATTATCTGATGAATCAGCCGGAATTCAATACCGGAAATCGCATAGTCAGCCTGATTGGGCTTATGGAGCAAAGAAAACTGATAGAAGCCATGATGGAAAATCAATTTGATGAATACGGAGTTCAGGTAATTATCGGTAAAGAGAACAAGGCGCAGTCCATTCAGAACTTGAGTGTCGTTATGAGCCGCTATGGAATCCCTGATGAGGCAATCGGCACTATCGGAGTGGTCGGACCTACCCGTATGCATTACGGAAGGACAATCTCCGCCATCAGCTTTATGTCATCGATGATGAGCAAGTTGATATGCGACCTGTACGGCAAGAACGAACAGGATAACATGGGAAAAATGCAAAACAACTAATGTTGCGGAGAGTAATGAATTATGAAAAAAGAAAAACAGCCTGAAGAAGCAGAAGATAAAGAATTAAAGAAAACACAAAAGGATACGGAAGACTCTGTTGATACCGGCAAAGCTCAAGCGGAAGAAAAGAGCGAAGCCGAGAAATATCTGGATAACTGGAAAAGGACTCAGGCAGACTTTATAAATTATAAGAAGCGCACAGAGCAGGAAAAAGAGGAAACGGTAAAGTTCGGCAATTCGATGTTACTGCTTGCAATACTGCCGGTACTGGACGACCTGCAAAGAGCGCTGAGTTCGGTTCCGCAAGATATAAAAGATTTGCCCTGGGTAGAAGGCATACGATTGATAGAGCGCAAATTCTCAAGCAGCCTGGAAACACAGGGAGTCAAACTAATTAAAACCGAAGGAGAAGCTTTCGACCCGAACGTGCACGAAGCAGCATTACACGTAGACGGAGATGACGGAATGATAGTAGAAGAGTTGCAAAAGGGATATAAATTATATGACAGGGTGATACGGCCGGCTGTAGTAGCGGTCGGCAACGGCAATAAATAGTTTAGGAAATTAAAGTTTTAAGTTTATTTAAGGAGGAGCATTAAACATATGGCAAAAGCTATAGGAATCGATTTAGGCACTACTTTCAGTGAAGTAGCGGTGATGCAGGGCGGAGAACCAGTGGTTATTCCTTCATCGGAAGGCGGAAACACAGTCCCCTCTTTCGTAGCAATCAGCAAAAGCGGCGAAAGACTGGTCGGGCAAATCGCCAAACGCCAGGCTATCATCAACCCGGAAAACACCATTTACAGCATCAAGCGTTTTATGGGGCGCAAATGGGGCGAACCGGCGGGACGCGAACTTCCGATAGAAGAAGATGCCAAGAGAAAGACATACAAGGTTATCAAAGGACCGAATAACGAAGTAAAAGTATCAATGGGCGGTCAGGAATACACCCCGCCGGAAATCTCTGCTATGATACTGCAAAAGCTGAAGGCGGATGCCGAGGCTTATCTGGGTGAAAAAGTAACCGATGCCGTCATTACTGTACCGGCTTATTTCAACGATGCCCAGAGACAGGCAACCAAGGACGCCGGAAAAATTGCCGGCTTAAACGTACTGAGGATTATCAACGAGCCGACAGCCGCCTCGCTGGCATACGGTTTGGACAAGAAAAAAGATGAGACCATCGCTGTGTATGACCTCGGTGGCGGCACTTTCGATGTTTCGATACTCGAAATCGGAGACGGCACCTTCCAGGTTAAGTCCACCAATGGCGATACCCACCTCGGCGGCGATGACTTCGACCAGAGAATAATGGACTGGTTAATCGAAGAGTTCAAGAAAGACCAGGGTATAGACCTCTCCGGCGACAAGACCGCCCTGCAACGCTTGAAGGAAGCGGCAGAAAAAGTAAAAATCGAGCTTTCCAGCGTTCAAAAAGCGGAGGTTAATCTTCCCTTTATTACCGCTGATTCCAGCGGCCCCAAACACCTCAGTATAACGCTGACCAGAGCCAAATTGGAACAACTGGTAATGGACCTGATAGAAAAAACAATGGAGCCCTGCAAACAGGCTCTTGCCGATGCCGATAAAAAAGCTTCGCAGATAGATGAAGTGGTACTGGTCGGCGGACAAACAAGAATGCCGCTGGTACAGGAAAAAGTGAAACAGTTCTTCGGCAAGGAACCGAATAAAGGAGTCAATCCCGATGAAGTGGTAGCTATCGGAGCCGCTATACAAGCCGGCGTATTAAAGGGAGAGGTGAAAGATGTTCTGCTTCTGGATGTTACCCCTCTTACACTCGGTATCGAGACGCTGGGCGGTGTTGCCACACCGTTAATCAACCGTAATACCACCATCCCGACCTCCAAAACACAGGTCTTCAGCACCGCAGCTGACAATCAGCCCAGTGTTGAAATCCATGTGCTGCAGGGCGAACGCCCCATGGCAACCGACAACAGAACGCTGGGACGCTTTATATTGGACGGCATACTGCCCGCCCCCAGAGGCGTGCCTCAGGTCGAGGTCAGTTTCGATATCGATGCCAACGGTATCTTAAGCGTTAAGGCTAAGGATAAAGGTACCGGCAAGGAGCAGAAGATTACCATAACCGCCTCAAGCGGTCTCAGTAAGGAAGATATCGAAAAGATGCAACACGAAGCGGAAGCTCATGCCGCAGAAGATACCAGGAAAAAGGAAGAAGTAGAAACTAAGAATAACGCCGATAACATGGCTTACAGCGCCGAAAAGATGCTTAACGACAATAAAGACAAGATTCCTGAGGAAACAAAGAAGGAAATCGAAGACAAGATAGGAGTGTTGCGCACTGCGCTTCAGGGTTCCGATGTAGAGGATATCAAGACAAAATCCCAGGAACTTTCAGAGCTGATGCAGAAAGCAGGAGCTTCGGTATACGGACAACAAGGCGGACAGGCTGAACCTGATGCACAATCCGCGGAAACGGAAGAAGAACCCAAAAAAGACGATGAAGGTACCGTAGAAGGGGAGTTCCGCGAGGTATAATAACTCTCCAATTCAAGGGGAGTGGAATAGCCTGTTATATC
Source organism: Dehalococcoidia bacterium UBA5748 (assembly GCA_002419135.1). Lineage (GTDB taxonomy): Bacteria > Chloroflexota > Dehalococcoidia > Dehalococcoidales > UBA5627 > UBA5627. The sequence continues at coordinate 70,303 of DIFM01000038.1, read as the reverse complement.
AGGGATTTCACTCCCCTTTTTCAGCGGACCGGAAAAACGTTTGCTGGAGTATTTGAAGCTTAATGATATATAATAGTAAGGTTTACTAAAAAGGGGCGTTGCCCCTTTTTTATAGTGGATACTATCTAACCTAAAAAGAGGACGGAAACTGATAAAATATGGCATCAAAAAGGGATTATTATGAAGTTCTCGGCGTTAACAAAAATGCCAACGCCGATGAGATAAAAAAAGCCTTTCGCAAACTCGCTTTTCAATTTCACCCCGACCATAACCAGGGAGATGACTCCGAAGCCAAATTTAAAGAACTAAATGAGGCTTACAGTGTTCTTTCGGACGACGAAAAGCGTTCTGCCTACGACCGTTTCGGACATGCCGGTGTTGACGGTACATTCGGACAGGGATTTGGACAGGGATTCGGAGATTTCGGTTTTGGCGGCGGATTCGGCAGTATTTTCGAAGACTTTTTCGATGCCTTCGGCGGAGGCGGGGGGCGCAGAAGTTCCAGACGCGGAGCCGACCTGCAGCAAAAGATAAGCATTACATTTGAAGAAGCAGCCCTTGGTTGCAACGCCGATATCAGGATAAACCGACTGGAGCAGTGCTCGAACTGCAGCGGCAGCGGGTCCAAACCGGGAAGCCAGACCAGTCGCTGCCCGGATTGTAACGGCAGCGGAAAAGTGAAACGCGTCCAGCAGAGCATCTTCGGGCAGTTTACCAACATTACCGCCTGCCCTAAATGTAACGGTGAAGGCAACATTATTACCGCCCCCTGCCCGAAATGCAAGGGTTCCGGCAAAGAAAGAAAAGAACACAATATGAAACTGAAAGTGCCGGCGGGAATCGATAACGGCACCAACCTGAAATTAAACGGACAGGGGGATATCGGTGATAAAGGAGCTCCGCCCGGAGACCTTTACGTTACTATAGAAGTAAAACCGCACAAGTTCTTCAAAAGAGATGATACCAATGTTATCTACGACCTATCGGTTAACTTTGCTCAAGCCGCCCTCGGTACGGAAGTTGACGTTCCGACGCTTTACGGAAACGAGAAGCTGAAAGTGCCGGCAGGCAGTCAATCCGGTAAAATATTTACACTTAAAGGCAAAGGCATACCACACCTGCGCCGCAATGCCAAGGGAGACCAGCTGGTCAGATTGTTTGTGACGACACCGGAAAAGCTTACCAAAGAACAGCGTAAATTATTCGAAGAACTGGAAAAAAGCTTTGCTAAAGATGAGAAGAATTAAACCAGCGGTAGATATCAAATAATTACGTACCCAATTCATCATTTTGATTATATCGAGATAGATAGACTCCCTCTTTTATAAAACTCTGCCATACAGGATAAGACTAGATAAAAGCCACCCCTGCCCTTAAATGGAATCAGAATGCACGGATGTTAGAAAAGCCGTTCGTAGTGAGCTTGTCGAACTAAACGGCGACGATTAAATCAATTATATTTAAATCCCGTTCGTTTGACCCTTTCCCGATATATCGGGACTCAGAGCGAGTGGGATTATTATAATTCTGATATACAACGGAAATCGGAGTTTCTGCCATGCCGGAGTAAAGGGCTCAAGTAAAGCTGCAACCTCTATGGTCGGGTATGATTTTACAACGGTATTGATTGAAAACGTTTTTTTGATTGATATAAGAATAGATTATAAAGCGGATTTCATGATTATTTACCGTTTGAACGGTTATTTTTTCCGGGGCGCCTGAGAAAACTCTTCAAGTTCCAGCGCCTGCCGGAAAGCTCGTGCCGTCCTTGAGCACCTAACAGCTCGCCAATCACCTGTTTGGCATCAGCGCCGTTATACATCACCTGGTACATCTTTTCCGCAATCGGCATTTCAATTTTCAGTTTTTTAGCCACATCATTAACCGCAGCCGTTGTGGCTACGCCCTCGGCAACTCCCGCCATGGTAGATGTTATGTCCTGCAGCTTGCGCCCTTTGGTCAATTCCGCACCGACGAAGTGATTACGGCTTAAGGGACTGGCACAGGTGGCAATAAGGTCTCCCAAACCCGATAAACCGGAAAGCGTTAAAGGATTTGCCCCCAGCGCAAGGCTGAGCGCCGCCATCTCGGTCAATCCCCTGGTAATAAATGCCGCTTTGGCGTTATCACCGTAGCCCAGCCCGTCCACCATTCCGGCACCCAGCGCAATAACGTTTTTAAGCGCTCCTCCCAACTCCACGCCAACCACATCGTTGTTGGTATAAACGGAGAAGTTGGGTGCGGCAAGCAGCTTCTGTGCTTTTTTGGCAATTGTAAGATTCTTTGCCGCTACAACTGTAGAAGCCGGAAGTCCTGCCAGCACTTCTTTATGTAAATTAGGACCCGAAAGAACACAGATATTATGATAACAAGCCGGGGGAATCTCTTCCGCAATCACCTGTGACATACGCTTATTGGTCCCGTATTCCAATCCCTTTGAAGCATTTATGACAAGCATTGTCTCACTGATGTGGCTTTTTATTATAAGCAGGTTCTGCCGCATTGTTTGAGAGGGAACCACCAGCAATACGGCAACGACATTAGATAAAGCATCTTCGGGCGAAGCGGTAATGCTTATCTGCGGTGGAAATACAACATTGGGGAGTTGTCTCGGGTCGGGACCTTTTTTAATCAGTCTGTCGGCCTCTTCCTCGGTCCTTGCCCAGAGCCTGACATCAATACCTTTATTGGCTAATACCATCCCCAGGGTTATGCCCCAGGCAGTGGTCCCTATTATTGCAACTTTCGGCATAATAAACTACTAAGTGACGATTAAATATCCGTCAGGGAGTTACTGAGATTCTTAGGCTCGCACTTGTCCGCCTTCTGTCCCAGTTTTCGTTCCTTTCCTGAAAGTAATCTTTTGATATTATCACGATGCATAAATATAATCAGCAGTGTTCCGGCTAAAACGTAGGCCAGATATTCCGGTGGAAATCCGTACATTATGGTCAGCGGAATAAGGATGGCATAGGCGCCTACCACGCCGATTATAGAACCCAGCGAAACAAAACCCGTGATACCGGCAGTAATAATAAGGGCTTCTCCGCCGAAAAGACCCGCTGCCGGACAGAGAGCAATCAGTCCGCCAAGGAAAGTGGCCACTCCCCTCCCACCCTTGAATTTAACAAAAATGGGCCAGATATGACCGACCACCGCCGCCAAACCGGCTAATGCCTGTGCAAAAACTACTCCCAGATAACCGTATTCCCCGATTGCCAGGGAATCCGTTCCTATGATTATACCGGCTATAAACACTGCCAGCGCACCCTTGGCAATATCAAGGGTTGCGACCAGAATGAAAGCCTTCCTGCCAAGTGTTCTTAAGACATTGGTACCACCGGTTTTACCGCTTCCGTAATTGCGTACATCTATTTTTGCCTTGCGTTTACCGACAATGACACCGAAAGGTATCGAGCCCAGCAGATAGCCTATAAAAGCGACCAGTACAAACTTGGTCATTAACAACGTTATCATTGCTCACCCCTCGGTTTAAAAATAAGTTGTATGGGTGTTCCGTCAAAACCGAAAGCTTCACGCAGATGGTTTTCCAGAAAGCGCTTGTATGTAAAATGAACCAGCTTGGTATCATTAACAAAGAAGACGAATGCCGGAGGATTAGTTTCAGCCTGGGTGGCGTAATACAGGTTCAATTGCCTGGTGCCGCTTCTCGGTGGCGCATGTGAAGCCACAATTCGCTGAACAACACTGTTCAATTCACCGGTAGGTATGCGCTTGTGTCTTTCTGTATGAATGCGCGCGGCCAGCGGAATTATTTTATCTGTTCCCTGTTTCAATTTAGCCGATATTTGAATAATGGGAGCATAAGGTAAAAATTTCACCTTCCCCCGTATATATTTATCGCAATCAGCAGCGGTTAATTCCATTGCTAAATCCCACTTATTAACAATCAGTATAATGCCCTTGGCTTCCTGTTGAACATAACCGGCAATATGCATATCCTGCGCTGCAATTAACTCGGTAGCATCCAGAACAAGTAAAACAACATCTGCCCTATCGACTGCCCGAAAAGAGCGCAACACACTGTAATGCTCAACACCCCGGTCGATACGGCCTCTGCGCCGTATACCTGCTGTATCAATAATTAACACACTTTGCCCCATAAAGTCAAGAGATGTATCTATGGCATCACGAGTGGTGCCGGGTATATCGCTGACAATAGCCCTGTCTTCCCCCAGCAGGACATTTAAGAGCATCGACTTCCCGGCATTCGGTCTGCCGACAATAGCGATTTTGAGTATATCTTGCGGGACATCGAGCGCGGGAGCATCGGGAAGCAGTGAGATGACTTTATCCAGCAAATCCGCTATCCCCGTACCATGGTAAGCGCTGATAATCATCGCTTCCCCCAATCCAAGTTGATAGAAATCGACCGCATTGGAAATCACTTTATCGTTATCAGCTTTATTGGCAACCAGCAAAACCGGCTTTTTGGAATTACGAAGCAGCTCGGTTATCTCGTAATCCGAGGGTATTACACCGTCCTTGATATCCACTAAAAAGATAATCAGGTCTGCTCCGTCCATAGCCGTGATAACCTGCCGGTTAACAGCCTTAGACATATCAGACCCGGCTCCGATTTCCAGGCCGCCGGTATCCACAACCGTAAACTCCCTTGCCTGCCAGGGAATATTAGCCGTGACGCGGTCACGCGTGGTGCCGGGCACATCGCTTACTATAGAAAGCTGTTTGCCTGCCAGACGATTCAACAGGGTTGATTTCCCTACGTTCTGTCTGCCGACAATAGCTACAATCGGCCTTGTCAAAAACCCCTCCGGACTTCCCCTATACCTGATTAAAACCTATTATAAGGTAAGAATTATTTATTTTTTAATGAAGAATATTGCACTGTAACCGGAGCTACTTCCCTGGCTGTTTTAATGCCGGGAGGCTCGATTTCCGTACGGGCAACCCTCCTCATTTCGGATATCAGCTCACGGAACTGGGTAACGAATGTATTATATTCGACTACGAATTTACCGTATTGTTCCTTTGTTTCTTCGGGAACTTCGATTTTTTCAACAACCTCACAAAACTGCTCGATATATTCGTAATAAAGATTATTGATTGTCCATAATTCATTGGTATATGCCCTGAGATAGATGCTGAATCTTCCGGTTTTGTTATCGGATTCGAGACGGGAAATAAGCCCGTTCACCCAGGCATTAAAAACACGCGCCGACATATCGCAGGCACGTGCCCACTCCCACAGTTTCGGGTTATCCACTTTGAAGATGGTATCTATAATAGCGAAGATTGATAGAGATGAATCCAGCATAAAGCGACGTACAAAATATCCGGTAAGCTCTTTCAGTTTCTGCGAATTGCGCTCTACCTCTTTTTCACGGGCTTCTACGCCTATAATCACCAGCCCGACAATGAGGATAACGCCCATTATTATTGCCATAACTTCAATAGGCCAATGCAACAATACACCTGCTATTGCAAGACCGGCAATAACAATTAAAGGCCAACCGCGGGAGAGCATGGTTATAAACATTTTAGTAACCTCCCTCTTATCGATAACCCAGCTGTATCTCCAGCCCGCCCAGCAGATACAGTAACAAAGCCTTGGCAACATGCATGCGATTTTCAGCCTGGTCGTAAACAACCGAAGCCGGGCTGTCCATTACTTCATCGGTAACTTCTTCGCCGCGATGCGCCGGCAGACAGTGCATAAATACAGCGTCTTTTTTTGCCAGCGACATCAGTTCACTATTTACCTGATATCCCTTAAACACTTTTCGCTTTCTTTCAGCCTCTTCTTCCTGCCCCATACTAATCCAGGTATCGGTATATACCGCATCGACACCATTAACAGCCATTTTAGGGTCATCCAGGCAAAGCACTTCGGCTCCGCTTTCTGAAGCATATGTCTGCGCCAACTGCAAAACGGCTTCTTCCACTTTATAGCCTTTAGGGGAAGCAATTCTGAAATTGATTCCGCATATAGCCGACACCAGCATCAGGCTGTTAGCGACATTATTGCCGTCCCCGATATAGGCTACGGTTAAATCGTTTATCTCACTCTTCTTTTCATACAAGGTAAACACATCGGCAAGAGCCTGGCAGGGATGCTCGAAATCCGAAAGCACATTTATCACCGGCACCGTAGCATACTCCGCCAGCTCTTCAACGGTCTTATGGCTGAAGGTTCGCGCCGCGATGATATCGGCAAAACGGGATAGGACGCAGGCAACATCTTTAACGGACTCACGTTTGCCCAATCCCACTTCGGCAGGAGATAAATAGATTGCCTTACCGCCCAGTTGATTCATGGCAACTTCCAGACTGACACGTGTCCTCAAAGAGGGCTTTTCAAATAACAATGCCAGGACTTTTCCACTGAGAGATGTACTACCACCCCTTAATTTGAGCTCCTCGGTATCCGAAAGCAATAGCTGTATGTCTTCCCTGCTTAAATCTGTTGCCGATAATAAATCTTTACCCTTCAATGAACACCTGTCTCTTACAATATGCACAAAGTATATCACGAATTACATTGCCCGAACAATGACTTCTATCCGAATCAGGTGAATTTGCTTCCCGGTTTTTTTAATTAACATGTCAAACCTCACCCTCCAACTCCCTCTCCGCGTGCGGAGAGGGAGGGTTAGCACCAGCACATTCTTTTAATTCCCCTCTCCGTGGACGGAGAGGGGACAGGGGTGAGGTAATAAACACCCATTGACACCGCATAAATGTTCAATTAATATGTTTTTAATTGGGATCAAACTAAAGGACTAAAGCTATGAATACTGAAAGATTTACCGTATCCGGAGATGAGTTACTGGCGAAAATCAAGCAATTGATTCACGAAGGAAACATCAGGAAAGTACGCATAATTCACGACAACAAGACCATTATCGACATTCCCCTATCCATCGGCGCTCCCGCGGCGGCAATCGGTATTCTGGCAGCACCGCTTCTGGCAGCCATCGGCGCTTTTGCCGCACTGATAACCGAATGCACCATCGAAGTGGAAAAAATAAACGAGGAGACTATACAGACCGATGATTACACAGTGCATAAAGACGAGGATATACATTCATAGGCCGATGTCCGTTTTACTGGTGATTGCGCTTTTAATACCCGTTATGTCATGCAGTATTTCGCGTAGCGCAGGTTTTGAAGATATAAGCGTGGAGGAGTGTTATACCCTGATTCAGGAAAATAAAAACAACCCCGATTTTATAATACTGGATGTACGCACACCTGCCGAATATGCCTCCGGCTATATAGAAAACGCCGTTAATATAGATTATTATGAGGATGATTTCGAAGAAACACTGGATACCTACGGTAAGAATAAAACCTACCTGATTTATTGCCGCACCGCCAACCGCACCGCCTCTGTGATGAGTATTATGCAAAGGCTGGAGTTTACGGAAGTTTACAATATGCAGGGCGGCATCAATGCGTGGATAAGCGCCGGGTATCCGGTAGTATACTGATTATCGAATCTTGACTGTAGATACGCTCACAAATCATTTGCCGATATGTCGGCACTGATAACTAAAGAATTTTTATTGTCATGCTGAGTTTGTAGTGGTCGAACGAAGCATCAGGGGGAGAGTGGTTTTGTCACTCTGAGCAAAACGAAGAGTCTAAATGCAAAACGATGACTCTTAGATTCTTCAGTCGTCCCTATAAACCGGGACTCCCTCAGAATGACAATAGACCGCGAGCCGCTCATATTAAGACCCGACCCGTCGGGGGAAGGAAGCGGCTTCGAATTCTTATTCGCAACACAATAATAGATGGCTTCAGTCTATCCCAGATATTGCCCCAAAAACAAAGGCCAGACAAAGATGCCGAGTATTATTTTCCACCATACCAGATGTGCATAACCGATGGTGAACAGCCACCCGATAAACCAGATTGCCCCACCCAGAGCCGGTCCTGAAGAACCCTTTCCCATAATTCCCTCCGCTAAGAGATATTACTTCGATAATAATATCACTTTTTAGAGAGATGTAAATGGACTTTTAGAAAAATAATTCCGATTAAGTATCCTGTTTATTATACTGATTCGTTTAATTGGCATATATACATTCCGGTTTATTCTTCTCATTATAGATATCTATGTCGTCTTCAAGTATTTCCTCGTAAATTTCATTGATAATCGTATCATTCATTTCTTTTCTCCTGTAACCCATTTTTTAAGTTAATTATACAAGCGTGCTCTGACAACCCATCGTCAAAATTAATCCATATAAATATCTGTAATTTAAACTTTTCCTATTTTTTAGTAATATACTAAGTGATATAATTTCACCAGATATTACTGCAGGAGGTTTGCGTGAGCGACAGGCTACCCAAAACCGAAAGACTTAGCATGATTTGGATTCTTTTAGCTAACAATCCTGATGGCTTTACCGCAAGAAAATTGGCCGATAAATTCGATGTTGATGTCAGAACTATTTACAGAGACATGATATCGCTCGGAACCGATTTAAAAGTTCCCGTATTCAATACCGGGCAAAAATGGCAAATAGCCGAAGGCAGCTTTTTGCCGCCGATACGATTCCTTCCCACTGAAGCATTGAACATATTTTTGGCAGCACGCCTGATGTTGAATTATTCAAACCGCTACGACCCTTATATAGAGACCGCATTTACAAAACTGAATGGAGTATTACCGCCTGCCCTTTCCCAGCAGGTTAATAAAACGATGGAATGGATGCATAAACTCCCCAAAGATGAAAAATATCAAAAGATTCTATCCACAATAGCCGAAGCGTGGATTTCACAGCGTCAGCTGAAAATATTTTATCAATCGCTGGCGGCTGGAGAACCGAATGAACGCATGATCGACACGTATTTTATCGAACCGGCAGCACCTGGCCATGCCTGTTATGTTATCGGATATTGCCACTTGAAGGATGCTGTGCGCACCTTTAAATTAGAGCGCATAAAATCAGCAGAACTTACAGATGAACACTATAAGGTTCGAGATGATTTCGACGCTAATAAATTTTTCGGGGCATCTTGGGGAATTATCACCGGCGGAGAAGTAAAAACAATAAAACTCAGGATTAAAGACACCACTATTATGAAAATCATGGAAGAAACCATTTGGCACCCCTCCCAGGTTTTGGAAAAACAAGCCGACGGCTCAATGATAATGACGCTAAATATTACCGATACCCAGGATTTTTATTCATGGATTTTGGGATGGGGAGAAAAAGTCGAAGTGCTCGAACCGCAAGAAATCCGTGCAAAGGTAATCGATACGCTAAAAAAATGCAAAAAATTTACAAGGAGGGATAGAGTTTTTGACACAGGGGTGTCGCAAGAGTAAACGATAATGTCCGAAAAGTGTTAATGAAATCAATTAACACAAATAAAAAGGAGTTTAAATGGGAACGACAGCAAGGACATTATCAGTGTTTTTCGGGTGGTTAATCTGGTGGTTTGCTAATGTATCGGCAAATTATTGTATTTCATTGGGTTTAGGTATTGTGCCATTACATTTTGTTTTAGCTGCACTCGGTTTAGGATTGTCCTTATATGGATGCTATCTGTGGGCAAAGTTAAAGAACAGGCACTGGGCATGGATGTTTTTCGGCATTTTAACCCCGATAGGTCTGTTGCCTTTGGCTTTAATGAAAGATAGAAGTGAAAAAGAGGAAACTGTAGGTTAATAGCAAATCAGAAAATAATACAGGTTTTAATAATATAATATGGAGTTGATAAATATGAATATTGATGTGTATTCGGTATCAGATTGTAGAATATTAATAGACCGTATTAATAAAACGCTTAATACTTTAAAACCGAATGTATTAAAAAATATTAAATTATATCCTCATTCATGCCAAAGAAGTGATTCAGATATTTTAGAAGGGCTAAGTAAAGCTATTTTATCAAGACAAGCTACGTGGTCTTCTATACAAAATATTTTACAGCCACTGAAGATAGATTTATGCAATTATAATATAAATACGGTTGCAACACTAACTGATAGCTATATGACGAGTCTTTATACTAAGTACAAGAGTCAAGTAAAGGCAAGATTCCTTGAAGATGAATTATTTTCTATCCGCGATAACGCAAAAATATTTCAACACATTATCATAAAGCACGGATCGGTTTGTAATTTGATATCAAGTCATTTAAATAATTCAGCATATGATAATGCTAATAACTGTTATGTCCGCGCAAAAGCTGACTCTTTGATAAAATGTTTCACAGACCCTATTAGTAATTATAAACTTCGGAATGTTCGTTTATCTATATGTTGTGAATTTTTTAATAATATAGGCATAGATGAGTTTAAGCCCGATGCGCATACGATCCGCTTTTTTAATAAGATTAACCTTGATCAAACAAAGATAAAAGTGTCTCAAAGACAAAAAGATGTCAGACAAATTGGCATCACTATTGCGGACACACTAACAGAATCTCGCAAATACATTGACAGTGTTATTTGGATATTTTGTGCTGAATATCAAGGAGCAATATGTACCAAAAGCAAACCTCAATGTAGTCAATGTTATTTAAAAACACAGGAACCCCAATTATGCAAAGGGAATTAATAGCAAATACACCTAATATATCCACTAAAATAAAAGTTAAAAGGGAAGAAATGCTGTTACGCATATTTTAACAGTAAATTATTTACGCTGATTGAAAATTAAAAATCCATCATTTAGTCGTAAGGCAGATATCTAAATGCCTTCTCCCCCGGTCTGTTATAATAAGGCTATGAAAAAGATACTACTGATTGACGGCAATGCTCTTGTGCACCGCGCCTATCATGCCATGCCGCCCCTGACTGTTAAAAAAACAGGTGAGCCAATCCAGGCTATTTACGGCTTCGCCAATATGCTGATTAGAATCTTGAATGAACTGAAACCGGATTACTATGCCGTCGCTTTCGACCGCAAGGCTCCCACCTTTCGCAAGGAAATGTTTGCCGATTACAAGGCTAATAGACCCACTACTCCTGATGATTTGGTCAGCCAGCTGGCAAGAGCCCGGGAACTGGCAGCCTCTTTTAATATCCCCATCTTCGAAATGGACGGATACGAAGCCGATGACGTTATCGGCACGCTCAGTAAAAAAGCCAGCGAACAGGGAATCGAAAGCGTTATCGTTACCGGAGATGCCGACGCAATGCAGCTGGTATCGGATAACGTAAAAGTGCTCTATCCCAAACCGCAAAGCTCCTTCGGCGATACCATTCTGTACGAAGCGCAGACTGTAAACGACAGGTACGGCGTGCCTCCCGAACATATCGCCGACTTAAAAGCGCTGGTGGGCGATAAATCGGACAACATCCCCGGTGTAAGCGGCATCGGCGATAAGACCGCCGTTAAATTGATTCAAACCTTCGGCGGGGTTGAAGACATATATAAGCACATAGACGAAGTAACCCCCGTTAAACTGCAGGAAAAATTGCAGCAAAGCGAAGAAATCGCGCGTAAGTGCAAGGTTCTGGCAACCATTGCCCGTGATATGCCGATTGAGCTTGACCTCGATAAATCCGATATAAACAACTTCGACCGCAATAAGGCAGTAGCTTTCTTCCATGAGCTGGAGTTTACCAAACTGCTTTCGCGGCTTCCGGGAGCAGAAAGCGCAAAGCCTGATAAAGCAGCCTGCCCGCAACTCAGCTTCGATATGTCAGAAAAAGTCGAGATTAAATATAACATCATCTGTTCCATTGAAGCCCTTGATAAACTGGAAAAAAGATTGGAAGAGAAAGGCTCGTTTGCTTTCGATACCGAGACCACCGGACTAAATACAATGTCCGATAAACTGGTAGGCATTTCCATATCGCCCGAAACCGGAGAGGCATATTATATTCCCGTAGGGCATATCGGCTGGGAACAGGTTCAACAGCTTTCGGTCGAACAGGTTATCGAAAAGCTAAAGCACGTTTTTGCAGATGAAAGGATAAAAAAGATTGCCCATAACGCCAAGTTCGATATGGAGATTCTGGCGCAGTACGGCATAAGCGTTAATAATCTTGTTTCCGACACTATGGTCGCCGCATACCTTCTGGGAGAGAAATCTCTCGGCTTGAAAGCGCTCGCTTTTAACCGTCTGGATATCGAGATGGCGGATATCACCGAGCTTATCGGTACCGGCAAGAAGCAAATCAATATGTCACAGGTGGAAGTATCCGTTGCCGGTAAATATGCCTGCGCCGATGCGGACAACACCGGCAGGCTGGATAAACTATTCACAGCAGAACTGAAAGAACAGGAACTATGGAGGCTCTTTGCCGATGTGGAAATGCCGCTGGCGCCGATTCTGGTCAAAATGGAGCTAAAAGGAATTGCGCTGGATATTAACCTGCTTTCAGAAATATCGGCCAGGCTCAGCAAGAGACTATTGGAACTGGAAGAAGATATCTATGAACAGGCAAAACGGCGTTTCAACATCAATTCGACACAGCAGTTAAGCCCGATTTTATTTCAAGACCTGAAACTGCCGTCGGCGCGCAAGACCAAGAGCGGATTCTCCACCGATGCCTCAGTTTTGGAGGAATTAAGAGGACAGCACCCGATTATAGAACTCATTATCGAATATCGCCAGTTAACCAAACTCAAATCGACCTATGTCGATGCCCTGCCCCAGATGGTTAACGCCAAAACCAAACGACTGCATACCAGCTTCAACCAGACCAAGACCACCACGGGCAGGCTGTCATCCAGCGACCCCAACCTGCAAAACATTCCGGTGCGCGGAGAACCGGGAAGGGAAATCCGACAGGCGTTCATCGCCCCGCCCGGCTATCAATTATTATCGGCTGATTATTCGCAAATCGATTTGAGGGCGCTGGCTCATCTATCGAAAGACCCGGAGTTACTCGAGACTTTCGCCGGCGACGGAGATATTCATACCGATACTGCTGTCAGGCTCTTCGGAGTGGATAAAGGCGAAGTCACTGCCGATATGCGGCGTCTGGCAAAAACCGTCAACTTCGGCGTCATTTACGGCATGAGCGGCTACGGACTGGAACAGGCTACCGAGTTTAATCGCGAGGAAGCGGAAAAGTTCATCAGCGCCTATTTCGAAAAATACCCGCGTGTTAAAGAATATATGGAAGAAACGAAGAAACAGGCAAGAGAAGCCGGCTATGTGCAGACGATTCTGGGCAGGAAAAGGCTAATTCCGGAAGTCAATTCATCCAACCGCAACCTGCGTGAAGCCGCCGAGCGTATGGCAATCAATATGCCAGTTCAGGGAACCTCCGCCGATATCATAAAAGTGGCTATGGTAAAACTGGATAAAGAAATGGAAAGGCTTAAGCTGAAAAGCTCTATATTGTTGCAGGTACACGATGAGCTTATTTTCGAAGTCCCCGATGATGAAATGGATAAGATGCGCAAGCTGGCGGTAAAAGAGATGTCGGAAGCCATAAAGCTCAGCATTCCATTAAAAGTTGAAACCAAGGCCGGCAAGAACTGGGGGCAGATGGAGTAGCCTTTGAGCATATTTCGCATCGCTTATCTAATGCTGCTTGTCCTTCTGGTCTTAATCACCATCGCCGTTGTTTCCGGTATGAGCTTCCCCGGCGATATAGCGGTTAATAACCGGATAAGCAATATTCAATCTCCATTCTTTGACTCATCTATGCCATTTATCTCATATTTGGGTGCATTCCCCTACTGTATTATTGCCAGTCTGATTGCAGGATTGATATTCTGGTTGTTTGACAGGAAAATCGAAGCGTTGTTTATCGTTGGCGTACCATATATCGGCGTATCCATCAGTTATATCTTAAAGTTTCTTATCGACAGACCGAGACCTTTAGAGGATTCTTTGCAAAACAGTTTCCCCAGCGGACATACGATATATACCTCTATTCTGTTAGGATTGATAATCTATTTCCTGCCGCGGGTCGTTAAAAATAAAGCCTGGTGTATTGCGCTGCAAATCGTAGCCGGTTTGGTAATCGTAGCGGTTGGATTTTCCCGCTTGTATCTGGAGCAGCACTGGTTAAGCGATGTCTTCTCCAGCCTTATAATAGGAATACTTATAATTATTCCTGCTGTAATCTCATATAAATATGTAATGAAAAGAGATATAAAATGCCTGAGCTTCCTGAAGTCGAAACCATAAAAAACGACCTCGAACCTTATGTCGCAGGAAGAAGTATTATAAATGTGACGCTGCTCTGGGAGCGAACGCTGCAGCATCCCGCCAAAGAGGAATTCGAGCGCATTATAAAAGGTCAGAAGATAAGCGGCATGGACAGGCGCGGCAAATATCTTATTTTTAACCTCGAAAGCGGATATAAACTGGTTATGCATATGAGAATGAGCGGTTCGCTGATGCTGGGGCATAATAATCCCCCGCCCCACACCCGCGCCATAGTTCATCTGGATAACGACACCGAAATCTATTTCAACGACCCGCGTAAGTTCGGAAAGATGCAACTGGTAAAGGACTGCGACTGCCTGCTGGGGAAACTGGGTATCGAGCCGTTAAGTGATGAGTTCACGGTTGAGGCATTTGCAGGACTGCTTAATAATCGAAAGACTGCCATTAAAGGGATTTTATTAAATCAATGTCTGATTGCAGGTATCGGCAATATGTACGCCGACGAAGCCTTATTTGCCTCAAAAATCCACCCAGAAAGACCTGCTAACTCGCTCTCTAAAGAGGAAATCAAAACGCTGCATAAAGCCATACGGGACGTTTTAAAGCTGGGAATCAGGAACAAGGGTGCCAGCGTTACCAACTACTTCAGACCTGACGGAGAAACAGGCAGCGCTCATAAACAGTTCAAGGTCGCCCACTGCAAGGATAAACCCTGCCCTGTATGCCGGACTCCATTACAACGCATCAGAGTACACCAGCGCGGCACCTATTTCTGCCCCAACTGCCAGAAATAAAACCCTCTGTGATACCGGAGGGAATGAAATGACCACTACTATGGGTTCGACAGGCTTCCTTCGAGAACCTCAGGACAGGCACCAAGAACGGCTTTGTCGGGACTCCTCTCAAAGACAGATTGATAGTCGTCCTTCACGCATTTAGCCCGACAAGACACTAACAGTCGTTGCGAGTCCCGACCAGTCGGGGCGAAGCAATCCCTATGATACCTATTAATTACCCCGCTCTGTATATATAAAAAAGTGTAGTCCTGATAATATTGAAAGGTTGAGATTGCCGTTATGGTTCGACAGGCTCACCACGAACGGATTTGACTATCGGTCTCACCTCGAACTCAGCATGATATTTTATTGAACTTTATTCTCAAAAATAATTGTCGATACTTCATTCTTGTGCTATTATGAGCACTATGGAAATAGATATCCTGTTCGATGATGGTTTCGAGGGTTGTCTCGATGAAGAATGGTTACATGTAATAATCGAGTCCGCGCTCAAGGCTGAAAATGCCGGCGATAATATCGAGATGAGCCTGCTTGTGACTGGGCAGGAGAGAATCCACCGGCTTAATAAGGAATACCGCAAAATCGATAAACCGACCGATGTGCTGTCCTTTGCCATGGAGGATGAATATCATTCTGAAGACGGCGAGGATTTGTCTTTTGTCGGGTTTGCCGATGATGTCAGGCACCTCGGGGAAGTGATTATCAGCTTCCCGCAGGCGATTATGCAGGCAGAGGATCACCGGCATTCCGTTAAAAAAGAAGTGGTTATTCTTATTATTCACGGAGTCCTGCATTTATTAGGCTACGACCATATGGAAGACGGAGAGGCCGATATAATGGAGGCACGTGAAAAAATCATCCTCGAATCTTTATCGGGGGATTTATTATGAGAGTGCTGGGACTTGCCGGCAGCCCGCGTCGTAACGGCAACACCGACAGGTTGCTGGAAGAGGTATTGCGCGGCGCTTCCAATAGAGGAGCAGAGGTAAGAAGCCTCGCTCTCAGCGAGTTGAATATCGCTCCCTGCGAGAACTGCGATGCCTGTTTTGCGGCCGGAATCTGTAAAATCGACGACGACATGCAGTCGGTATATAAAGAACTAATGCTTGCCGATAGAATCGTGCTGGCTTCACCGCTGCATTTTATGGGTCTGACCGCCCAAACCAAGGCGATGGTAGACCGCTGCCAGTCATTATGGGCGAAGAAGTATAAACTTCATATTCCTCCGCTGGGTGATGAAAAAATCAGGAAGGGGATGTTCGTTTCGGTAGGCGGGCAGAGGTTCCCTAATCTCTTTCAGCCGGCAATCGCCACGGTCAAAGCGCTCTTTATCAGCCTGAATATCGAATATGCCGGTGAACTGGTCTTTTCCGGTATAGATAAAGCCGGAAACATCAGCCTGGAACCGGGCGCTTTAGGCAAGGCTTATCTTGCCGGGCAGAAACTTACGGAAAGTTAGCAGACTTCGTTTGTTTTACGGATAAACAAACCCGCCAAAGCCAGCAGCAAAACCCACATTGTAAGTATTACAATTGATAATATCCCCGAAATGTAAAGGCCTGGGGGTGCACCCCTCCCGAACAGAGCCAGCACTTCAAAAAGGTTATATCCATAAAGTGTATTAAGTACGATGTTTCCCCCGATAGATATCAATGAAAATATTGTTATCGGCAATAGGTAAAGCACCGTTTGCCACGCCGGCGGGCAGGGTCCCGCAATCTTTGAGCGGAAAAAGCAGCGTTTACCGGCGTTAAATTGTCTTGCTAACCACCATAGATACATTATCAATACAATAAACAACCCTATTACCGAAAAAAGAATACCGGTTGCCAGAGTATCCAGCGCTTTCCAATGCGCCCACCATGGCACATTTATAGCTGATAATTTTAATCCCAGTTGCATATTTGCAATTTCGGCGGCGATGTTATGGCTGACGTTGCTAACCTGCCCGTTTACCATTACGGCAATGCCGGTATCATAGTCGGGCAGTAGCAGCATGTCGCCGGTAAAGTTGGGGGTATCACCGCAATGAAAGTGGTAGAGGATATCGGTATTACAGCTGATGCTCCAGCCCATTCCGTACGCCATTTGCTCGTCGTTATCCTCGTAGAGGATGGCTATCGAATGTAATTCCTCTATGTCATCGGCAGGGACTACCTGTTTGCCGTCTAAAATTCCCCCGTTCAAATTAACGAGCAGCCATTTCCCCATATCTTCGGCGCAGGACATTACCCAGCCGGCCGCCCTGGCGCTCTTCATGGCGGGGATGTTGCGGGCGACTACCTTGCCGTACATCGGTTGATGCCCGTCTGCTTTACCTAATTCCTCAGCCTTATCCGGGTCGACTGTGGTATGGCTCATACCGAGCGGAGTAAAAACAGCATAATCCATATACTCTTCATAGGTTTTGCCGGATACTCTTTCAATCAGTGCCCCCAGCAGACAATAATTCAAGTCGGCATATTCAAAAGCAGTTCCCGGATCGTTGTTCAGTCTTAAATTGCCGAGTGAAGCCAGCATTTCTTCATAGCTGTCGTTGAAAATCAGGATTTCGGAAAAGATACCGGGGATGCCGCTGGTCTGGTTTAGAAGATAGCGAACAGTAATATCCGCTCCTCTTGCATCTGCGATTTGAAAGTCAGGGAGGTATTTTTGCAGAGGTTGGTCTATATCGATTAACCCCGAATCCTCCATAAGCAATACGCCGAGTGCGGTAAACGATTTGGTAAGTGATGCCAGGTCGAACAGGGTATCAGTTGTCAGCGGTTGGTTGCTATCCACACTTGAAACACCGTAAGCGTTACAGTAGAGGATTTCGCTTCCCTGTACTATTGCAATGGCTATGCCGGGGATTTGCTCTTTTTCCTGAATACGCTCGATGTATTTATCGATGTCGTGGTATTTACTCTGTATTGTCGAGGTTTCAAACTCTGCTGCACCGGCGCATCCTGCCGCTAATAAAGAAACAAGGCATACCGGCAGGGATAAAAAGGTTATTTTTTTTCGCAATTCTCCGGATATTCGATTGAATAAATAATTTAAAGACATTTTAGCCATCCGAGGCTATTTTTTAGATTAGCGGGCAATGCCGACAAGCCTGCCTATGTCATCGATTCCCTTTTTGCTCATAAAGTCCTTGATACCCTCCAGGATATCGATGGGAGCTTGCGGATTAACGAATATGGCAGTTCCCACCTGTATGGCAGTGGCTCCCGCCATTATAAACTCGATGGCATCCGTGGCAGTGACAATCCCTCCGCAGCCGATAACAGGTATCTTAACAACGCCGGCTGTTTCATACACCATTGAAAGTGCCACCGGTTTTACGGCAGGGCCAGAAAGCCCGCCGCTCATATTACCTAAAAGAGGCTTCATTTTATTGATATCGATTGCCATCCCTCTTAGTGTATTGATGAGGGATATCGCATCCGCTCCGGCATTCTCGACAGCTTTGGCAATGCTTTTTATATCTGCCACATTCGGGGTCAATTTTACGATAACGGGCAGGGCGGTGGCTTTGCGCACGGCGCAAGTTACCGCAGCGGCGGATTCGGGGTTGGTGCCGAACTCGACACCGCCGGCTTTTACATTGGGGCAGGAAATATTGACTTCCAGTCCGCGTACCCCTGCAACACCATCCAGCATTGCTGCCAGTTTGGCATATTCATCGATGGTTTTTCCGGCAATATTTACCACAACCGGCACTTCCCATTTTTCCCATTCGGGGGCTTTTTGCTTTATCAGGGCTTCGATGCCGATATTTTGCAGTCCGATAGCGTTCAGCATACCGTGGTTGGTTTCACAAACTCTGGGCTGTAGATTGCCCTCTCTGGGTTCGAGGGTAGTTCCCTTGCAGATAATAGCACCCAGTTTTTGAATATCGATAAGATTGCTGTACTCTGTCCCGTAACCGAACGTGCCGGAAGCCGTCATTACCGGATTGGAAAGAAGTAAACCGCGCCTGTTTTTTGGCGCCAGCTGAACGGAAAGGTTCACTATAAATACCCCCGCTAATTTTTTACTGATTATAGGCTACATCTTTTTAGATGGCAACCCTCTTGAGGATATCAGTTTTCGTATTGCGATAACCAGTGTGAAGATAACAACGCCGGTGATAATTATCGTTGCACCGGAAGCCAGGTCGAGCCAGTAGGAAAGCATCAGCCCGGTAAACGTAAAAATAACACTGAACAACACTGAAAGTGCCATCATCTTTTTCATATCATGGGTAAACTGTCGTGCCAGCGAAGCCGGTATGGTAAGCAGTGCAATTACCAGTATGATGCCGACCACGCGAATCATTACCACGATTGTCAGCGCAATCAGGCAAAGCATGGTGAGGTAAATCTTTTCAGTCGGCATGCCGATTACGGTGCTGTATTCTTCATCGAAGGAGACCGCCAGAAATTCCTTGTACAGCAGGGCGACAACCCCGAGAATAACAACGTCCAGTATCAGTATCAGCAATAATTCGGAATCCGGGACGGTTAGAATGTTGCCGAACAGATAGCTGAACAGGTCGGTGGTATATCCGGGAGTAAGCCCGATAAAAATGGCTCCCAGCGCCATGCCGGCAGCCCACAGTATGCCTATAACAGTGTCTTCGGGGAGTTTTATTCTACGGGTGGTCAGTCCCATTGCAATGGCAGAGAGCAAACCGAAACCGGTAGCACCTAAAACGGGACTGATGCCGAGAAAGTAACCAAGCCCGATGCCGCCGAAAGAGGCATGAGCGATGCCGCCGCTGATGAAGACGATTTTCTTGGAAACGACATAGGCGCCGATGATGCCGCAGGCAATCGATGCCAACAGTCCTGCCAGCAGGGCATTTTGCATGAATTGGTATCCGAATATATCAAACATCACTCGTGTTCCTTCAAAACACGGTGCGGAACAGTGCCGTGCGCAATCAGGTGAATCGGGCACTGGTATGTACCTTCCAACACTTCATCGGATATTTCTTTTGTCCCGTGATAAACCAGCGTCTGGTTTAAACAGGCGATTTCATCTACATAAATGGAAATAGCAGTAACATCGTGGGAAACGAGCACAATTGCCATTTCCCGCTGAAGCTCCTTAAGCAGTTCGTAAAGCTCTCCCTGAACTTTGGGGTCCACACTCTCCATGGGTTCGTCCAGAAGCAGTAACTTCGGGTCGGATGCCAGCGCGCGCGCAATAAAGACCCTTTTCTGCTGACCGCCCGAAAGTTCTCCGATTTGGCGATTTTTATATTCCAGCATGCTTACTCTTTCCAGGGCTTCCTCGGCTTTCTTTTTATCTTCGCGGGAATAACGACGGAAGATACCGGTTTGGCTGTAAAGACCCATCAGAGTTACCTGCCAGACGTCGATGGGAAAATTCTTGTCGAAATAGGATTTTTGGGGAACGTAACCGATCTGTGAACGGCTTTCACAGGGATTTTTCCCCAGCACTGTAACCGTACCGCGCCGGGGTTTTAAAAGGCAAAGCATTATTTTAAGAAGAGTGGTTTTTCCACCTCCGTTAGGTCCGATTATGCCCAGGAAGTCATTTTCATGTATTGAAAAGTTTATATCCTGTAGTGCCGGGTGATGATTATAGTATGCCCAGACATTTTTAAATTTAACGATTTCCTTTTCTTTTACCATAATTTATTCAAGTTCCAGCGCAATGGATACCGCTACGCTCCTTGTATCGGATATATAAGATGACGGTAACGGGTCAATGTATAATACACTACCCGATATCTCGGCTGCAATTGATTCTGCGTATGACGTTGCAAACTGTGGCGCCACGTAAACATAATTTAAATTATGCTCGTATGCCTGGTCTATGCAATCCTGAATAACCTTTGGAGTGGGTTCTTTCCCCTGGTGTTCGATAGGTATCTGTATTAAATTGTATTCCGAAGCGAAGTAGGCAAAAGAGGGATGATAAATCAGGAAGTTGCGGTTTTCGTATCCCTCCAATATATCTAATATATCGCTGTTCAGGGTTTCCAATTCCGACACATAATTTTCATAGTTGGTTTGATAGTAATCCGCATTATCGGAATCCAAAGTGATTAAGCCGTTATAAATATTTTCGACCATCTGCCGGGCATTTAGAGGAGAAGTCCAGATATGAGGGTCTTCGTTAATTACGTCGATTCCCTCCGAACAATCAATCAGTTGCATATCCCTGTTCATATCCATGATATCGTTCATCCAGATTTCTTCGTAATCCACACCGGAGCCGACTTTAACAAAGACATCGGCCTCGCTGACAAAAACCATCTGGCCGGGGGTGGGTTCGTATGTGTGAGGGTCGGCTCCGGCAGGAACCATCAATGTCACTTCAACCTTATCTCCGCCTATCTGTTCAACGAAATCGGCAACCGGAGTGATAGAGGCGATTATTTTCAAGGTATCGCCGCTTGTTGTTGTTCCCGGCTTACATCCTCCCATCATTACCGCCAGCAGAAGAACTACTGCTCCCGCTAAAAAATACCATCCGGATGCTGTATTATTTTTCATATGTTATATTCCTCCCCGAACATACACGAAAATAGAAAGTGTCTATTGCCGTTTCTGTTTTTAACCATAGATTATTATCTTAATTATCAGTCTTCTTAATCTTTTTTATTGTTTTCCCGGTTGCACTTTGGGCAAAGCCCCACGAATTCAAGGATATGTGTTTTTATAGTAAATCCGGTTTCTGTTGTTATTTTCTTCTTTAAATCTTCCAGATTGGGTTCGTCACAGGGAAAATTGATGACAATCCCGCAATTTGAACACAGCAGATGATGGTGATGTTCATCGGTGTTTATTTTATATTTATGACAATCGCCTCCGGAGTGAACCTTGCATACCAGTCCCAGCCTGTCCAGTAAATCCAATACGCGGTATACGGTTACCATACCAATATCCGGATGAATATTTTTCAGCCCGTCATACAGGTCGGCCGGAGTTAAAAACTCATCCTTTTCGGCAAACTCTTTAATAACCGTCAGCCTTTGCGGGGTAGCCTTGTAACCGTTCTTTCTCAATAACGATTTGATTTTATCTTCACCGAGCTTCATTTTTTACAATCCTTAATATTTAACAGGCGCTTAAATGATAATATTTTCATTTACAATATTAGCAAAAGATGAGTATGCTGTCAACGGTCTTATCTGTGTGAAAATAAAAAGAGAATAAGTATTGATTAACTGTCATAAATAGGTTACACTTAGGATGTATGAAGGGTCGTTTTTTATATTTAATGAATCGTAAAATTAAATGGAGAACAGTTGTTGCCGGCTTAGCACCTCTTCCTCATTGTGGCAGGGCAACAGGTTTTGACCGGCATACGCTTTTATCCATATAGTTTTTACTGCTTTTTATGACATTCCCATTAACGCTAAGTATAAAAGCATATATACGTTGCTTCAGAGAATCTGATGCAGCTTAAGGGCACTTATTATACGGGGGGACAGACAAGTGAAAACTGCAAATCATAAATTAATGAAGCTTCACCTGGAAGATGACCGCAAACGACTGGAAGAACAGTTGGAGCAATTGAAAGCCAGTCGTCCGACGGAAAACAGGCGTGAAGGCAGTCCCTTCGGTAAGAGGGAAGAAGAAGCTACCGAAACTGCCGACCTGGAGAATCGTATGGCGCTTGAACATAGGACCAGGGAACAGCTGGCAGAAGTAGAAAGGGCACTTGATAAGTTCGACAAGGGAACTTACGGAACCTGTGAAATATGCGGCAAGCCTATAAATCCCGAGAGATTGGAAGCTTTACCACAGGCATTGTATTGCATGGAGTGTAACGCTAATAAAGCAAAGAATGGATAAGCTAAAGAGCTTCTTTAAGGAGTTTTACAACAGAGGTTCGGTCTTTTTATGGGTTTCATTACCGATAATTGCAATAGACCAGTTAACAAAATACTTAATTAAGACGAACCTGACACTCGGTCAGTCCATACCGGAATCGGGGTTTTTCCATATTACGTATGTGCAAAATACCGGCGCCGCTTTCAGTATATTCCGTGACCACACCTATTTGTTGTCCATTTTTTCGATAATCGGCGTTATCCTGCTACTGGTTATCGTATTCTATTTGTCTAAGCGTATCAGGTTTTTAAGAAGTGTGCCGGCCAGGTTATCGCTCGGACTTATTATGGGCGGTACTGTCGGCAACCTCATAGACAGGTTAAGTTACGGCTATGTAGTCGATTTTATCGATGTCGATTTCTTTGCTATCTTCAATGTAGCTGACGCCGCAATTTCGATAGGGGCAGTGCTTTTGGCTATCACCTATATCAAATTAGCCGGAGATTAACGGTTTATTTATGCAAGAAGAAATTCACGAATTGCCGGTTGAGGTTGCGGGGGAGCGGCTGGACAAATATATAGCCACAAGACTTCCCTCAGTTTCGCGCAGCTTTATACAAAAATTGATAGATGGCGACAAAGTTACCGTCAATAATCGTGCGGAAAAAGCCGGCTTTAAGCTCAGTGCCGGCGATAGAATTATTATAAGTATTCCTGAGATTGATACCACCTCACTTAAAGCAGAGCCGATTCCCCTCGATATCATTTATGAAGACAGTGACCTTTTAGTTATAGATAAGCCCGCCGGGCTGACAGTGCATCCGGCGCCCGGGCACCCCGAGCATACGCTGGTTAATGCCGTCCTCTCGTATTTTCCGGAACTTGCCGATAGCGGCGGTGAAAGGCTGCGACCCGGCATCGTTCACAGGCTGGATAAAGATACTTCGGGGCTGGTAATTGTCGCCAAGAACAGGGAGTCGCTGGCAAATCTTTCCGAACAGTTTAAATCACGCTCGGTAACCAAAAACTACCTGACGCTGGTGAAAGGGCATATTAAACCGGAAACCGGACTTATCGAAGCCAATCTGGGGCGGGATAAGGGAAACCGCAAACGAATGGCAATTACGGAAAACGGGAAGGAAGCGCGCACGCGTTACCGGGTTGTCACATACTATAATAATGGATATTCATTACTGGAAATAACGCTGGAGACGGGTCGAACCCACCAAATCAGGGTACACCTGGCGGCAATCGGTTTTCCGGTATTAGGTGACACAGCGTACGGAATCAAATCGCCGTTTCTCACACGGCAATTCCTGCATGCTAATCGCATCGGGTTTTATCTTCCGTCCACCGGTAAATATATTGAATTTCAATCCGAACTGCCCGATGATTTAAAGCAAGTGCTGGAAAAAATCGCTTAACCTTTCCGTATTTATACCTAGATTGTAATCTTTTATAGTGTTAGAATATAGAGATTGATTTACAGAGCTTTATCGGTGAGGGGATATGATAAAGGAAGAATCCGGTGGTATTGTTCTTGAATTTGCCGGCTTCTGGCGCAGATTTGCCGCTTTTGCAATCGATGCTGTTGTTTTATCGGTTGTTTCTTCCATTTTTGTACCGTTTCATCATTTGGGCTACATACGTCTGTGGAATCCGGATATACTCGGTGGCATATCGGATTGGTTTATTCTGCCGCAGATTATATTGTTTAATCTGATAACATTAATAATAGTAATCGGTTATTTCGTTATATTCTGGGCTTGGCGAGGGCAAACTCCGGGCAAGATAGTAATGAATATCAGGGTTATTCGTCCCGACAGCTCGGATATAACGTTCCCGGTTGCATTCTTAAGATATCTCGGGTACATTATATCTGCAGTCCCGCTGTTTTTCGGTTTTATCTGGATTGCCTTTGATAAACAAAAGCAGGGATTTCATGATAAAATTGCCGGGACGTTTGTGGTAATTGTGCCGCAGCCAAAAATAAAAGCTACAAATACCAGCCCCAAAGTAGTAGAGGCGTAAATATGACACTACAGCGTGATAACAGACAATTAGAATACATATTTAGTGATGATTTTTCTAATTTAGCAAGCAATTCTAATCCTGCATTTATAAATAAGGAAAAGTTTTTAGATGCTTTGCGGCAATCAATGGATATTTCTGAATTAAGCGAACTGAGAAATCATGTAGCGAGCTTAAAAAAAATAGTCTCTTTTCCTAAGGAAGATAGAGATGGTTTATTAAATATAGGTTCTAATGGTGATACTGTAACACTTAGAAAAGATGTACTTATTTCAGAAATTGAACAGATATTACAATCTCAAACAGTAGGAAGGGCGAAGTACTATTTGCAAAGATTAGAAAAAAGCATTCAGGGTATTAAAACTAGCAAAATAAATGATATCAATCTTCATAGATGGAAAGAATACGATGACATAATAACAGATAGTCTTTGGATGCTTGATAAAAGAGATGCATCGGGGGCTCATGTCGGCTGGTATTGGGGAAACTTTGTTCCTCAAATACCTCATCAGATGATTACAAGATATACAAAGAAGGAAGACTGGGTTTTAGATGCTTTTTTAGGCAGTGGTACTACTCTTATTGAATGCCGAAGATTAGGAAGGAATGGAATTGGGGTAGAATTAAATAGTACTGTTGCCCTAAAAGCTGAGGAACTGATTAGCAGAGAGATAAATAAAGATAATATTATTACTGAAGTAATTAATGATGATAGTAGAACTATAGATTTAGAAAAAACACTTAGTAATATTGGGCGAAAAAATATACAGTTGCTTATTATGCATCCGCCCTATTACGATATCATTAAGTTTTCAAATGACAGGAGAGACCTTTCAGCAGCTAACGGAATCGATGAATTTTTAAGAATGTTTGGTGAGGTTATAGATAATACTGCTCCATTCTTGGAAAAGGGGCGATATTTTGCTCTTGTAATTGGAGATAAATATTCAAAAGGGGAATGGATACCTCTTGGCTTTAAATGCATGGAAGAGGTTCTAAAAAGGGATTTTATATTAAAAAGCATTATTGTTAAAAATTTTGAGGAAACTAGGGGAAAGAGAAACCAAAAAGACCTGTGGAGATATAGGGCTTTAGTTGGTGGTTTTTATGTTTTTAAACATGAGTATATAATGCTGTTTAAGAAAAAGGGATAAGGTTATGCCGATTTATAGTGATAAAGAAGTTTTAAAAATGAAACTTAGTTCAATCCCAGTCTCTCAATTGAGAGAATTTGCTAACGAGTATAGTAATATTGATAGTTCTGGTACCGGTGCAGATATTATTAAAAAATTGCTCAATACGTCAATAAATGGAAATTTTGTAAATAGCTTTATTAAAAAGAAATACATAGAGTGTATTATAGAACGGCAGGATTTAATATCAGATGAGGATCTGAAACAAGAATTAAAAAATGTTAAAAATTTTTCTTGGGGAGTTGTGCAAGGCCAACTAGACCAGAAAATACAATCTGAATACGTCAGGAAATATGTAAGATATAACGAGTTAATTCACAATGTTGAACTTCAATTACATAGCAAAGTTACTAATTATGTTGTTTGTACTTGGTTTAATCATTGGACTACAGTGTTAATTGAGGAGCACATTAGTAAACATAAAAATGTTATTCCGACTTTAAAAAGCATTAAAGGAGTCGATATATTCTTTAATGGACAACCCTTCGATTTGAAGATAACGTATTTACCAAAGAGCTATGATCCTATCTATGCTATGGAAAATCCCCAGGAGTTAGCTATATGGCTATACGAAAACCAAGGTGCTCAAAGGTTTGGTTACGATAATCGGTTGTTTGTTGTGCTTTTCAATAAAGATGATTTGAGTATGAGTTGGGCACTAAAACGAGAATTTGAATTAATATTTAATAAGATTGATAGCTTTTTTAATGAAGAAACTGTTACTACTGAAGATGAAGTTGTATTTAAATTTGACAAAAAGACCTATACTGCTGTTTCTAAAATATTATTTGTTACAAATAGGGATAAATAATGAGTGATAAAGTCAGAGTACGTTATGCCCCCAGTCCCACCGGCTACCCCCATGTAGGTAATATCAGAACCGCTTTGTTCAACTGGCTTTTTGCCCGACATCACGGCGGCAGTTTCATCGTGCGGATCGAGGATACCGATGTCGCCCGTACCGTTGATGGCGCCGTCGAGGCTATTTTGGATGGTTTGCGCTGGCTGGGAATAGATTGGGATGAGGGTCCGCAGGCCGGCGGTAATTTCGGTCCCTATGTGCAGTCTGAGCGATTGAATAAATATAAAGCCGCCGCTAAAAAGTTAATCGAACAGGGTGATGCCTATTATTGTTATTGCCCACCCGAGCGCCTTGAGGAAATGCGCAATGAGCAGATGAAAAACAAGCAGCCCCCCGGTTACGACAGGCGCTGCCGTGATATGCCCGTTCCGGAAGGGGTGTTAAAGTGGATGTCGGGGATGAAAAGGGTAGTGCGTTTCCGCACGCCGCTTGCCGGTAAAACCACCTTTCACGATATCATACGCGGTGATGTAACCTTTGAAAACTCCACTGTCGACGATTTCGTTATCATCAAGTCCGATGGATTTCCAACCTATCACCTTGCCAGCATTGTAGATGACTATGAGATGGGAATTACCCATGTTTTACGAGCGGAAGAGTGGCTTTCGAGCACACCCCGCCACCTGTTGATGTATAAAGCCATGGGATACAAACCGCCCGAGTTTGCCCATCTGCCGATGCTTCTCGGTACCGACAGGTCGAAGCTCAGCAAGCGTCACGGTTCGGTATCCATAATGGATTACAAGGAACAGGGTTATCTGCCCGAAGCGATGATGAATTTTCTGTCGCTTTTGGGCTGGTCGCTGGACGGGAAAACCGAACTGATGACCGTCAAAGAAATAATAAAGAACTTTACCTTGGGACGCGTAAACTCTACCGGAGCCATTTTCAATGTCGAAAAGCTGGACTGGATGAACGGAGTATACATACGCGACCTTAAGGTTGATGATTTTTCACAAAGGGTAATCCCGTTCCTCGAAAGAGATTTACCGTCGGATGTTAAAAGACCGCTCTCTTTGGAGTACGTAAAGCAGATTGCTCCGCTGGTACAGGAGAGGGTTAAAAAACTGAACGAAATAGCGGAACTGACCGATTTCTTTTTTACAGAAAATCTCGAATATGACCCCAATATTCTGGTTGCCAAGAAAACAAGCCGTGAGACGACCGGGATAATGCTCGAAACAGCCTTGAAGGAACTGGGCGAACTCCCGGATTTTACGGAGGAAGCACTGGAAAATATTTTGAGGCCGATGGCGGAAAAACTGGAGGTTAAGACCGGGCAGTTGTTCGGCACTTTGAGGTCTGCAACCACCGGCAGGGAGGCAGCCCCTCCGCTTTTCCAGACAATGGCGGTACTCGGTAAAGAACGCTGTATTAAGAGAATAAACGAAGCGCTGGTAGTGCTTGATAAGGCAAAGGATAAAACCGTCAAGGAATAGCATTACAGATAAAGACCGCTGTCACAAAATAATTATGAGGTCATTTTCATGATTCCCGGATATATTTCACTCTATAAATCAGGCGAACTTGCAAAGCGGGCAGAGCGGCTTGATAGAAGGCTTGCTTCCTGTGATATCTGTCCGAGAGATTGCGGTGTCAACCGCTGCCGGGGTGAAACGGGGTACTGCCATTCCGGGTACTTGCCGATTGTCTCATCATATTGCGACCATCACGGCGAGGAGCCTGTTCTTTCAGGGAACCACGGTTCGGGGACGATATTTTTTGCTAATTGCAACCTGCGCTGCCTCTATTGCCAGAATCACCAAATCAGTCAGGACTCGAATAGGCAAAAAACAAACGAAATTACTAATCATCAACTGGCGGGGCAGATGTTGTATTTACAGGATAAGCTCGGCTGCCATAATATCAACCTGGTTTCTCCGTCGCACTTCGTACCGCAGATTGTCAAAGCACTTCTGGAAGCGGTGCCGCTGGGGCTTAATATTCCACTGGTTTATAACACCAACGGCTATGACAGCCTGGAAACTTTAAAAGAACTGGACGGCGTTATCGATATCTACCTGCCCGATTTCAAGTATTTTGACAACGAATCAGCTTTGAAACTATCCGGCGTTGGAAACTATGTTGAAAAGGCACAGTCTGCCGTTAAAGAAATGTACAGGCAGGTGGGAAATCTTATTATTGATAATAACGGTATCGCGGAGCACGGGCTGATTGTGCGCCACCTGATACTGCCGGAAAGATTATCCGGTAGCAGGGAAGTGTTAAAATGGCTGGCAACAGAGCTATCTAAAGAAATAACAGTGAGCTTGATGTCGCAGTATCATCCGATGCACCGGGCTTCTGAACATCCGTCTCTTTCAAGAGGTATCACGCAAAAAGAATACGATGAAGTCTGTAAACTTTTGGATGAGCTGGGGATTGAAAACGGCTGGGTGCAGCAAATGGAATCCGAGAATAACTATTTACCTGATTTCGAACTCGAAGGACATCCTTTCGCTTACGGAGTCCAGCTGTATAATATTTAATTTATGGAGGGAATTTAGTGGAATCAAAAATTGAACTGAAGAAAGTGGAAGCGAAGCCGGTACTGTCTGTAAGGTTGGAAACAACCATCGACGAGTTGCCAAGCCTTATTAACGACAGCTATCGCAGAATAGCCGAATATCTGGCTGAATTGGGGGAAGCGCCGGCGGATGCGCCTTTTGCCGCCTATTACAGGCTGGATACGCAGAGTATCGATATCGAATTTGGAGTCCCCGTATCAAAAAATCTGCCCGGCAAGGATGATATAAAAGCGGGTGAAACCGTTCCCGGCGATGCTGTCGTTTATGTGCATGAAGGACCCTATACCGATTTAAAACCGGTCTATCAGGAACTTTTTGACTGGATAGGGGAAAACGGCTGTAAACCGAAGGGTTTATACTACGAGTATTATTTTAATTCACCCGGGGATGTTGCCGAAAAAAATCTTTCGACCCGCATTGTAATTCCGGTCGAAAAATAGCATCCTTTCCATAATCAGAAAGGAAAAAGCGGTTCTTGTTAATCATTATTGCAATGAATGACGGGAGCCGCTTTTTTTAAATTATTTTTGTATAAAAATTTCCGCCCTACCCGAAATAAAGTTAAACGGACTGATGGCGGAAACAGTTTTAATTTTCCGAATTAGAAAGATTTATCTCTTGCGGTTGGTAAAAGAAAACTCGATTTTCTTTCCGTTGCGCTTGGTGTCTTTCTTATTTACATTCTCAATAAATTTCTGAAGTTCTTCTTTTTCTGCTGCTGTTGCTTTTTTAGTCGCCATTTAAGTAATTCACCCTTCTTCCTGTTAGTTAAAGCATAATTATAGCAGTTTTTTGATACATAGCCAAATGATGGGCACACTGTCATGGCAAATTGTAACTGATACTCGTAATAATGCGGGCTCGGCTTGTCGGAATTTGCAACAATATTTATTAAGCAGTTTTCTGTAATTACCAAAAATAATTATTATCATCCCCTAACCCCGCTGCATTTCCGACGTTATAGTAGTAGAATACAAAGAACAACCGGAGGTTCGGCTATGAAAAAAATAATTTTTTTACTTTTAAGTATGGTGTTGATTTTTAGCACCGTATCATGTGCGCAAACACAGGTGTACGGTGCCGAAGCCAAATCCGACAAACCATATGACTCGTCTCCCAGCGTCAGTGATTCGACGCTGGCAGAGCTAGTAAACGGAAATAACGAGTTCGCTTTCGACCTCTATAAACAGCTCAGCGCCGCCAAGGAAGGTAACTTCTTCTTCTCACCCTACAGCATATCTTTAGCTTTGGCTATGGCTTATGCCGGAGCCAACGGGCAAACCGAGGAGCAAATGGCAGAGACCTTAAAGTTCATGCTGGAGGATGAGCAGCTGCACTCAGCTTTTAACAAACTGGCTATCGAGCTTAACAGCCGCAACGAAATACCCGCCGGCAGCGAGGCGCAGGGTTTCGAGTTGAATATCGTAAATGCCACCTGGGGTCAGACAGGCTTCGAGTTTATGCAGGCATTCCTCGATGTTCTGGCTGAAAATTATGATGCCGGAATCAGGCTTTTAGATTATGAAAAAGACCCCGAAGCATGCCGGCAAACCATCAATGACTGGGTTTACGAACAGACCAACGGTCGCATCGAAGACCTCATTCCTGAGGGCGCAATCGATGAAATGACACGCCTTGTTCTTACCAACGCCATCTACTTTAACGCTGCCTGGCTGCACCAGTTCGATGAGGATTATACCTACGATGACACCTTCTATCTGCCGGACGGCAGCACCGTTACCGTTCCGATGATGCACCAGAGCGAAAGATTCAGCTATGTGGACGGAGATGGTTATACGGCAGTAGAATTGCTTTACGATATCTATGAAATGTCTATGGTTATAATTATGCCGGACGAAGGCAATTTCTCCGAGTTTGAAAACTCACTGAGCTCCGAAACGGTAGCCGGTATTATAGATGAAATGTCGCTCGGACAAGTCAACCTCACTATGCCTAAATTCGAGTTTGAATCGGAATTCAACTTGAACGACGCCCTGAAAGCAATGGGAATGCCGGAAGCTTTTTCTGGCAGCGCCGACTTTTCCGGGATAACGGATAAAGCTGACCTTATCATAAGCGACGTCATTCATAAAGCATTCGTTTCGGTAGATGAAGAAGGCACCGAAGCGGCAGCAGCCACCGCCGTAATCTTCCGGGAGACTTCGATGCCGATTGAAATCGCCGATGTCAATATCAATAATTCGTTTATCTTCCTTATCAAAGACATCACTACCGGTTCCACCCTGTTTATCGGAAGAGTCATCAATCCGGCTGCCTAAATATCGAGTAGCCGCAAGTGAGAAGCAGATATGAAAAAGATAATTTTTAGTGTGCTTGCTGCAATACTTGTCTTGAGTACGGTTTCCTGCTCGCAAACGCAGGTATACGGGCAGGAACTTAAATCCGATAAGAAGTACGATACATCACCCGAAGTCAGTTTTTCAGATTTTGAAACACTGGTAGATGGCAATAATGAGTTTGCTTTGGAACTTTATCGGCAGCTGAGTGATGGTGATGACGGCAACCTGTTCTTTTCCCCTTACAGCCTCTCCGTAGCGCTGGCAATGACCTATGCCGGAGCGGAGGGAGCAACCAGAGAGCAAATGGCTGAAACCCTCAATTTCATACTCGAGGAAGAGGATTTGCATGCCGCTTTCAACAAACTTGCTATCGAGCTTGCCAAGCGTGGAGAAGGCAACAAGAGCGAGGATGAGGAGGGTTTCAAACTCAATGTCGTGAACGCTATCTGGGGGCAGGTAGAATATGAATTCCTTTCGGACTACCTCGATACGCTGGCGGTGAACTATGATGCCGGATTGAGGCTATTGGATTTTGTTAGCGACCCCGAAGCCTGCCGCCGGACTATCAACGAGTGGGTAAGCGAACAGACCGAGGGCAAAATAGAAGACCTGATTAAAGAAGGAATCATATCGGAGTTGACCCGCCTCGTTCTGACCAATGCCATCTATTTCAACGCCGCCTGGGACAAACCTTTCGATGAGGATAAAACAAGCGATGGTATCTTCTACCTTCCCGACGGAACTACCGTTACCGTTCCGATGATGCACCAGACCGAAGACTTCGGTTATACCGAAGGCGACGGTTATCAGGCAGTCGAACTGAAATACGACGGCAACGAGCTTTCAATGCTGATTATTCTCCCCGAAGACGGAAATTTCGAGCAGTTTAAGGCGACCTTTGATGCACAGAGACTCGACGGGATCGTTGAAAACATCCGCACCGCCACAGTTACCCTGTCGATGCCTAAATTCGAGTACAGTTCCCAGTTTAGCGTCAAGGATGCGCTGGTAACTATGGGAATGAAGGATGCCTTCTCTATGGTTGCCGACTTGTCAGGAATCGATGGAAGCTATGACCTTTTCATTGAGGATGTCGTTCACAAGGCTTACGTATCCGTAGATGAAGCCGGAACCGAAGCCGCCGCCGCTTCAGCGGTCATCATCAACCTGAAAGGTATACTGGAACAGGCTGAAGTTAACCTCGACCACCCCTTTATTTACCTGATTCGCGATATCGAAACCAACACCATTCTGTTTGTCGGGCGGGTGATGAATCCGGCGGCATAAAATAATGCCCTTATGGACAACCAATGGTCGTCCGCCCTTATGTGTCGATTTTAGGCGGACGGGCAATGCCCGTCCCTACTATATTGCTTTTCCTCCTCCTTTTTTGAGCAATCTCTCTGATTATGCTATATTATCTATGTTAAAAATATGCTGCTTCTTACGGAGGGGTCGCATAGTGGTCTAGTGCGGGCGCCTGCTAAGCGCTTACACCGGGAAACTGGTGTCGAGGGTTCAAATCCCTCCCCCTCCGCCAGTCAGGGAATAGTTATAGAATGAAAACCCCTTATTATGAAGTACCACGCTTCAAACTCTATCTGGATGACTGTTTAGAAGTACTTGCTGAAATGCCAGAAGAATCTATCGATATGATCTTCGCCGATCCTCCTTATTTCTTATCCAGTGGAACTTTCACTTGTCAAAACGGTAAAAGAGTCAGCGTAAAGAAAGGTGAATGGGATTTAAGTAATGGATTAAAGAAAAACTTCGAGTTCCACATAGAGTGGATTAAAGCCTGTCGAAGAGTATTAAAACCAAACGGGACTATTTGGATTAGCGGAACATATCATTCCATTTACCAATGCGGATTCGCTCTACAAATTAACAATTTTCATATTTTAAATGATATATCATGGTTTAAACCTAATGCCTCTCCCAACCTTAGTTGTAGATACTTTACTGCCAGCCATGAAACTCTCATATGGGCTATTAAAGATAAAAAATCTAAACATACTTTTAATTATGATCTAATGAAAAATGGAATATGGAAAGATGATTTTATAAAAAAACCAGGACTACAAATGAGGTCGGTTTGGGCAATTGGTACTCCTAAAAAAGAGGAGAAAAAATACGGAAAACACCCTACCCAAAAACCAACTGCTTTATTAAAGCGAATTATTTTAGCAAGCACCAAGGATGGGGATACTATTTTAGACCCATTTACAGGTAGCTCTTCTACGGGTTTAGCCGCTTATTATTACGATCGTAATTTTGTCGGGATAGATACTTCAAAAGAATACCTTGATTTATCAATAAAACGCGTTGAAGATTTGAAAATAATTAAAGAAAATAGGCGGGACTTGTTATGAGAGATTTGTTAATCAAAAAGGTTAATAAATCTAACTGGTGGCATGTTCCACCAAGAGATCCCCATGCATACGAAAAACGAGGAAAATTCCTTGCTTCAACATATCTACAAGCTGAATTTTATGGAAGGCCAAATATCGAACCAGAGCAAGTATGTATAAATAACCCAGTATATGGGTTTTCTGAACTCGAAATTTTAAAAAAATTATTTGGTTCCAATGGGCGTAAATATCTTAATGAAGTGATAAAATCAGAAGATGATAAAGATTGGTACAATAAAAGGATTGAACTTGACAGGCAAATGTTTCTTGCAGCAAAAACTCAAGGATATGACGCAATTATTTTAATGACAGAGACAGGCAGAAATTCTTTACAAAAAGGAAGAAAACCAAATTCAATTGAACTCAATTTAATAGAAGGCTATTAGAATGAAGAATTTAAATTTTTACAATGAAACCCTAAAATGTAAAAGTAGCGATGATGTTTTTAACTGTTTATTAAACAATTTAAAACCTAGTATTTTGCTTTGGTCTTACTTCGTAAACTGGGAAAAAGTATTTAAAAATGAAAAAGCCATAGAAATTTCTTTAAATACTTTAAATTATTTAATTGGTAAAAAAGATTTTGATAATGAGTTTAAGTCTTTACTAAAACAACATCCAGAAATAGTAAAAGCTATCCCATCTCTCATTGTACGTGATGGTGGTAATAACTTAAAGTTTAAAATTCTTGTTGATTATAAGCAAAAAAGGTTTGTTTATGATGATTATGATTTTAGCAAAGTCAATCTAAATGAAGCTGACATTGATAGGTATTTAACATTTGTCAAAGAGACTGGGTTGAAAAATCTAATTACATCTAACAAGATAAAGAACTTGGTTGATTATATAATAGGGGTTGAAGCTGGAATCGATAGCAATGGAAGAAAAAATAGAAGTGGGCATAGTATGGAAAATATTGTGGAATTTTTCATTCAGGATCTATGTAAAAAACAAAAGTTCAGATATATAAAACAAGCTGATGCCAATAAAATAAAAAGAGAATTCAACTATACTGTTCCAGTAGATAAATCTTCAAGAAAATATGATTTCGTTTTAGACAACGGGAAAGAACTATATATTTTTGAAACCAATTTTTACAGTGGTGGAGGCTCTAAGCTTAAATCCACTGCCGGTGAATATAGGAATCTTTTCGATGTTTTAAAAGGGCAATTTAAGTTTATTTGGATCACAGATGGTTTTGGATGGAAAACAACAACTAGACCATTAAGAGAAACATTTGATCACAATGACTATCTTTTCAATTTATTTATGTTAGAAAATGAAGTTTTGAATTTCTTAATACCCTGAAAGAGTAAAAATAAATCATGCCCCTTTATCATATTTGGACTATAGGCTGCCAGATGAACAAGGCAGAATCCGAGAGGTTAGGCAGTCTGTTCGAACAGATCGGCTACCAGCCGACCACGACCGTAGACGATGCCGACCTCATCCTTTTAAACAGCTGCGTCATCCGCCAGAGTGCCGAAAACAAGGTGGTCAGTAAAATCGGCGCGCTGAAATCGTTAAAGAAAAACAATCCCGACTTAAAGATTGCGCTTACCGGCTGTTTGGTAGATTCGCATATCGATATGCTTCAAAAGAGATTCCCGATTGTAGACTACTTCTTTAAAGCCGGAGAAATGCCCCCATGGATAGATGAATGCCTGATGGCTAACATCATACCCCTAAAACCTTCTGTCAGTACATTTATTAATATCATACAGGGTTGTAATAACTTCTGCTCGTACTGCATCGTCCCCTACCGCAGAGGTAGGGAAAAGAGCCGCCCGGTAGATGAAATAGTCTGCGAGGCAAAGACTCTGGTGCAACGGGGGGCAAAAGAAATCATACTTGTCGGGCAGAATGTCGATTCATACGGAAATGACCTGCCGGACAAACCCGACCTGGCGGCACTCCTCGAAGAAATGAATAAAATCGACGGGCTGAAAAGGCTGCGCTTTCTGACAAACCACCCCAAGGATATGAACGAACGGCTGATTGATGCCATCGCCAATCTGGATAAGGTATGCGAGGAAATAAATCTTCCTGCTCAAGCCGGAGACGACGATATATTAAAAGCGATGCGGCGCGGATATAGCTCCGAACAGTACCGGGATTTGGTAAAACGCATTCGCGCTAAAGTGCCCGATATCGCCATCAGCACGGATATTATCGTCGGCTTCCCCGGGGAAACAGACGAGCAGTTCCGGGAATCTGTGGAATTATTAAAGGATTTAAGATTCGATAATACACATATTGCAGCCTATTCGGCAAGAACCGGAACCATAGCATCAAGAGAATACGACGATAACGTGCCGCCGGAAGTAAAGAAAGAACGCGTCGCCATCGTCGAGAAACTACAGGGTGAAATAGCTTCAGAGATCAACGCTGCCCTGCTGGGTAAAACCGTCGAAGTGCTGGTAGAAGGCAAAAAGAAGGGAAAGTGGCACGGAAGAAGCCGAAGTGGTAAACTGGTATTCTTCAATGATAATGATAACCTGCTCGGACAGGTGGTAAAAGTAAAAATAGAAAAGACAAGCCCCTGGTCATTACAGGGTTGTATTATCAGAATAAAACACATGCTAAATTAAGGAGTTAAAAATGGCAAAGAAAATCATAGCTTCATTAGTGGGATTGGCTGCAATTTCCGGCGTAGGGATGCTTTCAAGTTGCGTTCCGGCAGGGGGCGAATCCAGCGGCAGCACTCTCTACATGATACTCTTCATGGTAGTGCTATTCGCAATCTTCTATTTCCTGATTATCAGACCGCAAAGCAAGAGACAAAAAGAACATCAGAATCTGATAAGCAACCTGCAGGTCGGAGACAGGATTATCACCATCGGCGGTATTTACGGCAGAATCGACAGCATCAGAGAAGACAGCTATATCATCAAGGTCGAATCCGGTGAGCTTATCAGAATGGCAAAAAGTTCCATCGCCGGCAAACAAACCGATGAAGCGAAATAGCATTTCCATGCCATTCTCCATCCACCGTCTTTAATTATTTAATTTGGAGGTGGCTGTATTAATACCTATGATTACGTCATAATCGGCAGCGGTATTGCGGGTTTGTATTGCGCCCTGCTTGCTCACAAGCATGGCAGTGTCCTTATGATAACCAAGGGCAGCATTGAAGACTGCAATACCCGCCACGCCCAGGGCGGTATTGCTGCCGCCATCGGTATCAACGATTCCCCCGAACTGCACTACAATGATACTATCGCTGCCGGTGACGGACTGTGCGATGAAGATATAGTGCGCATCCTCGCCGATGAAGGACCCGACCGCATCGCCGACCTGGTAAATTTCGGTGTGCCTTTCGATACCGTAGACGGTGAAATTGCGCTCACACTCGAGGCAGCCCACAGTATACCGCGCATCCTGCATGCCGGAGGCGACGCCACCGGTGAACATATAGAGGTAACTCTCAGCAGAATAGCACGGGCTATCGACCTTCAAGTATTGGAAAATCACCTGGCTACCGAGATTGTCGTACAGGGTAACAGGGTGAAAGGTGTCAAAGCCTGTGATTGCGAAAACGGAATAGATAAAGAGTTTGCATGCCGCTATCTTATTCTGGCAACCGGAGGAGCCGGACAGCTGTTTAAATTCACCACCAACCCCGAAGTCGCTACCGGAGACGGTATTGCACTGGCATTAAAAGCTGGAGCCGAACTAATCGATATGGAGTTCTTCCAGTTTCATCCCACTGCCCTGCATATGCCGGGAGTCGCCTCTTTCCTGATTTCGGAAGCGGTACGCGGCGAAGGCGGCATACTGCGCAACGCAGACGGCAAACGCTTTATGCCCGAATATACCGAGCTGGCAGAACTGGCACCCAGGGATGTGGTTGCCCGCAGCATTTTAAGCGAAATGAAAAAGACAAAGCAGGACAATGTTTTTCTTGATGTCACCCACCTGGCTCCGCACCGTGTAAAAACACGATTCCCTCATATCTATCAATTCTGTGCTGATCACGGGCTGGATATAACCAGCAGTCTGATACCGGTGGCGCCGGCTGCTCATTATATGATAGGCGGCATACGCACCAACAGCTGGGGCGAGACTTCGGTATGCGGCCTTTTTGCTGCCGGTGAGTGCGCCGGAACAGGAGCACACGGAGCAAACCGGCTGGCTTCCAACTCGATGCTGGAAGTGCTTATCTTCGGTAAACGTATTTTTCAACGTATCGAACAGGATAGTAGCGAGAAAAAACGAAGATACGAATATAACCTGCCAAACAGCAATATCCATCATAAACTTAAGCCCGCAAAGCCGCTATATAATACTCCTCCGCTGACACTTGAGACACTGCAAAACCTGCTCTGGGATAATGTCGGAATTGTGAGAAATCAAAAAGGACTGGAAGAAGCGGTCAATATTTTGGGTTCCTGGGAGCATGTATTACCAAAACCATCCGACCGGCAATCCCATGAGCTGGCAAATATGATCATAACCGGCAGACTGATGGCAGAAGCCGCCCTGTTAAGAGAAGAGAGCCGCGGCGCACACTTTCGCTCCGATTTTCCCAAGCGTTCCGACGAGTGGTTGAAACATATTATCACCACTATAGAAAAAAGGGAGCAAGGCGATGTATAAGGAGCCGCAGGAACAACTGGAGAGCATCATCAGGCTGGCGCTGGAAGAGGATGCCTACGAAAACGATATTACCAGCAATGCCATTATTTCACCGCAGCAGCATGGTACGGCTTTTATCATAGCCAAAGAAGACGGGATTCTTGCCTGTTCAAGTATTATATCGCCCATTTTTCACAGCGTTGACTATTTTCTAAAAGTTAATCTGCTGCAAAAAGAAGGAAACAGGGTGAAAGCAAATGACCTTGTTGCCGAAATAACAGGGAACTTAAAGAGTATACTTGCCGCTGAGAGGACCGTGCTTAATTTTTTAAGTCATTTGAGCGGCATAGCAACACAAACAGCAATTTATGCGGATAAGATAAAAGGAACAAAAGCAGTCATCAGGGATACCCGTAAGACAATGCCCGGTTTAAGGCTTTTGGAAAAATATGCCGTAACAGTCGGCGGGGGGGAAAACCATCGCTTGAATCTGGCAGACGGCATTCTGATTAAAGATAATCACATCGCTTCTTTAAGAAAAGACGGTGCTACTCTGACAGAAATAATAGATATAGCCAGGCAAAACAGCAATGACGATACGGTAACAGAGATTGAAATCAATACTGTCGATGAAGCGATAGAGGTACTGAAAACGGATGTCGACATCATTATGCTGGATAATATGAGTATAGAAGATATGAAAACCGTGGTATCCATGTGTGGCGGCAAAGTCAAATTGGAAGCCTCAGGCGGAATCAACCTGCAAAACATCAGGGAAGTAGCGTTAACAGGAGTAGATTATATTTCGATAGGAGCACTGACACACTCGGTTAATGCGCTCGATTTCAGCCTTGAGGTAGAATCCTGACTGGAATGAAAAATGGAGAATAATACTGAAATCCCCCCTAAAAAGGAATGCCGCGAGATAAAAGGCTGGCTAAAATATCTTTTAATAGCCATTGGTACATTATCGGTAGCTCTCGGTTTCCTGGGGATATTCCTTCCCGTCCTCCCCACCACCCCCTTTCTGCTTCTGGCAGCCGCCTGTTATATCCGCAGTTCAGAGCGTTTCTATTGCTGGCTTATTAACAACCGCTATTGCGGGAAGTACATCAGAGACTACCGCGAGAAAAAGGGAATCACTCTTAAGTTAAAGATATACGTTATCAGTCTGTTATGGATTACCATAATGGCTTCGGTAATCTTCGTTGTTGACCTTCTGGCAATCAGGATACTGCTTATCGTGATTGCAATCGGGGTTACCATACATTTGACCACTTTAAAGACAATCAGAGAATAATAAGCCTATTATGAAACCCGACTGGTCGCGGGACGAGCATCGGTAATTGGGTGAGAAAACAGTAATAAATACCCTACCCGCCAGATTCTTCGTCCACCTGCGGTGTCCTCCAGAATGACAACGACTTGCATTTGCTATACTGGAGTCCCTCTACAACGTCATTCTGAGCCGAAGGCGAATGAATCTCATATAAATCAGAAAGGGACGACACGACAATCCCTATTAACCGACCGAATGCTAAATATTGCTTATCTTCGGTCCCCCTGTGATAATAAAATTAAATCCCCTCTTACTCTTCTTTTCCGAAGTGAAGGAACAGGTTTTCTTTCACTCGGAAGAGATTGTCTTATCATCTTTGTCAAGGTATAATCAGACACAAACATACATATCGAGGGGGAGCAAATGCAAATCAAGCGGGCTGAAGGAATCGGATTCTGCCTCGGCGTCAGACGTGCTATAGATATCGTTGAACGAATCGCTGCCGAACGCGGCAATGTGGAAACGCTGGGAGCCATAGTCCACAATCAGCCGGTACTTCGCAAGCTGGCTGAAAAAGGCGTTTCTGTGGTTAAAGATTTGGCAGATGTAAAAGGAACAGTGGTTATCACCAGCTCTCACGGGGTAAGCCCGGAAGTTGCCGAAGATATAAAGAGGCGCCAAATAGAACCCATCGATACCACCTGCCCCTTTGTAAAACGCGCCCAGATTACCGCTGAGAGATTCGCTAAAGACGGCTATTATACGATTGTTTACGGCGATGCCGCACACCCGGAAGTAAAGGGAATACTTGGGAGGACAGACAGTAAAGGAATAGCCACCACAAATGTCGAAAGCCTTTTGAAAACAGCATCTTTGCCGCGCAGGCTGGGAATACTCTCCCAGACAACCCAGATACCGGACTCTTTTGCCGAGTTTATTAAAAAGCTTTTAGTATCCCCTGTCTTTAAGGATGCCGAATTGCGGGTA
Source organism: Dehalococcoidia bacterium UBA5748 (assembly GCA_002419135.1). Classification (GTDB taxonomy): domain Bacteria; phylum Chloroflexota; class Dehalococcoidia; order Dehalococcoidales; family UBA5627; genus UBA5627. The sequence continues at coordinate 29,477 of DIFM01000038.1, read as the reverse complement.
GTCGATACTATATGCCACGACATCAGGCAAAGACAAAAGAACTCTCTCGAACTGTCAAAGGAATGCGACCTGGTACTGGTTGTCGGCGGTCATACCAGCGCCAACAGCCGGCATCTGGTCGAACTGTGCTCAACGGTAACCCCGACCTATCTGGTAGAAACAGCGGATGAAATCAATCCCGAATGGCTTGAAGGGAAGGAATTCGTCGGCGTTACCTCCGGCGCTTCTACCGACCAGTCCACTATCGATGAAGTAGTGGCAAGACTGGAAAAGCTGGCTTAACTATTCGTAGCGTAAGGCATAGATTTTTAATATCGTAAAATCCTCACTTATAAATTAAGAGTTTTTATAACTATTAATTTCAGTAATTCTTCCGTAATTTGTAATAAATAGCTATTTTTTGTATTGACAATCACATGCGACCGGAATACTATTGTTTTAATTGTAATATCCCCAGTAGGAGAATCATAATGCGCTATTGCCCCAATTGCGGGTCTCCCGTAGAAAACAGCAGTATGTTCTGCACGACTTGCGGAACAAAGTTAGACTCTGCTCCTGAAGAATCCGTACCACCGGCAGTAATAAATAAAGCAGTTGCTCAAAACAGTTCGAAACCCGGTAAAAAGAATACAACATTGTTTATCATAATAGGTATTCTGGCGGCAGGTCTTATAGGTTTGGGAGCCTTTTATTTTATTCAAAGCGGCAACTTGAAAACTGATATATCGAATCTCGAAAGCGATGTTTCGGCATTGCAAACCGACCTGGCTGCCAAACAGGCCAACATCACCAGCCTGCAAACGCAACTGGATAACGAAAAGGCTACCGTTGCCGGCTTGGAGAACGACCTGGCAGAAGAACAGGCCAATGTTGCTAACCTTGAGGACCAACTGGCGGATACCACCAGCCAGTTAAACTTATCACAGGTGGAAGTGACCAGGTTGGAATCCGAACTGGCAGCTTCTGAATTAGAAGTAACCAACCTGGAGGATGAGCTTGCAGCCGCTATGGCAAACGTAGCTTCACTGGAATCCGAACTGGAAGATGCTTTATCGCAGGTGGAATCGCTGCAAAGCCAGCTTAGCGCAATACAGGCAAAATATCCTTTAAAGGACTTCCCGAGTTTTAACGCTTTACAACAATGGCTCGATGATAATGTTCAAACAGACACCGGAATATATGCTGACGATTATTATTCAATGGCATTAAAAATGCAAATGTTAGCTGCAGAGGACGGATATTTTGTATCCGCTTGTCTTGTCCTCAATGATATTACAGACGATGGTTATTATTATATTTATAACACCGCACTAGTAGGAAACACTCTCTATCTCTTTAGTCCTGATGATACGGGTCTTTACAATTTAGGGACATGGGGCAGATAGAGCTGCAATTTATAGAAAGCATGTAGTTTAATCAACAGGTTTAAATAATTCGGACGCAGGGATTTCTTTAACACTTCCTGCGTCCGTTCTATTTTAAATGCATAAATTCTAAAACGTAACGGAAGATAGAATGACAGGTCTTTTCTTAATGCGGATTTATATGGGATTCCCTACTCGTAGCGCAAGGCATCCACCGCTTCCAGTTTAGCAGCTCGATTTGCCGGATAAATCGCTGCAATCAGACTGATAAAGGTTGTAATAGCTATAACCAGAAGCACCATATCTATCGAGAATACCGACATCTCGAATGTGGGATAATCGCTCAGGAAAGTATAACTTCCGACTATATTAAGTGCTTTACCGGCTAAATATCCGATAGCCACACCTGCAACCCCTCCGATCAGCCCCAACGCCACTCCTTCCATGGTAAATAGTAAACGAATGGTCCCTTTCGTTGCCCCGACCGCTTTCATAACACCGATTTCACGGGTACGCTCGTAAATCGACATCATAAGTGTATTGATAATGCCGATGCTGGCAACAATCAGTGCAATAACTCCGAAGGCGCTCAAGCCGATTTGAATAATTGAAAAGACATTATTGATCTCTTTCAGTATTTCATTCGGAGTAACGGTACCGAATCCCTCTTCCCTAATTGAATCCGCCACTATATCTATATCGTTAACATCGCTCACTTTTACCAGTAATGAGGTACCCGGTTGCTCAAGTGAATACTGGGACGGGTTATCCCGATAGTAGCGCGCCATTTCAATGGTATCATCCATCGGTATCACGATTTGTGTGGCATTCATCGATTTCAAGATAACACCTGATACAGTAAAAATATATTCTTTCGTTTCGGTATCATAGGCACTCGCCTTCCCGACCGTAATCTTTATTTCTTTTCCTATGGCATCTTCCGCCGTTTCCCACCCGAAAGCGTCCATGTAATCGTAGCTAATAAGACAATCGCCGCGGGAATCCTCTTCAAAAAAATCCCCGGCTACCAGCGTCATTATTCTAATTTGATAATCCGGGCCTGAATTGATGGAAATAGAGTATTTCTTATCACTGTCTGCAGCCTTGACGTATAAAGCGGATACCCCGACGTTATAATCGACACGTTCTACGCCGTCTATGGAGAGCAGTTTATCGATATCATCAGCGGTAAAAGAGCGCACGATTGTATCGGATGAATCGACGATTTCATAAGGGGTATCGACATGAGTAAAACTCCTGTTGGTGGCATATACCGTTAAAGCATCTTGCGGCACCATCAAGCCGAACTGGTCAATGATAAATCTCTGCAAACCGGTACCGATGGATGTCATCAACGCAATCAGCACAGCACCTATAATTATTGCCAGCACTGTCATAAAAGTGCGAAATTTCTTGCGCCAAAGGTTATAAAAAGCGGTTTTTATTACGTCGGTAAATATCATCTCTCATCCTCAATTATTTTGCCATCTCTCATCTTGATTATGCGTCCGGCAACAGCGGCAATTTCCATATCGTGAGTAACGATTATAAGGGTAATACCTTTTTCCCTGTTTAACTGTGACAAAAGCTCCATGATGTGTTTGCCGTTCTTGCTGTCGAGATTTCCCGTCGGTTCATCGGCAAGTATAATTTTCGGCTGCGTTACCAGCGCGCGGGCAATGCTGACGCGCTGTCTTTCTCCGCCGGAAAGCTGGTTGGGGCGATGCGATGCCCTCTCGGCAAGACCTACAATTTCCAGTGCATCCGCTGCCATTTTCATACGACTGCTTTGCCCGATTCCCGAAAAAATTAGCGGTAAAGCCACATTTTCGGTGGCGGTGTAGGTAGGATGCAGGTTAAATGCCTGAAAAACGAAGCCGATTTTTTCATTGCGGTAGCGGGAAAGCTCTTTATCAGTAGCACGGCTTAAATCCTGCCCATCGACAATTACCCTGCCGGATGTCGGGGTATCCAGCCCGCCGATAAGATGCATCATAGTTGATTTGCCGGAACCGGAGGGCCCTACCAGGGCAACGAATTCCCCTTCCTTTATCTCCAGGCTGACGCCCGAAACCGCAAGAATGATTTCTTCGCCCATGCGGTACTTTTTGGTAATATTCTCCAGCTTTATCATATACTCCGCCGTTTTATCGTATTCAGCACATTATCACATTATTGCAGGTTTACTACAAATACCATACCGCAATTTGTCGGAAACATTATATTGTGCTAAACTTTTTTATCATTCCAAAGGAGCATTATGAAACACCGTATTTTTTCGGGGGCGCGCCCCACAGGACGTTTACATATAGGAAACTATCTCGGCGCATTGCAGAACTGGGTCAAACTGCAGGATGAATACGACTGCGTATATTGTATAGTCGATATTCATGCCTTAACATCGATGGAAGATACTTCCGATCTGCAGGCAAATATACATGAGATGCTTTTAGATTGGCTTTCCGTGGGTTTAGACCCGCAAAAGAGCATCCTCTTCGTTCAATCGCATGTGCCGGAGGTTACGGAGCTTAACACCCTGCTGGGTATGATAACACCTTTGAGCTGGCTTTTAAGGGTCCCTACATTTAAGGATAAAGTAAAGCTCCAGAAAGAAAACGTAAACTACGGACTGGTGGGATATCCGGTACTAATGGCATCCGATATCGTGTTATATAAAGCGGACACGGTTCCCGTTGGCGAAGACCAGTTGCCACATCTCGAATTGACGAGAGAAATCGTACGCCGTTTTAACAGCCTGTTCGGAGAAACGCTAATCGAACCGAAAGCCAAACTGACAGACTTCCCCAATGTTCCCGGTCTTGACGGCAAGGGAAAGATGAGCAAGCAAGCCGGCAACCATATCGAAATTGCCATGACGGAAAAGGAAACCGCCGATAAAATCAAGACTGCTTTCACCGACCCTGCCCGCCTGCGCCGCTCCGACCCGGGGCACCCGGAGATATGCAATATCTATAAGCTGCTGGGGCAGTTCGATGCCGAGGGCAGAAACGGCATCGACGAGAAATGCAGAAACGCCGAAATCGGCTGCGTGGAATGCAAGAACTTGCTGATAACAGCTATAAATAACGCCATGAGACCCATCCGCGAACGCCGCATGGAACTGGAAGCCAACCCTAAAGCGCTGGAAGGTATTCTGGCAGACGGCGCCGAACGCGCCCGGGTTATTGCCCGGGATACGATGAAACTGGTTCGTAAAAACATGAAGCTGGTTTAAAAACCGGCTACTTTGTTAACCATCCCACCCCGGATGTTGAGTTAAGACTTCACGGGACAAGGTTGATAAGGGGCAAATACCAAACATCTCCCTTACTCCCTCTTTTCCAAAGAGGGAGTAAGGGAGATTTCCCACATATTGTGCTATCCATTCGAATAACTTGCCAAAATCCCTCTTAATCTCCCTTTGCTAAAGAGAGAGAACTGCAGAGTAGTAATTCGTAAACTGTCATTCTGGATGACACCGCAGGTGGACGAAGAATCCAGTGGGGTGGAGCTAATCAAGCGTATCAAAATTTTTAGGGACTAAAAATACCCGTCCCTATGGTGATTCCCCTGTCATCTCTATTATTCTTCATCGTCGAAAATAAACAGTTCATCTATATTTACCTGCAAAGCTTTAGATATATTGTAAGCCAGCCTCAATGAAGGATTGTATTTCCCCTTCTCCAGAAAGATTATCGTTTCCCGCCTGACATCGACCATCTCGGCCAGCTTCTCCTGCGTTATATTGAGTTTGGCTCTGTATTCCTTTATTTTCGTTTTCATAATTTTAAACCGATCTCTTATTTATGAAGCTTTGACTAATAATCCTTTAACAAATATGACCAAACTGCCGATAATACCCAGAGAAAATGCGACTGGAGAAATATAAAGCATAAGTTTATGTAATGTAAATATTTCATCCGTTATCACAGGAAATACCGTATTTACAAATAAAGCATTGAGAATAAAAATAACCAACGAGACCACTTCAAATATAGCAAGTATATTCAATGCCTTAATATCCCTGCTTCCTAAATTAGCTTCTATCCTGTCATAAAATAAGTAGGATATCACATATACTACCCCAACTGACAAAAGTAAAGCACTGAGATAATACTCTAACAGCGGTTGTACAGGTTCATCGGTAACATACAATAATATTGTTATCAAGGATACAATAATGAAAGCTAAAAAGCTGTTCCGTACTGACTTATTAATATTCTCTTTTACCCTTTCATCGTTCGGCGGCATTTTCCGGTATCTTATCAATGACCATATTTCACGGTGTCCGGCAATTATAGCTCCTATAATAATTACAACAGCAAGCGAATATAATTCTAAAGCGATAAAAATTATCGCAATAATAATGGCAACCAGCATAAATGCCCAGAATGTTTTCTTGTTCTTCATACTATTTGCCCCCATGTTATATAATTCTAACGTTATTTATTTCTAACATACACCTTTATAGAGGGTTTGTCAATACCCCCAATGATAAACAATAATCCCCTACTCGAAACGAAAAAGGGATTATGCTGGAAGACGGGATGACCTATCCGGCAAGGATAACGCGTCTTAAAGGCGGGGATTACAGCATCACCATTCACGAGGGCAGAAAACATCAGGTACGGCGTATGTTCGAGGCGATGGGATTCACTGTAAAATCATTAAAACGCATCAGGATGGGTACTTTGCAGCTGGGTACACTGACAGCAGGCAAGGTCAGGGAGCTAAGGCGGGATGAGGTGGAGGCGCTGGGGGCTTAATATATCAGGCCTTCTTTAGATAATCCTCATCGCTATAGTTCGACAGGCTCACCACGAGCGTCTTTTTATCATTTTGTTGTCCCAGTGTATATAAAGAGGATAAGCAGTTTTGTCGTTGCGAGTTTTCCTTAAAGGAAAGCGAAGCAATCTCTACAATACAACTTGATTACCCCACCCCGCACATAATAAGAAAATCGTTACCGGTAATAAATTTACGCATCAGTAAAAGACTTCAATGGTTGAGATTGCTTCACCCCGATATATCGGGTCTCGCAAAGACATTTTAGCATTTCCCGGCAGTTGACCCTTACGAATTCCGGTATGACAGTCCGTAATAAGACAGTTGCTGAGCTTGTCGAAGCGTCGATGAGGCAAAACAGTCGCCAATTTATAAACAAATATCCCCTCGATTAGAGGGGATATCAATATGAGTGTTTTGGAAAAACGGTGGTTTAGAGCAGGCTGACCAGCGTATGTTTTATGCAACGCACTTTGTAGGCTGCATCTTCCAGGTCGTCCTCGATTTTATCCAGTTCCTGTATAAGGTTTTTACTGGAAGTGGAACTGGGCACCTCTCCGCTCTGATTCAAAGCGGTGAATCTGGGTAAAAGCTCCCTGAGCCTCTGGCTGGCAGCGACGTATTTTGTGGTTAAATCCTTGTACTCACTAAAAAGATACTCTGATACCTTCATTTAGACCCTCTTCTTAAATATATAATTTATCATCTCTATATTAACGAAAGAACGTCAAAATGTCCAACTTCTCTCCAATTGTTTTTTAATAAAGACCTATGGAATGTCCGAAGCGTTTTCTATTCAACGGTTGCAGGCTGAATAAAAATAATCTTAAACATAACAGCACGTGCTATAATTATCTGCAATGAAAGTCAGGCTGATATGGGCGATAATAAGCGTAATCCTTGAGGAGATAGCCATTGCGGTTATTGCCCTGATGGTTTTACCCAACTATGGAGTAAGCGTGCCCGTCATCGTTCTTGTACTGATAATGATTGGATGGCTGGGATTATCAGTGCTTTTATTTATAGCCAGTAGCCGCGCACTTCAAAGAGAACCTGTCAACGACCCAGAAGCTATTATAGGGAAGAGGGGAGTTGCGGTAGAAGAAATTAATCCGCAGGGTCTGGTTAAGATACAGGGGGAGCTGTGGGGTGCGCACTCTGCCGAAAAAATCGCTGTGGGTGAAGAGGTGATTGTCATCGGTTACACCGGAATCAAACTGAAGGTAACGCGTTTCGATACACCCGCAGAAAAAAATGAGTAATTATTAATAACAGGAACATACTTCGACAGGCTCAGTACGAACGGATTTATTTTTCCTTCTCTGCTATTGAATAAATGACGCCGGGGTCCCGCTTCATCGGGGTTCCTCCTCGCCCCAGATGCTTTATTCGTCTCTCACGAATTCAGCATGACAGTTATAATTTCGTGCGTAGCGGACTTATTCAATCCATAGCGGCGTAGAAGTATTATCCTCAGCAACCATAATTTATAAAAACCCCTTTTCCCATAATTATTATCGTTAAATACGTATATTATGTTATAATTCTTGTTCAGGTATCTGGAAAGAGTCGAGGTTGCATTATATGGAAATAATTCCGGCAATAGATATACGCGGCGGAAAGTGTGTTCGCCTCTATCAGGGTGACTACGGAATGGAAACTGTTTTTTCCGACGACCCGGTAGGTATGGCTATGAACTGGCAATCTTTGGGTGCTATGCGTTTGCATATCGTTGACCTCGACGGAGCGGCTGCCGGTGAACTGAAAAACCTCGAAATCATTTCGGAAATCGCCAATTCGGTACTTATACCTGTTGAGGTAGGCGGCGGTATTCGTGATATGGAATCCATCGGCAAGCTGTTGAAGTGCGGTGTCGACCGCGTGATTCTCGGCACTTCTGCTGTTGAAGACCCTCAAATGGTAAAAGAGGCCTGTCGATGCTTTAATAAGTCCGTATTTGTCGGTATCGATGCCAGAGACGGTAAAGTGGCAACCAGGGGCTGGAAACTGGATACCGGTCGGGAACCGGTGGAATTTGCCCGTGATATGATGAAACTGGGAGTAAGGGGTTTTGTTTTTACGGATATCCGGCGTGACGGAACATTGACGGAACCCAATTTTACGGCTCTTTTCGAGCTTGTCAATTCCATAAAAGCTACTGTTATCGCTTCGGGCGGTATATCCACTATTACTCATTTGAAACTGCTTAAAAAATTAGGGGCCGCCGGTGCTATCATAGGAAAGGCGCTTTATACCAAGGATATCAATTTAAAGCAGGCTCTTGATGAACTGGATAAATAGCGATAACATAATATCAATCCGGTTCGCTGTTTTGGAAGTAGCATAAAGATGCCGTTATGGTTCGACAGGCTCACCACGATCGGCTAAGTGTGGGCTCGTCCCGCGTTAAACTGGGGCAAGACCACGAACGGTTTTTAAAATATGTTTGTGCTTACCCCGAGTCGCTCTATATCGGAAAAAGTCTTGGGGCGGATATCAATAACAACAGGTTTAAATAAAAGAAATTAAATATAGAAGGAGAAATAATATTTTGGTAGAAAATCTTAAACTCGATTCTCAGGGGCTGCTTCCGGCAGTTATACAGGACGCCGACACCGGTGAAGTGTTAATGCTCGGTTATATGAATCCGAAATCCCTGGAACTGACTCGCACTAAGGGCGAAGTCTGGTTTTACAGCCGCAGCCGCCAGGAACTCTGGAATAAGGGAGCCACTTCCGGCAACAAACTTATGGTAATAGAGATGTGGATAGACTGCGATAACGATACCGTATTGGTAAAAGCCAAACCTATGGGTCCGGTATGCCACACCGGTGCAAAAACATGCTTCTTTACTAAAATAGAAACCGATTTTTAGCGGTTGATTATCAATAACGGTCGGGGTAACCGTTAAGGCAGGGTTGTTATCCTGGTCGAACTGCACAGATGAATACACTTAAAGAAATATCCCCCGGCCTAGCCGGGGGAATTTCTTTAACGCCCGTAAAGCTTAACTATTAGCTATGCCTAAACTATTATTATGAATTTATTTTAAGGCCTTTCAATCTCGGATCTTTAATTATACTCCACAAAACTTCTACCAGTTTTTTAGCATTTTCAATATCATTATTGACAAGATCAAGATCTAAAGTGTATTTGCCAGCAAGAATCGTGCCTTCTACAGAAAGAAATTTCTGTTTTATCTCATTTCGTAGATCTTCATCCTCAATACTTCCTACATATCCCTGTATATGCGGATTCTCTCCTTCTGAATTCCCAGGCCAACCATAAAATAACGATATTAAATGTCCATTATTGGTTTCTAATCTAAGGCCAAATCCTTGGATTCCCCAGGAAATCTGCATTCCCTGCCTTTCTGCTTCAGATATCAACTCTATTAAAAAAGGCCTTAAATATTCCGGAATCTTTAAAAGAAACTCTTCTGGATTTGTTTTTCTAGAGCTGCTTCTCGCTTTTTGCTTTGTTTGCCTGATTATTTCTGTTTGTCCAATCAGTCTAGGAACCAGAGCACGAAAATCAGAACCTACAAATTGAGGTAATTCAACACCCAAGACCTCAACATTATTCATCTGTTCGTTTAAGAACTCAATTATTCTTTTTAGTTCTCCTGGAAGTTGATCGGCCACAAAAAATAACCGTATTTTACCATTCCGAAGATTGTCTTCTACTTTTGTCCAGAATGATTCAACAATATCTGAAGTATCCTGTTCACCATCTCTCCCAATTAACTTCAGAATTGCCGTGTCAGCACCATCTGAGAAACTGTATTGTAATGAAGCAAAATCTCTAATACGATTAACTGGCCAGTATTTTTGTGAATTTGCGGCATAGTCTAACATTTGACCGACAACTTCTCTTCTTATTCGCGTATCTGAACTACGTTTGGTTTCAACGAAGGTTGGTACCCCATTCTGATCTAGAAGAAGATGATCAACCGACCACCTGTCAGATAGATTATCTCCATCAGGTATACCGGCTTCGCGCTTAATAAGTAACCAACGTACAGGTTCATCCGGATTAATCTGTTCCCCGGCTAGTAATTCTGGATATTTTTCGATCAATTCCTGTAATAGATCTTCGCTATCATATGTTCGATTAAAAACTTTCTCTAAATTCCCGGAATCTTTTAATAAATAGATAGAATCGTCAGTCATAAAATTCTCCTTTTGATAGGCAACCTATGTTATTTTGGGAAAAATTTATCAGTACAGATCATTTTCTTATATTTATGAATAATCTAATATGGTATGCGCAAGATGTCAAGACATTTCTCTGTAAAATCTGGTAAATACTCAATAATGAAATGTTACAAACAATAGAATACAGTGTATTGGTCTAGCTTGAATCTGGCATCTAATAAAAAAGGGCGGACTGTTCGGTCCGCCTCTTTCTTTTGTGCTTTTTTGTACTACCGGTTACTATTTTCTGTTGTAACGCTGATTGAAGCGTTCGACACGTCCGGCGGTATCGATGATTCTGCGCTCACCCGTAAAGAACGGATGGCATTGGCTGCAAAGCTCGACCTTCATTTCTTTCTTGGTCGAACCGAGAGTAAATACATTGCCGCAGGAACATGTAACCTTGGCATCTGAATGGTAAACGGGATGAATTTTTTCCTTCATAATTATCTAACCAGCGTAAACGCTGACCTTCCTTCTGTTATTGGTCGTCGGTTCGTATTTAACAACTCCGTCTATAAGAGCATAAATAGTATAATCTCTGCCGACCCCGACATTATTTCCCGGTTTGATACGAGTACCTCTTTGCCTGACAAGAATCGTACCGGCATTTACTTTTTCGTCTGCATATCTTTTCACGCCCAGCATTTTGGGTTTGCTGTCGCGACCGTTATGTGTAGAGCCTCCGCCCTTCTTATGAGCCATTTAAGACACCCTCCGGTTGAACAATTTCATCGATAGACAGCTCGGTATACATCTGACGATGACCTGTCTTTTTACTGCTTCTCGTCTTGTTCTTGTATTTGAAGACAATGATTTTTTTATCTTTGCCTTGACCTTTCACTTTGGCAACCACTTTTGCTCCCTCTATAATGGGTTTGCCGACTATTTGTTGCTGCTCACCAGCAATCAGTAACACCTTATCCAGTTCGACAGTATCGCCTTCGGCAGCAGCCAGACGCTCTACCTTTATGCTTTTGCCGGGAGCAACTTTATACTGTTTTCCACCGGTTTCAATTATTGCGTAAATCTCAGTAAACCTCCATCAATAAAACACTTTATTCTATCAGCTAGCGACGATTGGTGTCAACTATAGCCTTATCCCACAAATCAGCTATCGCTTTCTTCAAGTCATCAAGCGGCACATCCGTATCGATGATTATATTTGCCGCTTTCACTCTATCCTCGGGCAATATCTGAAGCCTCATGCGGGATTCTATATCCTCTCTTTTCATACCCCTCTTTTCGAGTCGTTCTATAATCACTTCTTTCGGTGCTACAGTTAGCCAGGTCTCATCAACTCTGGTTGCCCAGCCGGCTTCGATTAGCAGCGGAGCATCAATTACCACTATTTCCACGCCATCGGCTTGATAACCCTTCAGGATAACCTGTGCGCGGCGGTAAATAGGGGGGTGGGTAATCAGGTTGAGTTTTATCAGCGACTCACGGTCTTTAAAAACGATATTTGCCAGTTTTTTACGGTCGATATGTCCTTTGTGGTCGAGCACCTGCTTGCCAAAGTTATCGACTATTTCCTGTTGCACCTCGTCATCGGTTTCCAGTATTTCATGCCCGACTTTATCGGCATCCAGAACTACAGCGCCCAGTTCTGCCAAAAAACCTGCCACCGTGCTCTTGCCGCTTCCGATTCCGCCCGTTAAACCTATTATTTTCATTTTCCGACCTTAACAGTTTAATAATCGCAATCCTAAGAGTCAATACCGAAATATTAAGCCCTATCTTATACCAGTTCCAGCATCTCCATACCGTTTATTATCATACTAACGGCAATGGCTGCCAACAGCAGGCTGAATACCTTGGAAATAGCGCCGAGTCCGCCTTTCCCAAGAAAATGGCTTAATTTATTGCCTGAAAGGAATATTATCCATGCAAGCAGCATATTTAAGACAAAAGAAATCAGTACGACGTATAACGGAAACTGCATAGCCAGCAGTAACAGCGTCGCTATTGTAGCCGGTCCTGCCGTTAAAGGAGTGCCGATCGGGACTATCGCTACTATTTCCTCCTTATCGACATCCACCATACGTCCGGTAATTATCAATTTTATTGACAGTACCAGCAGGATTAGTCCGCCGGCGATGGCAAAGGCGCCTACGGAGATGCCCATCACAGTAAGGATGAATTGCCCCAAGAACAGGAATGCCAGTCCGACAACAATTGCGGTAATAGTTGCCACATTTATCATTTTGTGGCGTTCTTTCAAAGTCATGTCTTCGCCAAGCGCAATCAGCACCGGCAGTGTACCCAGTGCGTCTATAACAATAAAAAGCGGAACAAAAGTTAAAACGAAGTTATGCCAGAATTCAGCCATTAAATATGCCCTCTCCGATAAAATGAAAATTGACATAAAAATTATACCATAGATATGCCAATCTTTATTAATTCCATGCTCTTAACAAATCGATAAACGCTATAGTCACCATCATCAAACCGGTTATCACAACCTTCTAAAAAATCTGATTTTCAATGTGTAACATATTGCTTAAACTCTGCTATAATAAAGTTCAACATTACTTTTACCCAAGGAGCGATGCTATGCTGAAAAAAATTTTAAAGATACTGGAAGAAGACTCCCGGACCACTCCCGAACAGATTGCCACCATGCTGGGGGTATTGGAAGAGGAAGTTGTGTCGGCCATTGTTAAAGCGGAAGATGAAGGGAAGATACTCAAATATAAGACGCTAATCAACTGGGATAAGGTCAATGATGAGCAGGTTTGGGCTTTAATCGAGGTGCAGGTATCCCCGCAGAGAGATACCGGATACGATGCCATAGCTGAAAAAATTTACCGCTTTCCGCAGGCGAGCAGTGTTTATCTGATGTCGGGCGGATACGATTTGGCGGTGCTGGTTAAGGGTAAATCAATGCATGAAATTGCCGATTTCGTCGGTCAGAAGCTCTCTCCTATCGAGGGCGTCCGCGCCGCAGCTACGCATTTTATAATGAAGAGGTATAAGGAAGACGGGGTCATAATGAACGGACCGGAAGAGGTAAAGAGGCAGCCGGTTATCCTCTAGTGATAATAAAATAATTATTTTGGCAGGTCAGCTATGAACAGTGGTTACGATGATAAAAACAGCAGATTGATATCGGACAGGGTTAACTCGATTGCTCCTTCAGGGATACGTAAGTTTTTTGACCTTTTAAATTCTATGGAGGGAGTAATTTCCCTTGGAATCGGTGAGCCGGATTACACCACGCCCTGGCATATCCGCGAGGCGGCTATTTATTCGATGGAAAAAGGTATGACTATGTACACCTCCAATTCGGGGATTCCGGAGGTGCGCCAGGAATTATCGCGTTATCTGAAAAAACGTTTCGACCTTGAGTATGATTGGAGGTCGGAATTACTGATTACTGTCGGTGTCAGTGAGGCGCTCGACCTTGTAATGAGAGCCATTTTAAACCCCGGGGACGAGGTTATTCTGCCCGACCCCAGCTACGTTTCTTATCCTGCCTGTGTTCATCTGGCGGGCGGTGTTCCGGTCAGTATTCCCACCTATGAAGAGAATGACTTTGAAATCAGCGCATCCGATATCGAAGCCCGAATTACTCCAAAGACAAAAGCAATCCTTTTGGGTTATCCCGCCAATCCGACCGGTGCTGTAATGCCCCTTGAAAAACTGGGGAAAATAGCTGAAGTTGCCCGTAAACATGATATCCTGATGATAGTCGATGAGATATATTCTCAATTGATTTACGGCGTAAAACATACCTGTATCGCGGCATTGCCGGGTATGCAGGAACATACTGTTTTACTGAACGGTTTTTCGAAATCCTTTGCGATGACAGGCTGGCGCATCGGCTATGCGGCTGCCAGTAAATCAATTATTGCCGCAATGACCAAAATCCATCAGTACACTATAATGTGTGCTTCTACTATGGCGCAGATGGCTGCTTTGGAGGCTATGAAAGCCGGAGAACAGGATGTTGTCGATATGGTTGAAGATTACAATCACCGTCGTCTCGTTACGGTGAAGGGACTGCGCAACATAGGTTTATCCTGCTTTGAGCCGAAGGGAGCATTCTATGCTTTCCCCAGTATAAAAAGCACCGGAATGAAATCCGAGGAATTTGCCGAGAAACTTTTAATGGAAGAAAAGGTGGCAGTGGTTCCCGGTACAGCTTTCGGTCCTTCCGGGGAAGGATATGTGCGCTGCTGTTATGCTACTTCGCTTAAGGAAATCGAAGAAGCGCTGGTAAGAATAAAGCGCTTTTTGGATAGGCATAAAGCTTAAAAAAGCCTTCCCTTGAGGGAAGGTGGCAGACCGATTTATCGGGATGACGGATGAGTGTAAATCCCCCCCCCCGTTCTTTTATAAGAAAATCGATTGTTTCGCAAATCACTTTAATATCCCCTTTTCGTTTTGAGAAGGGGATTTTTGTATAATTGGGTTATGAATAGTTAGATGCTATAATAATGTCGGTAGGAATTATAATAAATATGGATACTGTACAGATAGAAGACACTATGCAAATAGAAAAGTGATATCGGATGTCAAAAATGGACACCAAACCTATCATGCTGCCAGTAATCCTGCATAATATTTTCGAGAAAATACTACCGGTGACAGAAATCCCAATCTTGATTGAATTCTCTGCCGATTATAAAATATCTCAATATACTCAGTAATATCTCGGATTGCTTCTTGTCGAGTTTTGTAATGCCGATGATGAATTAGTTCCTGCTTTAGTATTCCCCAGAAACTTTCCATTGGGGCATTATCAAAACAATTCCCTTTTCCACTCATTGATACTTCCAGATCATACAGTTCCAGTAGCTGTCTATATTCATTTGAACAATACTGACTGCCACGGTCGGAGTGATGTATTAATCCCACTTCCGGACGTTTGTTTGCCAGAGCACGGAATAAAGATTGACTCACCGGATTTTTCGTCAGGCGTTCTCCCATGGCATATCCTACAATCTCGCCGGTAAACAGATCCTTATGACCTGCCAGATACAACCAGCCTTCGTCAGTAGGTACATACGTAATATCACTTACCCATACCTTGTTCGGTTCATAAACCGTGAACTTTTGATGCAATAAGTTTTCAGCTACAGGTAACTTATGTCTGGAATCAGTAGTAACCTTGAATTTCCGCTTCTGTTTACACCTTAATCCCAGCTTTCTCTTTATACGTTTGATCCTGCAAATTCCTACCTGAATACCATGCTCTGCCAGGTCACACTGTAATCGTTCAGCCCCATAGGTGTTTCCGGCTCGTTTATGCGCTGCCTTTATTTCTACTTCCAACCTTATTTCTTCTTGAGCTCGCTGCGATAAAGGCCGGTCCGACCATGCATAATAACCACTATCGGATACATTCATTATCCTGCTCATCAGTGGGACTGGATATTCGAGTCGCAGCTCTTTCATCATCTCGCACCGGGCAGCGACTCCCTGGCAAAGTACGCTGCTGCTTTTTTTAATATGTCCCGCTCCATCTTTAATTCAGCATTCTCTTTCTTCACTCGAGCCAGTTCCATCTCAACTTCAGTCAATGGACGATATGTATTGCCTATATCTCCCAGTTTACCGGATTTATAAGCCTTCATCCAATTTGCCAAGGTGGTTGTTGGTAGAGATAGCCTGCGGGCCGCTTCTGTCCAAGATAACTTTTCGTCGATTACCAGTTTTACCGCTTCCTGTCGAAATTCCTTTGTATACCTGCCGTTTGGAATACCTTTCAATGTGACACCTCCATCCCTTTATTTTACCTTACTTTGGTGTCCATTAAATCCATCCTACCTCACTTTTTTTAATGTGAACTTGATTTATTTCGATGTTTTGCGTTAGAATAAGCCTTGCGTTTGGTGCACCGGCTCGGTACAGGCATTGAGATGAAATCGGGATAGCATCTGAAGTCCGAGTCTGGTGATGTAATAGAATAAATGGGCCACTAGCTCAGTTGGTTAGAGCACAGTCCTGATAAGACTGGGGTCTCTGGTTCGAATCCAGAGTGGCCCACCATTGGATCTCCGCTTTATAATCAGTCGCTTTGTTTGCAGATACTAACAGTCTTCAATAATTCATTTACATATACCCCTTTATTGCCTTTCTGTTTCCGTAATCCAAAAATATTTATACGCACTCAGCGGTATTATGGCAGGCTTTTTATCTTACCGAACTCAATACCCCGACCGTGAGGTCGAGGGAATTTTATTAAAGTCTATGTTTGTTTTATAATAATCCTGTCTTTTTGTCGAAAAACGAATTTTTGCGGTTCCGTTTTTCAATGCGGAACCGTATTATTTTATTATGAGGTAAGCCTATGAGCATCTTGAATCCTGCTATGGAAAGTATCAGCAGGAATGAGCGAAAAAAACTGCAGTCGGAAAGATTGCGGGCAATTGTAAAGCACGAATCTGACAATGTGGCGTTTTATCGAGAGCGCATGGATAAAGCCGGTGTCAAGCCGGAGGATATCGGCGGCATCGACGATTTGCACCTGCTTCCGTTTATGGAAAAGAATGACCTTCGCGACGGATTCCCCTTCGGTTTGCTGGCGGTTCCGCAACAACAAATAGTGCGCATTCAAGGCTCTTCCGGCACATCCGGTAATCCCATAGTCACCGGCTATACGGAAAACGATATAGAGGTTTGGACGGAGATGGCGGCACGCGCTTTGGCTGCGGCAGGGTGTGATACAAACAGCGTTGTTCAGGTTGCATACGGATACGGACTGTTTACCGGCGGACTGGGCTTGCATCAGGCAGCGTCGCGGTTAGGTGCCATGGTAATTCCGATGTCAAGCGGTAATACCCAGAGGCAGATAATTATGATGAAAGAGCTGGGAACGACCATTTTGTGTTGCACTCCGTCTTATGCTATCTATCTGGGAGAAACGGCGCGGGATATGGGTATACTGTCGCAGTTAAAATTGAGGGGCGGTTGCTTCGGAGGCGAGCCCTGGAGTGAGAAGATGCGGGCAGAACTGGAGGGATTATTCGGGATAGATGCTCTGGATATTTACGGTTTATCCGAAATTGCAGGTCCGGGGGTTTCTTTTGAATGTCAGGTTAAAAAAGGATTGCATATAAACGAAGACCATATCATCGCAGAGGTGGTGAATCCTGAAACGGGGAAGTCTTTGCCCTACGGCGAAACAGGCGAATTGGTGATGACTACCATTACTAAAACAGGGCAGCCAATGCTGCGCTATCGCACCCGTGACATCTGCGCTCTGAATAACGAACCATGCCCCTGCGGGCGTACCACACTGAGAATGAGCCGTCTGGCGGGGCGTACCGATGATATGCTGGTGGTCAGGGGGTTAAATGTTTACCCAGGACAGATTGAGTCCGTTCTGGCGCTGGTTAGCGGTATAACGCCCCACTATCTCATTATTGTCGACCGCCGGGCTTCATTGGATAATCTGGAAGTACATGTAGAATTGACCGAGGATATGTTCTCTGATACCATAAGCCAGATTCAAGCTCTGGAAAACTCTATAGCTTCTCAGATTAAATCCGTAGTAGGAATCCAGGCTGATGTTAAGCTTGTCCCGCCCCGTTCCCTGCCGCGCTCGGAAGGCAAGTCAAAGCGCGTCGTGGATAAAAGGAGGATTTGATATGTTTATTTCGCAGATTTCGGTATTTTTGGAAAATGTACGCGGTGCACTGCGTAATATGACAGAACTACTTGGAGAAAATGAAGTCAATCTGCTGGCGCTTACTATTGCGGATACCAGCGGTTTCGGTATAGTACGCATTATTGTGAAAAGCGATGACATAGAAAGTACTCTGAATGTATTGCATCAAGCCGGCTATATAGCCAAGACTAATAGAGTTATCTGCGTTCGCGTGCCTCATAAACCTATGGGGCTGGCGAAAGTGATGGCTGCTCTGGATGAAGCGGATATTTCCATTGAATACAGTTATTCGTTCTACCGGAGCAATATTGAAGAAGCATGTGTCATTATTCGTCCATCGGATACGGAAGGCAGTATTCTTGCATTGCAAAAAGCCGGTATTAAGATATTGAGCCAGAAAGAAGTCGACTGTGTTTAAAAGTCGGGTGTTAACCAAGCTAAGATTGGATATAGGAAAATAAACAACCTTTTTACCTCTTATATTCACCTTTGGAAGATATGGTGTGTTAGCTGTCATGCCTTGTATTAAATTTTGAATATAATAGACAAAATCCATTGCGCGCTTAAAAATTATATGCAATAATTAAGTACTATAGTAAGGAGAGGTGCTACATGAATCCTGTAAGGAATTTTTGTACGAATTGCGGTCAGCCATTGGGAGCAAAAGCAAAGTTTTGTGCCGGTTGCGGTGCCCCTGTAGCCAGTATAAATATAGAGGAAACCGTTTCACCCCCTGCCTATCAGCCTCCACCAGGTAACACTCAGCCGCCGCCTCAGGCCCCGCAACAGTCTCCGGTTTATCAGCAGCCGCAGTATCCACCGCAACAGGGATACTATGCGCCGCCGCAGGCAGTACCAGGTTACGGTTATCAGCCGCCGGCAGGCCCGATTCCCGGAGAAGTGGTAATCGGAGTTATACCTAATGCTATGAAAAAGAAAAATCTGATTATGTCGGATACCTTCAATATAGTTGTGACCAATCACCGTATGATTTGTGCTCTTTTAACCTCAGAGATGATAAAAGAAGAGGCTTCCAGGCATCGCGGACAGGGAGTGGGAGGTTTCTTTACGGCAATGGGCAGTGGTTATACTTTATGGCAACGCTATCTGCAACTGCCGCCGGATGTGGCGCTACAGGAAAATCCGGCTAATTTTGCCGTATATATCAATCAGATTCGCAAAGTAAAGTTTAAACCGGATAAGGTACTGTTCAATAAAGGGGCTTTCAGCGTTGGATTTAAGGGGGGGTTCGGTGGCGGAGATGACGATGAAAAAACCACCAGGCCGCTGGAAATAGAGACCATGACCGAAAAATATAAATTTGAAATAAACGATGCTCATCAACAGCAGGTAGCCGAGACATTAAGGAAAGTGGGGCTGATAAAATAGCCCATTTACAATAAGCTGTATACGAATTGTCATTGTATCCCGACCATGTGGTCGGGATATATATTTACCGGTAAACAAGCCTACCTTCGACATGACATCCGATATTCTGGTGGTATTTCAGGTATTCTTCAAGCACTTCCGGAACGGAAGTTGCGACTACCTTGGATTTCCCATGGATTGTCAGTTCTTCATTTGTTATATCCAGATTAGCCGCCGAGTTGGAAACATGGTATCCGATAAGTCCTATAGAATACTTGCGCTCGTCCTCAACAGGCTGCCCCTCAAATTCCAGAGAAAACAAGTCATGTGCAATATCGTTATAAACAGCACGAATTTTACCGTTCACCTGGTAGCATTCTCCTTCGCCGTCACGGTTTTCGGGACGCATGATATGGGCAAAAATACGCTTCAACTGCGCTCCGGTGATTATAAAACGCGACAGGTAATCTTTGAACGGAAAACAGGAGCGGTAATCCTTTAAAGTAACGGCAGGTCCAAGCACTTTACTGCGAATTGAACCGGAGCCGATCAGCATAATATCGCACTGCGCAATTTCTGCCAGTGCGTCGGCAAAGAGGTTGCCCAATGAGGTTTCAACCTCCCGGCAGGGGTGTGTCATAACGTCGGAAAATTTACAGATGATAGCATTATACTTGCGGTCAATTTCGCCGGCGTAACTGTCGATATAGTCCTTTAACTTCATATCCGGTTCGGCAATACCCTCTTCGATTGGTATGAGTTGCCATTTCCATTCGACAATACTGTTGGTATCATCATCAACTGTGATGTCGAATCTACCGATTTGGTCGGTGCCGACTCCAGCCTGCGATATAAGAACATTATTAACGGTTGTCGGTTGCTTCAGTATAGTATGCGAATGACCGCCGATGATGATATCGACGCCCCACTCCGGTTTTAAAAGTTTTGCCAGCTCGATATCGGATTCGTAACCGATATGCGTCAGCAGTATCGTCAGGTCGATATCGTCATTTTTATAGGCATCGGTGATAACACCTACCTCGTGAGCGGCATCTTCCAGAGAGATGAAGCTGCCAACCAATTTGTCGTTTCTTAAGGAATCGATAACCTTTTCTGTTATTATGCCCATAAACATAATGTCGAATCCGTCCATCTTTATAATCAGGTAAGGCCTCATTAGCCTCTTACCGTATTTTTCTATGTAAATATTGGCGGTGACGATTGGGAAATTAGCCATTTTTTCTAAAAAGAGCAGTTGCGGCAAACCGTAATCGAATTCATGATTGCCGAGGGAAACGGCATCGGGAGCCAGGTAATTCATTATTTCCATAGTGGATATGCCCCGATATTCCGAATCTATCAGTGAGCCCTGCAGCATGTCTCCGGAAATTACATAAAGCACATTTTTTTCTTCATGCCTGACTTTATTGACGTATCCGGATAATAGCGCCAGCCCTCCGATAAGGCTTTTAGAGCCTTCCTTGACTTCGGTTAAGAAATCACCGTGCATATCGTTTGAATGCAGAATTGTAAATTTCTTGGTCACTCCCATTCCCCCCTCCTTATAATTATTTAGAAAGCAATCTAACCCTTTTTGTTATAGATCGTCTTTTTAACCACATCTGTCGGCATTGTTTAAATATAGTTGCCGCCGGATTGCAGGTGTGTTTGCCCTATCCGATTGACAATACTTTGTGCATTATCCTCCTCGCCGGGCGGAACCGGTATTCTTAATGTCCAGTAATTGCGTTTGTAAGCGGCTAGGGCAGAGTATGTAATAGTGAGCCGCGAAAGTGCGGTTCTTTCATTATCGAAAAAAACCTCCTCGAGCCTGTTTCCCGAACCTTTCCAAATATGCATCTGGCGGTTGAAATAAACCCCGTCAGGCGTAATATAAACTTCCCCGTGGTGTTTTTTATTATAGCGGTAAGAGCCGGTAGTAGAGAAAAAAGCAGCCAGTGCTGCAACGGCGATTATTCCAAGGATTATCAGAGCAATTAATAGAAAATCTTCTCCTATGATAATGGCTAAAATTATACCGATGACAACAGCGATGCCCGCGATTAACATAAAGAGACCCCACTTGCCGGCAGCATTATCTTTATGCTCCTCCTCTGTATACTGCCTCCATTGTTCCGGGGTATATGTCCAGTGTGCCAGTACCTTTTCACTGCGTATTATTGAATCGACACTTTTAGCCAGTTTGAAATAGAGCAAACCCGCAATCAATCCGGTCAGAAATATAAGAACCCCCGCGACTGAAACCGCATAGCCGCCTTCGAATCCGTCCATTCCTATAATCCCGGGTAAAAAAATGACGATTATCCCTATAACCGCAACTCCCATCCATACCAAGGCAGTGCGACGCGGCGGATTTTCTTTTACTTCCATAAATATTCTCCCGTAAAATGTTGTTTTTGATTATATTCTATATTCCATTCCTATAGCAATATATTTTTCGTAAAAACTAATCATAGAAATAGGATGTCTACAACGCTATCTTTTTGAAAAATGAAAACCTGTTTGTTATCTTGACAGCGTACGGCGCGGATAATAGTATTAGCGTATTCGGCGTGTATCGCCAAGGGTCTAAAATTATGGAAACGTTTTGCAGGTTATTGGATAAAATCCGTGCCCCGCTGGTGTTTGAGAAAATCTGGCATTTACTAACCTCTGTCAGTATTCTCAAGTCTTCCGAATTGTCCGCTGCGTCAACTGTTCTGGG
Source organism: Dehalococcoidia bacterium UBA5748 (assembly GCA_002419135.1). Taxonomy (GTDB): domain Bacteria; phylum Chloroflexota; class Dehalococcoidia; order Dehalococcoidales; family UBA5627; genus UBA5627. The sequence goes on along the minus strand of DIFM01000038.1, from coordinate 7,421 downwards.
TACAAATGCAATCAGCTATGAAAGGGTAAGGGTTGCCGAAGGCAGAATCCTTTCTGTAATATTCAAATTTAACCGCAACCGGGCCTTTACCCTTTTTCATACCATTAATTTTCCCAAGAAAAGCGGGTGTTCAAGAACCGATTTATCTCTGGTTGTGCATGAACTGGTGCACGTTTTTCAGTTTGAGAAAATCGGCTGTGCCTATATTCCGCAGGCATTACGGGCGCAGATGAACGAAGGTTATAATTACGGTGGCTGGCAACGACTGGCACAGGATTGGTCTGTCGGGAAGCACTTCCGTGATTACAACCGAGAACAACAGGGACAAATAGCCCAGGATTACTACAATCTCGTTATTTGCGCCCGTCTGCCGGATGATGACGCGGTCAGTTTAGCATATCAACCGTTCATAGATGAATTAAGAGGTGGGGATTTATAGTAAAATCGCCGATATGATAAAAATACCCCCTGTTCAATAAAGCAGGGGGTATGACAATTTAAGTGCAAACTGTGTCTTAAAACATCAGCATTGTCTATTTTGCTAACTTACCTCGCAGGCAGACCCCCAGCATATTCGGTCCGCCGTGAGTTCCCAGTATGGGTCCGATTTCTCCCATTAGTATCTTTTCTCTCGGATAGAGAGGAGCAATTCGCTCCGCAAGTATATCGGCTGCATTTTTGTTGGTATTGTACATTACGGATATTTCTTTAACATCGCCTTCCCTGATTGTTTTCTCTACGAATTCGTATTGCTGTTCCATAGCTTTGGAGTAACTGCGTGCTTTCCCAAGAGGGACGACTTCGCCATCCTTCAAGCCGATAAGCGGTTTGATATTCAACACGGCTCCCATCAGGCTACTGGCCTTTCCGATACGTCCGCCTTTGGCCAGATATTTTAAGGTATCAAAAATGACCATCAAATGTATTTCAGGAACTGCATCCCTGGCAATCTTTACCACCTCTTCCATTTTTTTGCCTGTTTTGGCAGCTCTGGCAGCTTCGAGACACACCATCCCCAGTCCGTTGGTAATCGAGAGCGAATCGATTATTTCGATAGGGCAGGAGCTTTGCATGGATTCCCGAGCTTGCAGCGCCGATGGAGTCGTACCGCTTAATTTTCCCGAAATATGCACCGATACTATGCCGTCTGCATCCTTTGCCAATTCTTCGTAAACCTGCTTAAAGTCGAGAGGGGGAGGCTGGGAGGTGGCAGGAAAAACATCGCCGCTTACCAGTCTTTTGTAAAACTCTTCATTGGAAATATCTACTTTATCTTTGAATACGTCGTTTCCAAATCTGACGTACAGCGGAACAACGGTGATGTCAAATTCTTTTAATAGCTCCGGTGGGATATCTGCGCTGCTGTCGGTTACTATTTTTACTGCCATAATGTTTACCTCTCTATATATATTTTATAATCAGCCATCAGGACTGCCTGTTGTTTGTTGCAATGGCGAGTCGCTCACCACCTTTAATGCTGTTTTCAGCATTCTTCATCAGGGCGCTGAACCCCTGTACCAAAGCAGCAATATCCTCTTCACTTAAAACCTCAAGCATTTTAACCATCTCTTCGCTTGAATCCTGACGGATATCATTTAACAGCTTTTTCCCCTTCTCGGTAATTGTAAGCCATTGTATACGGCGGTCGTCGGTACTGCCTATGCGCTTGATAATATCTTGTGATGTTAATCTGTCTACAATGCCGGTAACTACAGGTGGTGAAACATTGAGCGCTCCGGCAAGGTCTTTAAAGCTGGCTTTTCCTTTATTATAGATATAGATTAAGCTCTTAAGCTGAGTAATAGTAATATTCAAGGCAAGCCATTTTTCAGTCCTGTATCCCATTATCAGGCGATTGATTTCTTTTTGGAAACTAACCGCTTTCTGGATTAATTCTGTTTTGTTCATTGCTTATAAACCGTTTTTACTTAGGCTGGTAAAGATTGCAACTAAGATGTATTGGGGTTATATCGTTACTTAATTAGTTAGCAATACGCTAACAGTCTATAGTAAGCGAATCGGCTTGTCAACAGGAATTATGCTATTATTGCCGTTTCTCTCTTGACCCTTTTCTTAATTTATAGTAGATTTGGATATGTACAACGATTAAAAAACGGGTGAGATGATGAAAGAATATACTATTGCAATGGTTGCTCACGACGCCAAAAAGGGAGCTATAGTCGAGTTGGTGAAAAAGAATAAGGAAAAGCTGTCGAATTTTAATCTTGTGGCTACCAAAACAACCGGACAGCTCATAAAGGATAACACCGGAATACCGGTAACTCTGCTGCAGAGCGGTCCGATGGGCGGCGACCAGCAGGTGGGTGCTATGGTGGCGGAGGGAAAACTGGAAGCGGTTATCTTTTTACGCGACCCTCTATTTGCACAGCCGCACGAACCGGATATCTCTGCTCTTCTGCGCGTTTGCGATGTCCACAATACGGCGCTGGCAACCAACCTGGCGACTGCCGAATCGGTACTGAATCTGCTTTTTGAAAAAGCCGGATTGTAATGGCTATGCTCTATAATTTTCTCTCATAAAGAGAGGCGGATTATTTAATCCGCCTCTCTGACGTTTACTTCTTATTAATCTATCGTTGTTTCATCTTCTAATTGATATCGAATACTATTTGTATGCCGGTGGATATTTTGACTTCGCCGGTGCTGATGATGGTAGGCGCTTGCCCGTCGGGTCTTTCTTTATCATAAGCCGGATAGTAGTAGATGGGACCATAGTTGCTGCTGTTATCTACAATATAATTCGGGTCGCCGAGGGTAACACCGGTTAATTCGGCAATCTGAGTCGCTTTGGCTATGGCGTTGGCAATCGCTTTGGCGCGGGCTTCGGTATAGTAAGCCTCAGTATCGTCAACCGTAAAACTTATGCCGTTGATAACAGTGTATTCGCCGCCGGCGTCAACCACGGCATCGATAAGGCTGCCGGTATCGTCGGTATTCCTGACTTTAACGGTAACCGTATTTGATACATAATAGCCGGATAAGAATCTGTTACCATCCTTGTCCCAATTCCACATGGGAGAAACATTGTAGTTGCTCGTTTGGATGTCTTTTTCATCGATATCGTAGCTTTCGAGCACTGCCATAATGGCAGCCATGGATTCTGCTGCCTGCGCCTGAGCTGCTTCCAACGTATCCATTTGGACATAAACACCCAGGTTTAAAACAGCAATATCGGGGACAACTGTCACTTCACCTGTGCCGTTTACCCATATGCCCACATTTTGCTGGCTGACTATGCCGGTCGACGTTTTATCGGAAGACAGCGCAAATCCGAAAGCGCCTACGGCTAAAAGTACCAGCGATGCCAAGGTAATGCCTACCACAGATAACAACTTTTTACTCATTTTGATTCCTCCTTTGATTATATATAGTGTTATTCTGTTTTCTAATATATATAACGCAGGGTTAGGGCTGAGGATAGGGTAAAAAACAGGGAATTGAAAATAATCCGTCTTTTTATGCGGGAAAGAGGAATGATATATATGTCTATCGAAAGTCGTGGCGAATTCGGTCGTTAGATAAAAATACGACTATGTGGCAATACGTCGCTTTTATAACTGTGAATCACCGTCAATCGAAATCTTTTTGATATAACCTTTTCAGCCTATATCGATCGGCAGTGCTATGAAAAAAGTGCTCCCGGTTCCCGGTTCGCTTTCCACCCACAGGCTTCCACCGTGCGCCTGTATCATCTGGCTGGCAATGGCAAGCCCCAAGCCTGTCCCCCCGTCGTTTCTTGAGCGGGCTGTTTTTGCCCTGTAGAATCTGTCGAAGATATGTGGCAAATGCTCAGGAGGGATGCCTTCTCCCGTATCGGAAACGCTTATAAGGATGTGTTTTTTGCCGAAATGCTCACTCTTATTTCTGTCTTCAATCGAAATTGAAATCGTACCGTTTGCGGGGGTGTGCCGTATGGCGTTGGTAAGCAGGTTGGTAATAGCCTGTTTTATACGTGCCGGGTCGATCAGCAGTTTGGGAAGAGCCGGCATATCATTAAATTGCAGCTGTAGCCCTTTTTCAGCGGCTGATTTTTCGAATTGCATGACAACCTGCCCGGTCAGTTCAGAGATATCTGAATAGGTCTTTTCCAGCTTGAGTTGCCCTGTTTCTGCCAGAGAGATATCGCGCAGGTCTTCGATTAATCTTGTGAGCATGACAGTTTGTTCTTTTATGGTTCCCAAATGTTTTAAATCCGGATTGAAAACACCGTCTATAATACCGTCTACCGTGCCTCCGATGACCGTCAGCGGCGTCTTTAATTCATGCGTTATATCAGCCATAAGTTGTTTTCGTGTTTGCTCACTCGCTTCCAATCTTGAAGCCATAGTATTAAAGGTCTCTGTTAATTCGCCTATTTCATCTCCCGAACTTACTTTTACTCTGTACCCCAGGTCGCCACCCGCAATATGGCCGGCGCCGCCGGTCAGCGCTTTGATGGGATTAATCAGGTATTGTGTCAACAGAAAACCGAGAATGAGGGCAACTGCAATACCAATTATCGCGGATATCCAGATGGCTCTGTTTACCTGCTCTATGAAATCCTGTTGAGTGATATCGAGAATCATATTTGAATTATCGGTGTATTGGACCCATTGTTGCCCCTGTCCTCCCATATGTCCGGAACCCTTTCCGCTCCCGTTTGTAGAAGTAAAAACAAATAACTCTCCTACCGAATTGCCGGAAACTGTTATCGGTGTTCCGTTATCCAGCCCGACAGCATCAGAATATTCAGCCAGCCATTCATTCTCGCTATCGCCAACAATCACACCGGAATTATCGGCTACTACTATGCGGGCATTAGCCGACCACACCAGTGTATCTATAACTTCATCTATCTCCGCCCAGTTTTTTTCTGTGTTGTAAAAGTCTCCGATACTGTCTGCGATGTTTTGTATGCGGGACATATTACTCTGGCTGACATACCGGTTGAACTCGCTGGTAGTGATAAGATTGACCATAATTGCCATTAAGCTGATACAGACGGCGACCACCAGTAAAATCGTTCCGGTCAGCTTCCAGCCAAGCCTATTCACGCGCCGGCCCCCATTTTATATCCCACACCGTAAACAGTGATAATGTATACGGGTTTTTCCGGCTCCGGTTCTATTTTCTTACGCAGATTCTTGATATGGCTATCGATGGTGCGTTCATAGCCGTCGTAAGCATCTCCCTGGATGCTGTCGAGTAGGTGCATTCGGCTGAATACCCGCCCCGGATGTCTGGCAAGCAGTTGCAAAAGGTCGAATTCGATAGGGGTCAGTTCAATGTTCTGCTCTCCCCGGGTTACAAGCCGCCGCTCAATATCGATTGTTAAATCTGCGGCACAAATTTTATTCGGAGTAGCGCTAAGAGCCACTTCATAACGGCGCAATACTGCTTTTACACGTGATACCAGTTCCTTGGCATCGAACGGCTTGGTAATATAATCATCCGCTCCCAGTTCGAGCCCTACGATTTTATCAGCTGTTTCGTCACGGGCGGTCAGCATTATTATGGGAATGCCGGAGTCTTTTCGCAGCATACGACAAACGTCCCATCCGGAAATCTCGGGGAGCATCAGGTCGAGGATTATCAAATCAGGAGAGTATTTTTTAACAGCATCCAGCGCCGCCTGTCCGTCGTAAGCTGTGATAACGGAATAATTGTCTCTCTCGAGATAAGCGGTAACTATTTCCGTTATCTTCTTTTCATCATCTACAACCAGAATTTTCTTGCCCATTATCCGGATTTCTCCTGTTTTGCCTGAAAATAATCTTACTCACATATTTTAAGTTTGGCAAGTAATAATATTAGAGGCAGGTATATACCTGCCTCTAACTGCCATGATTTTTTAAGGGATTATCGGGCTTGCTTTCCCCATTGATGCCCGTCGCCGGGACCGGTTCCGTCACTGCATTCGCCCCAGCTGTTGGATTTTCCGTTTTGGTTGCCGCTCTGATTGCCGTTGCCTCCGAAATGCCCGACCTGGGTGGCGTTAACCATTTCGTAAGTTCTCTCCAGCATATTCTGAAGCATTAAATCAGCCTCTTCCTGTGTAATTGTTCCATCGGCTACAAGTTCCTGCAAGTTAGCGGTTTTAACAGCCATAATAGCCTCTACCAGTTCATCTTCAGTTACTCCGTAGCCGGCTGCAATCTCCACCATGCTCAATCCGTCCAGGCGCTGTAATTGTAGTTCATCCTGTGTTATGCCGAGCAATTCGCAAACGGTAGCGCATACGTCAGCTGAGCAGATGCCTCCCATTTGTGACATCCCGCTAACTGCGCATGTACCGTTTGGCGTTTGGGCTTCTGTTCCTGCCCCGATTGAAAAAGCTGCGGTGTCATTTGCCGGGCCGGCAGACAGGGCAGAGCCTCCGACTCCCACGAACAACAGGCCTGCAACCAGCAGTAACCCGATTGCAATTGTCAATTTTTTCTTCACTATAGTCCTCCATTATTTATTCTTTATCCGGTTTTTCCCCGGATGATTATTATTATACAAAAGCAATGTGGAGAAATTATGGAGAATAGATGTTGTTAATATGTTTTTCTTAAATTTTACCAATCACTGTAAATAATGAAGCAGCAGCGATATAATATGGGAATAATTTGAGCCGGTTTCGGGAGGGAAAAGAATTTGGAGTGGCAGGAAATACTGGGTCTGGTAGGCGGTTTTTTTACAACCACATCTTTAATTCCGCAGGTTGTACGGCTGTACCGGCTTAAAAGCGCACGGGAAATCAGCCTTACATTTAATATCTTTTTCGGAGTGGGCGTTTCGTTCTGGCTGGCATACGGAATTGCTCTGGATTTGCCGGCCGTTATTTTTTGGAATGCTATAACAATTATTCTGGTCGTTAGTATGTTGTGTGCTAAATTAAAATATAATAAACAATAACATCGGTTTATATAATAAGTTCAGATGTTCCCTGATGATGTATGAGCATATTGACAGTCGATAGATATCGGACTAAAATTGTCCATTATGGACGGTAAAGTTTTTTTAATTAAATCCGACACCGATTATGCTATGCGTATGCTTGTTTTTCTGGCGTTAACAGATGCAGCTTCCCCGGTGACGGCAGCGGTTTTAGTGGAAGGGCAGAATATTCCGGTAGATTTTGCATATAAAATACTGCAAAAACTGCGCAGGGCAAAAATACTTAAGAGTTTTAAGGGTGTTAACGGAGGTTTTTCACTGGCGAAGAACCCTTGTGATATAAGCCTGTTGGAAGTTGTCGATGCTGTACAGGGGCGAATAATAATTCGTCCGTGCTTGCTTGATGATGATAATTGTGTCACGGCGAAGCCCTGCCCGGTATCCTACAAATTGCAGAAGTTACAACAAAATCTGGATGATGAAATGCGTGGCATCACGCTGGCGGAAATTATTCAGGGAAACTCTGAAAAAGTCCACAG
>DIFM01000049.1 GCA_002419135.1 Dehalococcoidia bacterium UBA5748 | reverse complement strand
TAGTTTATATCAAAAGGAGTTTTTTTCGCCTCATCGCTGAAAGCTCTTTTGAACCCCACGTCTAACGTGGGGTTTTCCTATACAAAAAACACCCCCGCTTTCGCGAGGGTGTTTGTCGTTATCCTATAATTTAATTATATTAAAGGTCCATAACAGCCTTTAATTCGTTATCGGATACATTTTCGAGTCGGAAACCAAGGTTGCGTACCAGGTTTATCATCTTTATATTATCTTTAAGAATGATTCCGTAAATGGATTTAAGGTTCTTCTCCCTTGCAATACCTATTAACATATCGGTCAGTTTATGCCCGAGCCAAATATCCTGAAATTCATCGGCAATAACGGTTGCAAATTCACCCATCTCTTTTCCGGATTCTATTATAAGCCGGCTTACTCCCACCAGCCGTTTTTTGCCGGAAGCATTGTATTCAGCTACCATTGCTATTTCTCTATCATAGTCTATATTACAGAAACGGCTCAGCATATCATGAGTAAACTCACTGATGGGATGGAAAAATCTAAAACTTGTTGATTGGGGAGATAACCCGTCAAGAAGCGCATGCTCCAAAGGCTCGTCTTCGGGGCGAATTGGACGTAGTAAAACCTGCTTTCCGTCATGACATGACCAATTTTGGATATAACGGGTCGGATAGGGGGTAATAATAAGATGGGATGATTCCGGTATCCCTTTTTTTATAACTTCAGAATCCAGTACAATACGAGCATCCAGTGCAATAACTTTATTCTCGCTTATAACCAGGGGGTTGATATCAAGCTCCGCAATTTCCGGGAAGTCTACTATCATATTGGAAACTCTTATCAGGGTTTCATCAATCAACCTCAGGTCAACCGGCGGTTTATTTCTGAAACCTTTAGACAATGCTGAATATAATTTCGTTTTCTCCACCAGTCTTCTTGCCAGTACCTGATTGAGAGGAGGCAATCCGATTGCAATATCCTTATGATATTCGGCTTCTATACCGCCCTGACCGAAGATTATGACAGGACCCAGAGTGGCGTCTTTTTTGCTTCCGATAATAAGTTCATAGTCGTATTTTCCGACCATCTTTTGTACGGTAACACCTTCGATTTTAGCTTTAGGCGCCTTCTTTTTAACAGTCTCCATCATATCTGCATACGCTTGCTGAAGCTGCTGGGGTGTCTTGATATTTAGAGCTACGCCTCCGACATCGGATTTGTGAGAGATATCAGGTGACTGTATTTTCATTACTATCGGATAGCCTACCGAGTCTGCCGTAGCTACCGCCAGTTCAACGTCTCTGGCAAAGAAGGGGAAACTCACACCGATGCGATATGTATTGAGAAATTTTTTAGAGTCCTCTTCACTTAATAATGTTTCGCCTTTGTGTACGGCATTGTTAATAATTGTCTTCAAATGGTTTTTTGCAATACCGGTGTCAAAAGGAATATCTTCCGGGATTTGATAAAGGCTTTCCAGATTGCGAGCATATTTATACATATAGAGGTAGCTGGTCATAGCTTCTTCGGGGAATTCGTAAGTGGGAACTTTGTTGGCATAGAATAACTGTCTTGCGCCGGCGACCTCTTTACTACCCATCATAGTAGTCAAAATCGGCTTAGTGCTTTTCTTGGAGATTTTTACAATGCCCTTTGCAACGTCTGTAGCGTTTGCAGCGCCTTGTGGTGTGTAGATAACTACAATGCCATTGATAGCGGGGTCTTTAAGAGCGATTTCTATTGCTTTTGTATAACGCTCGGCATCGGCATCTCCCAGTATGTCTATCGGATTGGATTTGCTCCAGAAAGTAGGGAGTACCTCATTCAAAGCCTTTTCGGTCTCGGGGGAGATAACACTCAGTTTTCCGTCTTTGGCAATCAAGGCATCCGTTGCCAGAACAGCGGGCCCGCCCGCATTGGTGATTATGGCTACATTCTGTTCTTTAGGGAGTTTGGTGGAATCCAGAATTGCAGCGCAGCTGAACAGGTCGGATACTTCATCGACACGAACAACACCGGCACGATTGAATACTGCGTCGTAATATGCATCATCACCGACTAGGGCTCCGGTATGGGATTTTGCAGCCTGTATGCTCTCCTGGAACTTACCTGGCTTGATAACGATAATCGGCTTACTGCGTGCAAAGCCACGCGCGGCACTCATAAAATTCTTAACGCTTTCAAGAGTATTACCAATTGTTTCCATATAAATGATGATGCTCTTTGTTTCCGGATCATCACCGAAATAATCGATCAAGGCTCCGAAATCGACATCCATCATACTACCAACCGAAACGAATGCGCTGAAGCCTATTTCTCTGCTGATTGCCCAGTCCAGAACTGCGGCACCAAGAGCTCCGCTCTGGGAAAGAAAAGCGATATTGCCCGATTTTGTGATTTTACGGGCAAAAGAACCGCTGAAATCAGAACAGGGGCGCATAGAACCCAGACAGTTCGGCCCCATAAGGCGGATATCATTATTACGGCATATCTCCATTATTTTATCTAGGCGTTCATTACCTGCTTTTCCTGCTTCTTTAAACCCGGCTGAAATAATAGTAATCGCTTTGGTTCCGATTTCGGCACAGGTTTCTACAATTGCGGGAACATTTTCTGCGTTAATGGTAATAATCACCAGTTCCGGAACTTCCGGGAGACTGGTGAGGTTAGGGTAGCACTTTAAATCAAGCAATGTTTCATATTTGGGATTGATTGGATATACTTTGCGTTTGTCTTTACCGATGATAAGATTTTCTAATACAATATTCCCGATTGCTCCGGGACGATTGGAAGCTCCTACCAGGGCAACACTTTTCGGGTCAAAAAAAGAATTGATTTTGCTCATACCGGTCGCCTTTGATTACCCCCTTTAAATTAAATACAGGAATGCTTATTTATATAATGACTATTTTATAAATAAAAACCCAATTGTCTAATATAATAATATAAAACGCAAAATTCTTCAATTTAAAGAATTATTAAATCTGCAAATATCAAAACAGATAGTAATTAGTTGGGGGGGGAATGGCGGAGAATATATTTACAATAGGGCATACCGAGGTGGTCCCCGAAATTCGGACAGGTTGTTAAGGTGGAGTTCTGCCCTTAAAATAATAAATATAATAAAAGGAGCAGGACATGAAAGAAAGCAGAAGGAAACACAGTCCATCGTTCAAGGCTAAGGTAGCTTTGGAAGCTTTAAAGGGCGATGAAACGGTTGCCCAGATAGCCGCAAGGTATGAAGTACACCCCAATATGGTAACCAAATGGAAGAAAGCTCTCCAAGATGAGGCAGCCGGTATCTTCAGCAAAGACCATGCGAGTGAAAAGAAAGAAGAAGAAAATCTGGTTGCCCGCTTATACCAGGAGATTGGGCAGCTCAAGGTGGAGCGGGATTTTCTCGACAGGGCTTCAAGTCGCTGAATGTAGAGCGGCGGCGTGAAGCGGTTGAACGCAGACATCCGTCGCTCTCAATAGTGCGGCAGTGCCAGTTGCTGGAGATCAGCCGTTCCGGTTGTTATTACCAACCGAAAGGAATTTCGGTTGAAGATCTTAACTTGATGGCACTGATTGACCGCTTATATCTGGCCACACCGTTCTTCGGAGCACGCAAGATAGCCGTCTGTTTGAGAAGTCAGGGTTACATAGTCAACCGGAAGCGGGTGCGGAGACTGATGCGCCTGATGGGAATCAGGGCTATATATCGCCGTCCCCGGACGAGTAAACCCGGAAAAGGAAACCAGATATATCCCTATCTATTGACCGGACTTAAGGTAACACGGCCAAATCAGGTCTGGGCAGCGGACATCACGTATATTCCAATGGCAAAAGGATTTCTTTATCTGGTAGCCATCATCGACTGGTACAGTCGGTACGTGCTGTCGTGGAGGCTCTCCAATACTCTGGATGATGATTTCTGTGTCGGGGCTCTGGAGGAAGCGCTCAGGGAAGGAACACCGGAGATATTCAATACCGACCAGGGCAGCCAGTTCACCGGTGATGAATTTACTGGTCTACTGAAGGAACATGGCATCAAAATCAGCATGGATGGAAAAGGCAGCTATAATGACAATCTGTTCATTGAGAGACTTTGGCGGACAGTGAAATACGAAGAAGTATATCTGCGAGCCTATCAGAACGGCGGTGAGGCGAGGGTCAGTCTGGGGAACTACTTCCGATTCTATAATGCCGAACGGCCGCATCAGGCGCTCGGATACAAGACACCGGCAGAAGTCTACATACATAATCTCATTCCGGTAGCAACTACGACAGGAGGTATGGTAGAATCCTTTGTATTAAACCCATTAAGGAAAGGAGGACCCCACCTTAATTTCATCCCTCTCCTGCCCTAACAATGGGGTCCACCTCAGACAAAGGACAGATCACCACAGACTAACGGTGTTTGCGAACGCTTCAACAAGACAATACAGGATGAGTTTTATGCAGTGGCATGTAGATACCCACGGGCAAAGCCCGTGGCACTTTACAGTTCAAGCTTCGCTTGACCTGAATGCATATGCTCTTGTTAATACCTACCTTGTTCCTTGAGATAGCATTCAGGAAATCTCATTCACCCACGGACTCGGTCCGTGGAACTCTGCCCTTCGGGTTATTAGAAAGAAAATATATCGAAGCATAGAATAAATACAGGAGGATGTAGACAAATGGATAGAAGAGTATAATATGGAACGAACACATTCGGGGAAGTATTGTTTCGGCAAGACACCATACCAGACCTTTATAGACAGCAAACAATTGGCAGACGACAAGATGCTGGATAGGTTACATCAGACAGATAACACTGTCAGGGAAGGTTGTGAGTGTCAGATGATGCCTCGTCTACTACAAATAATAACTGGGAGGATAAGCCCTTCCCCAATTTTACACAAAATATTTGACGTTACTCGGAAAACTTTTTATCAATGCAAATATTTTTGGCAAAAATTATCCTTTGCTGCATATTATTGATACAATTTATGCCCGCATTATTTTTCTTTATAAGCTCAGTTTGCGGTAAAAGCGCCGTAAAATGCCGGATTATTATAATTGACATACTTTATGCTTTCACGTAACATTAAGGCAATGTTAGCAAAAGTCTACAGCTGCGCTTTAGCTGGGCTGGAGGGAACTATTGTCGAAGTTGAAGTCGATATCTCTCCGGGGCTACCCTTTTTTGCTATCGTAGGATTACCGGATGCCGCTGTCTCGGAAGCTAAAGAACGCGTACGCTCGGCAGTTCGTAATTCGGGTTTTACCTTTCCTATGAAACACATTTGTGCCAACCTGGCGCCCGCCGACTTAAAAAAAGCCGGGCCTTCTTACGACCTGCCTATTGCGATAGGCATTATTTTCAGTTCTCAACAGGTACAATTCGATGTTTCTGACACCCTATTTCTGGGAGAATTGTCTTTGGACGGCAGCCTGCGGCATACCAACGGAATTCTGTCCATGGTAGCCCTGGCATACCAAAAAGGTTTTAAGAATATAGTCGTTCCGGAAGTAGATGCCAAAGAAGCTGCGCTGGTAGAAGGCGTTAATATCCTCCCCTTTTCCTCGCTTGCACAACTGGCAAGTTATTTGCTGGGAGAAATCCCCGCACCCGAATTTGTGTACAGTGAATCAACACCGATGGAAGCACATGATAACAATGCTCCGCTTGTTGATTTTGAGCATATAAAAGGGCAGGAGCATGTTAAAAGGGCATTGGAGGTTGCTGCCGCCGGAGGTCATAACATAGTTATGTTCGGTCCCCCCGGAAGCGGGAAGACACTGCTGGCACGTTCTCTTCCGGGTATTTTACCTCCGATGACCAACGAGGAATCCCTTGAAGTCACCCGCATATACAGCGCCAGTGGATTACTGCCATCGGATACTCCCTTAATATGTAAGCGCCCGTTCCGCTCCCCACACCACACCATTTCCGATGCAGGGTTGGTAGGAGGAGGGCATTTTCCAAAACCCGGTGAAATCAGCTTAAGCCACAGGGGTGTTTTATTTTTAGACGAATTACCGGAATTCGGTCAGTCACTGCTTGAAGTACTAAGGCAACCGCTGGAAGATAAAATCGTTACCATCAGCCGCGCACGCGGAAGCCTGACATTCCCCGCCAATTTCATGCTGGTAGGCGCTATGAACCCCTGCCCCTGCGGTTATTATGGAGACCCCTACCACCCCTGCACCTGCAGCCCTGGGCTGGTATCCCGCTACCAGAAACGTATCAGCGGGCCTTTCCTCGACCGCATAGATATTTTTATTGAAGTACCCCATATTGATTATGAAAAGCTCTCGGATGAGAGGTTAAGCGAGCAATCAAAAAATGTACAGCAACGGGTTACCGAAGCCAGAATAGCACAGCGCCGGCGTTTCGAAGGTACAAAACTCGCAGCCAACAGTGAAATGACACCGCTAGAGGTCAGGAATTTCTGCCAGACAGAGGAAACTGCACAAAGCCTTTTAAAAGCGGCGATGAAACAAATGAACCTCTCGGCACGCGCTTTCCATCGCATATTAAAACTTGCCAGAACCATAGCGGATCTTGAAAAAAGTGCTATAATAAAAGCCAATCACATTGCTGAGGCGATACAATACAGACCGAGGCGTCAAGTATAAAACAGGAAGTGCAATTTCATGGTAAAAAAGAAAGAGAGCCGCGGTCATTGGCTTCTGAGAAACCTGAGAAACAATTTTTTAGCCGGTTTTCTGGTTGTTATACCTCTTGCTGTAGCTATATATATATTTATATGGCTTTTTATTAAAATCGACGATATACTGCAGCCGGTAATAATGGATATCATAACCTATTTCAACCCAAACTATAATGAAATCACAGGGCTTGGGTTTATTACCGCAGTACTTATTATTTATATAGTGGGGGTCGTCACCAGTAATTACCTCGGAAAGAAAATGGTTAATTTTTCCGAGAACCTGATTAACCGCGTTCCCATTTTTAAACAATTATATAACGGTGTTAAGCAGGTAATAGAAAGTCTTTCCGGCGCCGGTATGAATAAAGCGGCATTTCGGGAAGTAGTATTCGTTGAATTCCCCAGAAAGGGTATGCTGGCACCGGCTTTTGTAACCAATGAATTTAAGGGCGCCTCCGGAGAGACGCTCTACGGTGTTTATATTCCGACCTCCCCCGTTCCCACATCCGGATATTTTGAGATAATCAGCGGAGAAGAAATAATTCATACCGATTTAAAAATCGACGAATGCATAAAAATGGTAGTTTCCGGCGGAATGATTATTCCGGATTCAGTCCTGTGTGGAAAGACGTTGCTGAAGGCGCCCGATGATATTGCCAGGGTTATAGAATCAGCCCCAAAGCCAGAAGATGATACCCATAATCAATAGAACTAAACCGATTATAATAGCAGTTACACCACCTACTTTAAATCCCCATGCCTGTATTTTGTCGGACCTGTGTTCCAGATATTTACGCACATCAGCTTTATTCGATATGTCGTTGCAATAATCTTTTTCCTCTTTTATACCGATAATGATTACGACTATACCTATTACCAGAAAAACAGCACCGATAACCATCAGGGGAACATATTCGGTTGAGAGCATCTGCCAGTCCCTCCGGATTAAAGTCTACACGTGCACGAATTATACAATCTTTAAGTACGTGTTTCAAGAAATACGCAAAATAACAAACGACCGCCGGACAACACGCATCCGGGCGGTCATTGTTATCTGCTATTCTTTTGTTGGTTAGGAGTTATGACTCTAGCTGACTTCTACAGTAGCGCCGACTTCTTCCAGCTTTGCTTTGGCTGAAGCCGCCTCATCCTTGCTGACAGCTTCCTTTACCAGCTTGGGCGCACCTTCTACCAGGTCTTTTGATTCTTTCAGCCCCAACTGGGTCAATTCGCGCACAACCCTGATAACATTGATTTTATTGGCGCCGATTTCTTTGAGAGTTACGTTGAACTCTGTCTTCTCTTCTTCCGGTTTGGCACTGCCGGCATCAGCCGGAGCAGCAACTGCAGCCATCATAGGAGCGGCGGCACTAACACCGAATTCTTCTTCAAGGGCTTTAACCAGTTTTGATAATTCAAGAACCGTCATTTCTTTAACAATATCGATTACCTGCTGCGTTTTATCTTCCATTTTTATTTTTCCTTCCTTTTTTTACCAGATTTTATATTTTAATAATTGTTAACCTTCTAATTTATCAGCCCTGGCTTGCAGGACAGTAACCAGCCCTCGTATCGGCGCTGCGCATACATTGACAAAACCGGATATCGGGCCCTGCATAGCGCCCAGCACCTGTGCCAATAGGATATCCTTTGGCGGTATCTTGGCCAATGTTTTTACGTCTTCATCGGTCAATAACTGGTCGCCGATGAATCCGCCTTTAATTTTTAACGGAGTTTCAGAAGCATCAACAAACTGAACTAACAATTTTGCGGGTACCACTTCATCATCGTAGCCAAAAGCCACAGCCATCGGTCCGGTGAGCTTTTCTTTTAGAAAGCTCTTGTTTGAATTATCCGCAGCGAATCTTGCCAGTGTATTTTTAACTACAATGTAATCAATACCGGCTTCTCCCAACTTGCGTCTTAAAAGAGTAAGGTCGGCGTTCTTCATTCCCAGATATTCAGTCATAATGCCGACTTTACACCTGGTCATGGCATCCTGAATACCCTCAACCAGCTTTGCTTTTTCCGCTCTTTTCATCCTTATCACCTCCTGTTCATCTAAATAAAAAAGTCCCTGCACCTGCGCGGCAAGGACTTGAATAAAAACAAATAGTTCTATCATGCCCTCAATCCTCGGCAGGTATTTTTAAGCCTTTATAAGGCACCCGCTGTCTCCGGATGAGACTGGCGTAATAATTATAATATTGTTAATTATACTACTAAGCAGTAGCCATAATTGCTTTAAGGTCTAGTTTAATACCGGGCCCCATTGTAGAAGAAATATAGGCGCTCTTTATATACTGACCTTTGGCACCGACCGGTTTTGCCTTGATAATCGCTTCAATAACCGCTATCATATTTTCGCTTAATTTTTCGGCATCAAAACTCATCTTTCCCAAGGGAAGATGAATAATGGCATTACGGTCGAGCTTGAATTCGACACGCCCTTTGCGGGCATCCTCGATCACTCTTGGAAGGTCTTCGGCAACAACTACGGTACCGGCTTTGGGATTGGGCATTAAGCCCTTTCTACCCAGAATCTTACCCAGCTTGCCGACCTTTCCCATCATTTCCGGTGTTGCGATAGCTGCATCAAAATCAAGCCATCCACCCTCTATCTGTTTAACGATATCTTCACTGCCGACGTAATCGGCTCCGGCTGTGGTAGCTATTTTTTCAGCTTCACCCTGCGCAAATACCAATATGCGTATCTTTTTACCCAGCCCATGCGGTAAAAGCGCAACGCCCCTGACCTGCTGTGTCGCATTTCGGGGGTCGACACCCATTTTTAAATGCAATTCAAGCGTTTCATCGAATTTAGCTGTACTGGTTTTCTTTGCCAGCTCGACAGCCTCCTCCGGTGTATACGCCCTATCTTTTTCTATTAACCCTGCTGCTTCGTTGTATTTTTTTCCTCTATCTGCCATCTTACTCTATTCCAATCCCCATACTTCTTGCGGTACCTAAAACTGTTTTTTCCGCCCCTTCGATATCAATCGAATTCAAATCCTTGGCTTTAATCTGGGCAATCTCTCTCAGCTTTTCCTTTGATAATACCATATTCGGAGCATGCCCCGTAGTTCCGGCACCCTTCGGCACACCCAATGCCTTCTTCAGCAAATCGGATGTCGGAGGGGTCTTCGTTACAAACTTATACGTTCTATCAACAAATATGGTTATTTCAACAGGAATAATAGAGCCGGCGTATTTGGATGTTCGCTCATTATATTCCTTGCAAAAGCCCATTATATTGACGCCATGTTGACCCAACGCAGGACCAACCGGGGGCGCAGGATTGGCCTGACCGGCCGCAATCTGCAACTTTACTATTGCTTTAACTTTTTTTGCCACTTATATTTCCTCCGGGAATCTTCACAAACCCTTTAAAGCTTTTCTACTTGTAGAAAATCCAATTTTACGGGAGTTTCACGTCCGAACAAGGAAAGCAATACTTTTACCTTGCCTTTTTCAAGGTCTATTTCATCGACCGTTCCGATAAAATCGATGAAAGGACCATCTATTACCTTAACACTCTGCCCCTGTTTAAAACCCACTTTAACCTTGGGAACTTCAGCTTCCATCTGTCTCATAATCTGCTTAACCTCGTTATCCTGAAGCGGAACCGGCTTGTTACCGCCGCTTACGAACCCGGTTACCCCGGGGGTATTTCTCACAATACTCCAGCTAAAGTCGTTCATTTTCATCTGAACAAGAATGTATCCGGGTAATATCTTACGGGTGATAGTACGCCTCTGTCCGTTTTTTACTTCTACTTCCTCTTCGGTGGGGATAACAATCCTGAATATATCCTGATTGGCATCCATTGAACCGATGCGCTGGTCAAGATTCTTCTTTACCCGCTCCTCATAGCCGGAATAAGTATGGACAGCGTACCATTTCTCTTGATCCACAGCTACCTGCTCCCCTACCTGGCTTGTATTGTCTATCTCTAACTCCTGCATTGTAATGAATAACTAACTACCAGCAAATATTTTTTCGATAAGAAGACTGAATATCCAATCTATCCCGCCAAGTATAAGACCAACGATAACAGCAACAAGCAACACCAAACCTGTGAGGTAAATCGCTTCCCTTCTGGAAAGCCACGTTACCTTTTTCAGTTCGGCTATAACGTTACCGAAAAGCTTAAACCCTCGCCCTTTTTTTTCAGCGGACTGCGTTGTCTGAGCCATATGTCATACCTCCTTTTACGGAAAGTATTACTTTACCTCCCTGTGAAGTTGGCTGGTACGACAACGCGGACAATATTTCTTTAGCTCTAACCTCTGAGGGTCATTTCTCTTATTTTTTTCAGTCGTATAAGTTCTTTCCTTACATTCGGTACATGCAAGGTGAATCACATTACGGGCATCCGTCTTTTTCTTAGCCATATTATTCTATGATATTGGTAATAGTTCCGGCGCCTACTGTCCTGCCCCCTTCTCTGATTGCAAAACTTAAACCTTTTTCAAGGGCTACCGGATAAATAAGTTTTATTTTCATTTTGGTGTTATCACCGGGCATAACCATTTCAACACCCGGCTCCAATTCGATAGAACCGGTAATATCAGTGGTCCTGATGTAGAATTGCGGTTTGTAGCCGTTAAAGAACGGTGTATGTCTGCCGCCTTCTTCTTTTGAAAGTACATAAACCTCGGCATCGGCATAAGTATGCGGCTTGATACTTCCGGGGGCAGCCAAAACCTGGCCACGTTCGATATCTTCACGCTCAATACCTCTTAATAGAACACCAACGGCATCGCCGGGTTCGCTTATGTCCAAAAACTTATGGAACATTTCAAGGCTGGTTGCAACAACCTTCTTCGGTTCATGATGAAGACCGACAATTTCTACATCATCTCCGGGTTTAACAACACCCCTTTCAACTCTACCGGTGGCTACCGTGCCACGGCCTTTGATGCTGAAAACATCTTCAATCGACATCAGGAAAGGTTTGTCCTTGGGCCTTTCCGGAATAGGAATATATGAATCAACGGCTGCCATCAGTTTTAAGATAGCTCCGCACCACTGGCAATCTTCCTTGCCGCAACCGCATTCCAGAGCTTTGAGAGCGCTGACATGAACAATAGGAACATCATCACCATCATAGTGATTCTTGGTAAGCAGTTCCCTGACTTCCATCTCAACAAGCTCCAACAACTCGGGATCTTCCATCATATCTACTTTATTAAGAGCAACTACCATTTTCGGCACTTCAACCTGATGAGCGAGCAAGACATGCTCCCTGGTCTGAGGCATCGGGCCATCGGGGGCGCTGACTACCAGTATTGCGCCATCCATCTGGGCAGCGCCTGTAATCATATTCTTGATGAAGTCTGCGTGTCCCGGACAATCTACATGAGCATAATGCCTGGTTTCGGTTTCATATTCGATATGAGAAATAGCAATGGTAACACCGCGCGCTCTTTCTTCCGGAGCATTATCGATACTATCGAATGCACGATACTCCGTATGACTCCACGGCTGTTTAGACAATATGAAAGTAATCGCAGCCGTCAATGTTGTCTTACCATGGTCCACGTGACCGATGGTGCCAATGTTACAATGTGGTTTACTTCTATCAAACTTCTGTTTCGCCATTTTTCCCCCCTTTGATTTAAGCCCACAATCAGATTCGAACTGATGACCCCGTTCTTACCAAGAACGTGCTCTACCAACTGAGCTATGTGGGCATCTCCTTTCCTAATCTAATTATGTCGGTATTTTTAATTATAATATTATATCTGCTTTAACAACAATATGTCCAGTATTAATTTTGGGGTGGTGGAGAGGGCAGGGTTCGAACCTGCGTAGCTCTTCCGAGCGGCAGATTTACAGTCTGCTCCGATTAACCACTCCGGCACCTCTCCCTATTAACAAAGCATAAACGCAAAAAAATAGCAGGAACAGCCCGAGAGGGGACTCGAACCCACTAACCTACCGATTACAAGTCGGTTGCGCTACCATTGCGCTACTCGGGCACTATTCTGACAGAAATAAGTAAAAATGTCAACAGGACGCTATTATAGGGAAACAATCGTAATTAGTCAAGTTGCATACCCGCTTTTGCCATCGATTAGCACCAATGGTTTACGTATAAAATGCGCCGCTTCCGCTTCTGTTTAACACAATGAGTAAATGTTTTTATTCTGTTATAAAAACAAGCCCAATAACCTGTACGCAATACCACCTATAAGAATGGCAAGCCCGATTTCCGCCAGCACCATTAAAGTTGTTGACTTGAGACCTGTTTCTTTCAATAAGACGGCAATGGTCGATATACAGGGTATATAAATAAGTATTACTATTGTAAATACTACCATCTGCAACGGCGTCATTATGGTAGTTATGGCAGCGCCCCCGGCAAACGAAAACAACAAAGCCAGGTTAGCCTCTTTGCGAAGAATACCGAAAATAAGCAGTACTCCGGTAAATGCCGGCAACCCCAACCAACTTACCGTTAGGGGTGACAGGATATCTGTAAGGTAATCCAACCAGTTATAAACATTCATAGTCTCAATAATGACACTGCCTATAACTATCAGGGGAACGCCGATTATAAGAAATTCTTTAAATCTGAACCACGCCTGTCGCCAGACGTTTTTCAGTGAAGGCCAGCGGTATTCCGGAATTTCCATAATGATACCCGGCGAGGTACTGGGCATCATCTTGTTTAGTATCAACCCGATGACGTAGATTAAGAGGAACTGGAAAAACAATATACCTACCGCCCATTGCCAGCCGATAAATGCACCCACCAATCCGAGTACTATGGAAGTTCTGGCGGCGCACGGAACCATAGTGGTTAGAAAAGTGGCTATCAGGCGATCTCTCTTGTTTTGCATGACGCGACAGGCCATACATGCCGGTACATTGCATCCGAGCCCCATTATTAAAGGAATACTCGACATGCCGTGCAAACCGATTGTATGACAGGGACGGTCCATTAAAAAAGCAATTCTGGGCAGATATCCGCTCTCACTTAACCAGCTCAATATCAGAAAGAAAGGAAGTATAAAACCGATTGCCACTATCAGAGCAGCATAAAAACCGATAACTCCTCCGTTCCAGAAAATATCCATGGCAGTCCCGGCAATTTCCGGTTTGATGCTTTCAAAGAACCCCTCTATAACACCGGTAACCCACTCACCGAACAGAGAGACTACAATCAGAATTGCTGCCAGTGTCAGAAAAAAAATGAAATAACCGAAGATGGGATGCAGCATGATATTATCCATTATATCGGAGAGCTTCCTGGCTGCCTCTTTTCTACTGATTACCTTTTCGGTTATTGAAGCCGCTAACGCATAACGTTCAGCTGCAATTATGGTTGAAATATCTTCACCATGCATTGAAACCAGCTCTCCGGCTAGTTTTTCTGCAGTCATAACAATGGCAGACATTTCTTTATCATCGGCTGATAAAGCCGGATTTTTACCTTCCAACAGTTGAATAGCCTGCCATCTGGAAGGCATTTCGGATAAACCGTTATTTAATAGCTCAAGGAGCTTATCTATTCTGTTTTCAACTTCGATGCCATATTTTAGCCGGCTTGTGTTATTAACCGGCTCATCAAGGAACTCCAGAGCCGCATCTACAAGTTCGTGAACGCCGATACCCTTTATGGCAATTGTATCTACAACCGGCACTCCTAATATCTCTTGCAGCAGGTTTGTATCGACCCGGATATTTTTTTTCCTGGCAATGTCGTTGTAATTGATGCCAAGCACGACCGGCAGCCCCATTTCCCTGAGTTGAAGTGTAAAAAAAAGATTTCTCTCAAGGGATGTGGCATCGACTACATTGATAATAACATCCGGCTTCTGAGTAAGAATATATTCCTGAGTAGCCTGTTCCTCTACGGAATATGTAGCAAAGGAATAGATACCCGGAAGGTCTACAACATCTATTTGTAAACCATGGTGGGATAAAGTTCCTTCCTTCAGTTCAACGGTCTTGCCGCCCCAATTCCCTGTTTCCTGCACCAGACCGGTCAGCTGATTAAAAATGGTACTTTTCCCGACATTGACATTTCCTACCAGCGCCAGTGTCAATCTACCGTCGTTATCATTACCGATAACTCCCGCCGTATCCCTTATATCTGTAGATATGGAAGTATCCTTCATTGATTAGCCTTTTCTTTCTTCTTGCTCGATTTTATCGGGGGCCTCGACGAAAATATTACCGGCAACCCTGTTACCAAGAGCAAGCTTACTGCCTCGTATATTGATTTCCACCGGTCCTTTGAGAGGCGCAATTCTTGAGACTCTGATTTTCGTTCCGGGAGTCAATCCCATATCACAAAGCCGTTGCAGCATACCTTTACCTCCGCGAATGAAAGCAATGGTAGCTTCTCTGCTTGCCTTAAGTTCCAATAAGGGAATAACCTCCTTTTTGCGTTTCTGAAGCTCTTCAAAATTACCTTTATTCCATTCCCTGCATTCCTGGCAAGTTGCAAAGTCAAGGTCGCAGGGCGGAATCATTTTTTCATCGTCCGGACATCTATCCGGGTACTTCAAGGAAAGACATAGAGCCCGTTCTGCTTCATCGGAAAGAGTATGCTCCATAGCACAGGCTTCGTTATGGACCTTATCCTTTCCAATTTTTAAGTTATCAAACAAAAACCTCTCCAGCAGCCTATGCTTACGCGCCATCTTTTTCCCCAGAGCGCTTCCCTTATTTGTAAGAGTAACACCGTGATAGGGAGAATAAGAAATATAATCCTCACCGGCCAGCTTTTTAAACATCTCGGTAACACTGGCGGCGGAAATATTAAGCCGTTTTGATATCTCGGAAGTGGATGCCGCTTTGCCATCGCGCGTAAGGTTGTAAATAGCTTCCAGATATTCTTCAGTACTGTTATGCATATTAAACCCCTATCTTTGCGAAGTGGTAATATTTAGGTTATCCTAAAGGTTATCAGAGAGCCATTTCTGTGTCAAGAAAACACAAATAAAAAGAGGAGCCACGGGAATAATCCCGTGGCTCCGAGAATTTATAATACAAATATATAGTATTTCTATTCTTTATCCTTTTTGCCTGCAGCTTCGGACATACCGGACAGAGAAGTACTGGCATCACTTATGTCTACATCCTTCGTTTCTTTAAGTAGTATGACACCGACCACAAAGCAGATGCCGGCTATTATCATCGGATACCAGATACCGGCAAAATTGTTACCGGTTGCCGTAATCCATGCCAAACCTATCATGGGTACCAAGCCACCAAAGACGCCGTTACCGATGTGATACGGGAATGACATAGAGGTATAGCGTATCTTGGTCGGGAATAACTCGACTAAGAAGGCGGCAATAGGTCCGTATACCATGGTAACATAAATAACCTGTATGAAGACCAACGCCGACAGAGCAACCATATTGTATCCCTGATAGCCAAACAGGAAATGCTGCCCTGTATCTATCGGAGCAAAAGCTGCCATAGCGCCGTATATCGGGTAATAAGTTAAGACTGCCAACAGCATACCACCCAGCATTATCTTTTTGCGGCCTACCTTATCGGAAAGCCAGCCGAAAAAGACAAAGAAAGGAGCGCTAAGAACCAGGGCTGCACCCACAATAATATTGGATTCTACCAGACTAACCTTAAAGATCTGCTGCAGATAAAACAGAGCATAGAACTGACCGGTGTACCACACAACACCCTGCCCCATGGTAGCGCCGAACAGCGCAATCAAAACCCATTTAAGATTATACGGGTTGGTAAAACTTTCTTTTAGCGGGTTCTTTGAAATAGTTTTGCTTACTTTCATTTGTTGATATAAGGGCGACTCGCGCAGAGACTGCCTTATCCAAACGGATAGTATCACCAGTAATATTGATACCATAAACGGTATACGCCAGCCCCAATCGTTGAAAGTTTCCTCTCCCATTCCAACCCTGACCACCAGTATAATGCCAAGGGACAGGAACAAACCCAAAGTGGCTGTAGTTTGAATCCAGCTGGTATAAAAACCACGCTTCCCTTGCGGTGCGTGTTCGGCAACAAAAGTTGCCGCTCCGCCATATTGTCCTCCCAGAGCCAGGCCCTGAAGTATCCTGAGTATTATTAATATAACACCTGCCCACACGCCAAGTACTTCTTTGGTGGGCAACAAACCGATAATGAATGTGGCGGAACCCATTATCGCTATTGTTAACACGTACGTGAATTTGCGTCCCAAAAGGTCGCCCATACGACCGAAGAAAAGCGCGCCGAAAGGACGCACCATAAACCCGACTGCAAAAGTACCGAGCCAGGCGATAACATCGCCGGCTGCAGTTCCGGTGGTATAGAACTTACTGGCAAGGGTTGTTGCCAGTGCACCGAAAATGTAAAAATCATACCATTCGATTATTGTACCCGCAGATGATGCAAATATTACTTTGCGGATACTTTGCACACCATTTTTAGCCGATGTTACCAGTTCACTCATTTGTTTCCTCTCGATTTAAAATTTTTATAAATTGGGGGGAAAGTAATACTAATTGTTCGAACGAATCAGCATTACAGGAATCTTGGAGTGGTGCACCACCTTTTCCGCAACACTGCCGATTACCCAATGTGCGGGACCTGTGCGACCGTGAGTCGACATGGCAATAATATCCGCCCCCATTTCCTCTGCGGTTTTTAAAATTGTATTAGCCGCAGAGCCGCCTTTTATCAGGCTGGTTACTTTGTAGCCTTCTGATTTCAAGCGCTCCTCGATTTCCGCCATATATTTACTGCCGAGTTCTTCTTCCTCGGCAATGGTCCGTGCGGCTATCGAGGGGTCGGAAAAAGCGAATTCGAAAGCGGGATTTGCCACAACATTAATCAGAATGAGCTCTGCCTTTTCGGAATATGCCAGCGCTTTGGCATGCGGCAGGACCCCTTCGGCTGTTTTAGAGCCATCGAGCGGAACCAGAATCTTCTTGTACATTAGGTCTTCCTCCTTTTAATACCGATTTATCTAAAGCCTTTGCGGCGTCGACAGAAAGCACGGGATGAGAAGACTTGAGTTAAAAATACCCCTATTATTTTGTACTATTTTTTATGTACAAGATTATACATACTTTGTTGATGTAATGCAATATCTTTAATTCCTAAAATCTGAGAATTTAAAAATATTTTTTTGACAATACATTTAATAACATACTAAACTCATTGTTTAAGCCCTAAAAAACTATTATCCCCAAGGAGATTCGATGTCCAAAGGCAGTTTCAGTATAGGTAAACTTTCGGGAATTTCGATAAACATAGATTACTCATGGTTTTTTATATTTCTGCTGGTAACATGGTCGCTTGCCGGCTCATATTTTCCCTCCGTATTTCCCGAATGGAGCTTATTACAATCGATTTCTGCCGGAATTATCACCAGTCTGTTGTTTTTCGCATCGGTGCTGGCGCACGAACTGGGACACAGCATAACGGCTCAAAGAAACGGCCTCCCTGTTAAATCCATAACACTGTTTATCTTCGGCGGTCTTGCCAGTATTTCACGCGAACCCGAAAGCTCCGGTGTGGAATTTAAAATCGCTATTGCCGGTCCTCTTACCAGCATTGCACTGGGCATAGTATTCTGGGCATTGTATTTTTTACTGCCCTCTCCGCGCTTCGACGGTGTTGCCGAAATTGCGTTCTGGCTGGGATTGACCAACGTTATACTGGCAGTATTTAACCTGCTCCCCGGCTTTCCTTTAGACGGCGGAAGGGTATTAAGGTCTATAATATGGAAGGTCGGTAAAAACCCGCAAAAAGCCACCAAATGGGTTTCAAACATCGGCAGAGTTATTTCCTACCTGATGATAGCAACTGGTATAATCCTCTTTTTTATGGGATACACCTTAAACGGACTTTGGCTGGCTTTTATCGGCTGGTTCTTAAACAGCGCATCATCCGGCAGTTCACGTCAGGTATCATTACAGCAGAAATTACAAAAGTATTCGGTTGCCGAACTGATGAATACAAATTATATAAAAATACCGGCGCACATCAGCATAGAAGAGATGTACAATGAGTACATCAGGCAAAATAAAAAAAGCTACCTTATGGTAACCTCCGGTAGCGATACTCTGGGGTTGGTAAATATGAACCTGCTTAGAAATCTGGACAAAAAGCAATGGAGCATCAAAACGGCAACCGAAGTGATGACGCCGCTTGGTCAACTCAGCTATCTGACCCCTGAAGCCGGGCTGATTGCAGCCCTTCAGCTGTTCCAGGAGGAAAAAGTCGACCAATTGCCGGTCGTCAGAGACAGAGAAATCGTTGGATTGATAAGCTACGATGATTTGGTAGATTTTTTGAATAGGAAGGCTTAAAACCCCTTGGACTGTCTAATTATATTCGCTTATCCTTCGACAGGCTCCGGATGAACGTTTCTTTATTAACCGTCCAAGATGTCAAACCCAACCAAACGTCATTTATATCCTTCTGAAGTGTTACTCTCCAAAGGGAAAGCGGGACAACCGTTTGACTCGATTATAATGGTTCACCAGATAAGAACAATTTCAAAAAAGAGACTTGAAGGAATGTTCGGATATTTGGAAGACCCTAAATTACAAAATGAAGTACGAGCAGCAATCAGAGAACATCTTGACATATATTGAGCAAAAATTGGCTGGGGATGGAGGATTCGAACCTCCCCTCACGGATTCAGAGTCCGCTGTCCTACCGCTAGACTAATCCCCAATACGCTAAAAATTATATCACGGAGGGCTTTTCGAGGCAACGTTTTTATTTTTCGCTCTTTCAGACATTATTAAATGCCCTATTATTCTGCCGGAATATGAACAAATTCTCCTCAATTTGTGCTATATTATTTCTTGAGGAGAATAAATTGACCAGTCCGAAAGACATAAAGAAACGCATCGGTATCGATTTCAAGCATGAAGCCCTGCTTAAGCTGGCAATAACGCACAGTTCCTATGTTAACGAGTATCCGGCGATTGCACCCGAATCCAACGAAAGGCTGGAGTTTCTGGGAGATGCCATACTGGGCATGATAATTGCCGAGCACTTGTATTTAAAATTTCCGGAACAAGCCGAAGGGGAACTAACAGGATTCAGAGCATCCCTGGTATGCACTACCACACTGGCAGAGATCGCCAAAACAATCGATTTGGGAAATTATCTATTGTTGGGCAAAGGAGAAGAATCGAGCGGAGGGCGTAATAAAGATGCCAATCTTGCCGGCGCACTTGAGGCATTGGTAGCAGCTGTATATCTTGATAAGGGGTTGAAAACTACGCGCGGTTTTATTTTAAAGCTATTCGAAGCTATAATGGAAAAGCCGGGCGAGCAAAGTAACTGCGTCGATTTTAAATCACGACTGCAGCAAATATTTCAAGCCCGCAAGGGTGAAGCTAAAGAGACTCCTGTATACTATATTGTTGAAGAGACAGGTCCCGACCATAAACGGGTTTTTACGGCTGAGGTCAAAGTGAGGGAAACCCTGCTGGGCAGAGGAAGCGGTAAAAGTAAAAAAATTGCAGAAACCGAAGCCGCAAAAGCAGCGCTTGAAAAACTGAAATAACTTTACAGTAACAATAGGCTTTGCTAAACTTTTTTAAAACAGGTTGATATTATAAACTCAGGAGGATATATATGGGTAAGCGAGATATTCAACACCACGAAACCAAAAAGCCCAAAAAGAATGCCAAAAAAGCCAGTATTTCGGAAATACTGGACCAACCGCCGATAGTCGAGGTAGTTAAGAAAAAGAAAAAGAAGGAACTGGAAGAAGATTAGAACTTTCTAAAATAATATGAGCAGGATGGCTGATAAAGCTTCGGTAAGAGTAATTGTACACGGGCGTGTCCAGGGCGTATATTTCAGGGATTTCACCTGCCGCAAAGCGGGAGAACTTGCTTTGTCGGGGTACGTTAAAAACCTTTCAGACGGCAGAAGCGTTGAGGTTTATGCCGAAGGAGAAAAGACATCACTGGAAAAGCTTGTCAGCCATCTTAAAGCCGGTCCCCCGGGAGCAGTTGTGGAGAAAATTACAACCGGCTACGGGGATTATACCGATAGTTATAACGGTTTCGATATCAAATACTGATACACCACCCCGCCGTTTCCAATCCTGAATCGTACGAATGATTACAAAACACTCCGGCAGACAACAACACTAATCAACCCGCTATTTATAAATCGAAATCAGCCATCGATTCTTTAATCAGGTCCAAATAATTTGTTTTTATACCGAGGGTCTGCGATACTTCGAGATCTATTTTATAGAGGTCTCCCATAAATATCTTTCCGCACTCTTCTATTTCACCCTTTGCCGGCTCATTTTTGGTAATAAATTTTTGACGCGCTTCGATTATTCCCAAGTCAAACGGCATCGTGAAATAAAGGTCCGTGATTACCTTTTCGATTCCCAGGCTGTAGAGGTCTTCCCAACCACCGCCGGCGCCGTATTTCTTGCTTGGCAACAGACTTAACAGATTCATAATACTTAAATGCCCGAAGCCGTCTACTACCTTCAAAGGCGATACGGATATCAGATAATCGCTCGATAAAACCACATTCGGTATCCAGAATGTGGGCACCGCCAACGGTTTGGTGAGCGGATTATCGACCTCCACCCAGACACAATCATTGACATCGAGCGTGATTATCCTGGCGAAATCGTAACCCAGTGATTGGTAAATCGGGGAAACCGGCCCGCCGTTGGGGGTCCCGTCCAGTATCAGGATATCGGCATCGGTTACCTTCCTTATCCCCTTAATAATTGTAGCCATCATTTCACGACTGGTAGTTACCGGATATGAAACCGGATAACCGGCCATCGGTTTTATCAGCACACGGCGAGCCCTCGACAACACCGAGGGCGCCTTAAAAACAAAATCGGAATTATTATAAATCAAACCCTACTTCTCCTATCAGGCAAAAATAACAAAGCACCGACAAACGATACATTAATAACGAGAGAATCGGCATCAGGTTACGGTAAAACTTACAGCAGAATCAGGCTCCCAA
This sequence comes from Dehalococcoidia bacterium UBA5748, assembly GCA_002419135.1. Classification (GTDB taxonomy): domain Bacteria; phylum Chloroflexota; class Dehalococcoidia; order Dehalococcoidales; family UBA5627; genus UBA5627. The sequence continues at coordinate 15,191 of DIFM01000049.1, read as the reverse complement.
GACAACCGTAAACGCAACACCGGTTGTATAAAGGATAAAGTGCGGAAACATTAAAGAAAATACACACCAATAATTCCGTATAAATATATCAACAAACTCTCAAATGATGAAATATGCCGATAAACTCAAGCGTAATAAATTATAAAAACCGCCCTTAGACTTATCTCCTATACTAATAATTTCGCAAATAAAATGGGGAATCCCTATCCCGTAAACCCCTACTATCTATTTTACCATTGACGTCAAGCCCTTTTTCAAGTCCCAAACGATTATTTTTATATTAATCGGAAAATATTTTTATTTTTGTGGCACATATTGGCACGTGTTATAATTGCGATATGAAAATAAGCGAGCTGGGCGAATTCGGATTAATCGATATACTTGCCGACCTGATAAAAAAAGACGACACGGAATCAGACCCGGATATCCTTATAGATGCCGGGGACGATACCGCCGCGTGGCAAAGTGATGCTACGGTTAATCTGACCACGGTAGACTGTCTTGTAGAGAATATTCACTTTGACCTTGATAAAATAAGCTGGCAGGAACTGGGATGGAAAGCACTTGCCGTAAGTTTAAGTGATATTGCCGCTATGGGGGGCATACCGAAATATGCCCTCTTCTCACTGGCTTTACCCCAAGAAACGAATGTCGAAGACGTAGCCGAACTTTATAACGGAATACTGGAGCTGGGGCAAAAATACCACGTTAGAGTAATCGGAGGTAATATCAGTAAGGCTCCGGTGCTGTTTATAGATTCTATTGTGTACGGTGTAACAGAAGCCCCCAATATTATGTTAACTCGCTCCTCAGCGATGCCCGGTGATGAAATAGCGGTTACCGGTTACCTCGGGGCAGCAGCAGGAGGGCTTAAAATAATCAGTAACGACCTTGTTCTTGCAAACAACCTGAAGATGCCGTTGACAACTGCTCTCAATAAACCCTCCCCCAGAATCGGTGAGGGGCAGAAACTGGCTGCCGACGGAGTAAAATGCGCTATGGATTTAAGCGATGGATTAACATCAGACCTGAATCATATTTGCAGGGCAAGCCGTGTCGGGGCTGTATTAAATGTCGATACCGTACCGGTTCACCCCGCTCTAAAAACCGCATTCGGTGATAATGCACTCGATATGGCGCTTTCGGGTGGAGAAGATTATGAACTGCTGTTTACTGCCGGTCACGATATAATGGAAGACATTAAAAAACAGTTGGATTGCCCGGTTACGGTTGTCGGAAAAATTGTTGCCGATGATAACTGCCGGATAACCCTGTTAGATGGTTCGGGTAAGATATATACACCGTCCGGTAAAGGCTGGAATCATTTTGGTTAATAATCCGGTAAAAGATTTGAATATAATAAGCCACAATTCCGACGATACCATAAGTTTGGGCAGAAAAATCGGGGAACTGGCAATGTCGGGAGATGTCTTTTTGCTAAGCGGTATACTGGGCGCCGGAAAGACCTGCCTGACACAGGGAATTGCCTACGGGCTGGGGATTAACGAATACACACTTAGCCCTTCTTTTGTACTGGTGCGTGAACTATACGGTCGCCTGACACTGTATCATATGGACCTTTACAGGCTTGAGAATATCCAGGAAATTGCCGAGCTCGGGCTTGACGATTACCTGTACGGGAGAGGTATTTGTGCAATTGAATGGGCAAACAGGGGAATGCCTTTATTTCCGGAAGAACACCTCTCAATCGAAATCGTTTATAAAGGCGACACTGAGCGCCAGATTATATTTAAAGCACACGGACAGAGATACATTGAACTGCTTGAGAAATTTGAAAACCGAACGGAGTAAAACATGCATTTAGCTATAGATACATCGACAGATACGGCAGGAATTGCCATAGCGGATGAATTTAACATACTGGCAGAGTTGACATGGAGTTGCGGGCGGAACCACTCCGTTGAACTGATGCCGCGCATGACAAAACTCCTGGAAGACGCCGGGGTCAAATTCGAAGATATCAAGGGTGTCGTTGTGGCAATAGGCCCCGGCAGTTTTAACGGGCTGCGTGTAGGTGTAAGCACCGCCAAGGGAATCGCTTTCAGTCTGGATGTGCCGATAGTGGGTATAGGTACCCTTGAGATGACCGCATACCCTCACAGTTATACCAACCTGCCGATATGCCCGGTAATAAATGCCGGCAGAAGCGAAGTTGCGGTTGCCCTATTCCAACAAACCGGCAGCGGTTGGCAAAAAACCAGAGCGGAACATATCACAACTGTTACGGAATTATGTCGGGAAACGGAGACACAAACCATATTTTGCGGTGAACTCAAGCAATCTGCTATCGATGAACTGACGCAAGAGCTGGGAGAAAAAGCTGTAATTCCGCCTCCGTCCGCGCGCTTGCGCCGCTGTGGATTTCTTGCGGAACTGGGATATTTAAAGCTTAAAGCCGGGATTTGTGATAATGCAGCTACCCTGCAACCGGTATACCTCAGAAAACCTCCCATCACGCAGCATAAAAATATGGCGCCTTTAACGGCTGATGAAATGTAAGACTGTTTGGCAAAGTTGCTAATTAACCTGAAAATATAGAATAATAGACAGACAAATAATACAGTAAATATTTAAAAAGAAGGAATGAAATGGTAGAAAAATCACTGATTCTTATTAAACCCGACGCTATGGAAAGAGGATTGTCCGGGGAAATCATCAAGCGCATCGAAGAAGAAGGGCTGACACTCATCGGCATAAAAATGCTTCATATGGATATGGCACTGGCTGAAAGACATTATGCACCGCATAAAGACAAACCGTTTTTCAAAAGCCTGACCGGTTACATCAGCTCTGCCCCTATCGTAGCCGCCGTATTCGAGGGAGAGGGCGCAATCGACCTTATTCGTAAGATAATGGGCGCCACGGACCCTGCCAAAGCGGAAAAAGGGACCATCAGGGGAGACCTCGGAATAGATATCGAGCATAACTCGATTCATGGTTCCGATTCTATAGAAACAGCTAAAAACGAAATCAATCTGTTCTTTCAAAAAGACGAGCTGTTTAGCTATTAGAAAAGAAAACGTGGATTATTGAATACGCACTACCGGATTCGCCTGCTTCCAAAGCTCATCCAGTCTGTAATACTCTCTCTCTTCGGGAGAGAGTATGTGGACGATGACATCATTGTAATCAATCAGCACCCATCCCGATTCGGGAGTTCCTTCGCGGTGCAAAGGGTAAACGCTTTCCTGTTTCATAACACGTATTATTTCTTCGGCTAAAGCATCTATCTGCCGGTCGGCGTCACAACTGCAAAGCACAAAGTAATCCGCAAAATTACATATCGACTTTACATCCAGTAAGCTTATGTCGATTGCCTGCTTGTCGCTGGCAATTTCTACTATTTTTCGTGCTAAATCTATACCTTCCAGTTGCTGCCTCCAATAATTGATATCGTACCATTATTATAGCATAAACGGAATTATCACTGTCGTGACGAGCAATGGTCGCCTGTATAAAATGTGAAACCGAAAGTCACTCTTTTTACTGTCTTGAGTCACTGCTGCTAGAATTAAGCCCTCGGATTTTTAGCGTATCTATATCAATATGTTATACTTAATGTTATGTCTAAACTGTTATTCGGCACAGCCGGCATTCCGTTAAGCACTCCTCCCGCTACAAATGGAGACCTGCAGACCATCAAAGGAATTCAACGTGTAGCCGAGCTGGGCTTGGATTGCATGGAACTGGAATTCGTTAAGCAGGTTTATCTGTCAAAGACCAATGCCGAAAAAGTGGAAAAATTCGCTTCTGATGCGAACATAGCGCTCTCTGCACATGCCCCCTATGCCCTTAATTTCAATGCCAGGGAAGCACAAAAAATCAGAATGAGCCAGAGTTATCTGTTTAGCGCCGCCGAGGTTGCCTATATATGCGGAGCGAAAAGCGTAGTCTTTCATCCCGCTTACTATGTGGGAGACACATCAGAACAGGCATACCGAACCGTCAAAACAGCGCTGGCGGAAGTGCTTGAGAAAATGGAGGACAAGGGTATCGATATTACCTTAAGGCCTGAAGTCAGCGGAAAAAGCAGCCAGTTCGGCACGATAGCGGAGGTTGCCAATCTATGCTCCGAATTGACTAACACCATGCCCTGCGTCGATTTTGCCCACTGGCATGCCCGTACCGGAGTCTATAATTCATATAAAGAGTTTGCTTCAGTACTCGATGAGATATCTTCAATATTGGGTAAAGATGCTCTGGATAATATGCACATTCACATTTCCGGCATCGAATACACCGCTAATGGTGAGAAGAGGCACCTGCCCTTTGAGGACTCGGATATAAAGTACATGGAATTACTTCAGGTCTTAAAAGACTATAATGTCGGTGGCATTGTAATCTGCGAGAGCCCGATAATGGAAGAAGACGCTCTGCTTTTAAAACACAGCTTCGATGGACTGGCCCTTCAGGGATAAAAACCCGTCCCGAAAGCCTGAAAATATCGCAATTATTTATGCGGACGGCTATTTCTGTTATAATATAGTGTTATAATAGTTACATTCGAGATAGTCCCTTCACTTCTTTTACTCCCGCTGAATGATATACTATCTCTACAATATTTATTGAGGTAAATTATGAAAATAAACTGGAAGCGTACAATTATAGTTTATGCAGCTATAATTTTAATTGCCATACTTTTCTCCACTTTTATACTGCCGGGTGAGCCGCAACCGGAAGAAGTATCCCTGAGCGATGTTATAGTAATGTCTCAGGAAGGGAAAATAGACAGTATCTTAATAAATGAAAATCAGCTGACTATTATCGATAACAACGATAATAAATATATCACGTACAAGGAAACTAATGTCAGCATCTACGAGATAGAGGGTTTTATACTTGAAGGTGTAGATGTAACCATAGAACGCGGAGGTTTTAACTGGGGAAGCCTCTTGATAAGCTTTTTACCGCTTTTAATATTCGGACTTTTAATATTTTTCCTGTTCAGTCAGGCAAAAGGCGCAAATAACCAGGCGATGAATTTCGGGCGTTCCAAGGCAAGAATGTTAACGGCAAGTACCCCAACCGTCACTTTCGATGACGTCGCCGGTGTTGATGAAGCCAAGCAGGAACTGTATGAGGTAGTCGATTTTCTTAAGATGCGTGAAAAATACCAGTCGTTGGGGGCACGCATACCTAAAGGCATCCTGTTAATCGGACCTCCCGGAACCGGTAAAACCCTGATGGCAAAAGCTATTGCAGGAGAAGCCGGCGTACCTTTCTTTTCCATCAGCGGAAGTGAATTTGTCGAAATGTTCGTCGGTGTCGGCGCTTCGCGTGTCCGGGACCTTTTCGACCAGGCAAAACGCAATGCCCCCTGCATCGTTTTTATCGATGAAATTGATGCCGTCGGCCGCCAGCGCGGAGCCGGCATGGGCGGCGGACATGATGAAAGAGAGCAAACGCTTAACCAGATTCTGGTAGAAATGGACGGTTTCGATACCAATACCAGTGTCATAGTTATTGCTGCTACCAACCGTCCGGATATTCTGGACGAAGCCCTGCTCAGACCGGGACGCTTCGACCGCAGAATTACACTTGACCGACCTGATATCGTCGGCAGAACAGCCATACTGAAAATACACAGTAAAGGAAAACCGCTCGATGAAACGGCAGACCTGCAATCACTGGCAAAGCAAACCGTCGGTTTTTCCGGCGCCGACCTTGCCAATCTTGTTAATGAAGCAGCTATTCTGGCAGCCAGACGCGGTAAAAAAACTATCGGTATGTCAGAGCTTGAGGAATCCATCGACAGGGTTATTGCCGGTCCGGAAAGAAAAAGCCGTAAAATCAGCCCTAAAGAAAAAGAGATTACCGCCTACCACGAGGCCGGGCATGCACTGGTTGCCAGGATGTCTCCCAATGCCGACCCGGTACATAAGATTTCTATTGTGGCAAGGGGAATGAGCCTGGGGCATACCAGGCAATTGCCGACGGAAGACCGTTATCTCTTAACCCGCTCTCAATTCAAAGATATGCTGGCAACCCTTCTTGGCGGACGTATTGCCGAAGAAATCATCTTCGGGGAAATCAGCACCGGAGCTTCGGATGATATACGGCGTGCCACCTCTCTGGCTCATAAAATGGTTACGGATTACGGCATGAGCGACAAACTGGGGACACGTACCTTCGGTAACAAACAGGAAATGATTTTCCTCGGACGTGAAATCTCCGAGCAACGTGATTACGGCGATGATATCGCCAATATCATCGACGAAGAAGTACATAGCATATTACAGACGGCTTACAATACCGCCAAAGACATATTACTTAAAAATAAGGACAGGCTGGCACATATCGCCCAGCGCTTGATGGCTAAAGAAACCATAGAGCCAGACGAACTGGAAAAACTCTTTACCGAGCCGATTGATAAACTGGAAGCAGAGTTGGAGGAAATCGTGACTGCCAAACCGGTAGTTGAAGAAGTTCCCGAAAAAAAACCTGCCAAACAAACCAAAAAAGGCAAGGTTTCGGATTTAATAAATCAGCCTAAACAGGCGCCCGGAACGGCATAGTATAATAATGGAAGAGGAGTAATATAATATGGTAGAGATTACTAACGATGTAATACCGATTGAGGAAGTCATCAACAGCGTCAGAAACGATGCCAGCGGAGGCATCATCTCATATATCGGGCTTATCAGGGATAACTCTTACGATAAGAAGGTCGTTTCCGTGGAATACGGAGATGCCGACGGCAGCGCCGAAGTGAGATTGCGGAGTATCGTGGATTCCGCTAAAGAAAAATGGCCCATAAACGATATGGCTATTGTGCACAGGGTAGGAAAACTTAATGTCGGTGATAACAACGTGGTAATCGCCGTTTCCACCGGGCATAGACAAGAGGGATTTGCAGCCTGCCAGTATGCCATCGATAAGTTCAAGGAAGGCTTGCCTACGTCCAAGAAGGAAACCTATACCGACGGCTCAACTTTGGATTATAAACCCAAGGGTTAGCTTTAATAGTTTAACAAGACGAAACACGAATCGCCCGTTCCGAAAAAGACGGGCGATTTTTTGTTGTAACAGTATTTGAACAACCAGGGTGCCATTGCGAGGAATCCCGACGTGTCGGGATGACGCGGCAATCTCTACCTGTGCATTTTTAATCGATGGTTACATCCTATAAGGCAGAGACAAAGTGTTTTTTAGATATTAATTTGCCTGCGTGGTAATCAAAAGGTTTTGTAGTGATTGCTTGGCCTTCCCTTCGGGAAAACTCGCAAAGACGGTTGGATTGTCATGCTGAATTCGCGAGGGACGAATGAAGCATCCGGGGTAGGGTGGTTATTACTCTATAACGGACTGATGCTGAGGTCCCGATTTATCGGGATTTCTCCTAACCCCCAGTTCCTTCAGTCACCCCTTGTGACTTCAGGAAGACAGGTAACGGATAGTCCTGAAGAATTGATGACTGAGGAGGAGGGAATCAGCTTTAAGGGTACGCAGTTCTTACTTTTTGCGCTTGACAACAAAATCGGCAAGTGCCGTAAGAGCCTGCCGGTTCTTGGTATCCGGCATGTTATCAAGATTGCGGCGTGCCTTTTCGCTGTAATCCGAAGCCATTTTATAACAATCCTCTATAATATCGGAGGCATTAAGCAAATCTATAGCTTCTTTAACATTCTCGCGGCTGTCGCCTTCCTTATTGAAGATACGCCGGACAGGGTTATCGCCGGGGAAACGTTCTAAAAGCATCATAGAAGGTAGAGTCATCGTTCCCTGAATCAGGTCGGAAGCAACCGGTTTGCCTAATTCCTTCTCACTGGCGGTAAAATCAAGGATATCGTCTACTATCTGGAAAGAAATCCCCAGACTGATTCCGTAATCTCTCATAGATTGAATATCCTCCTCCGATGCCTCCCCCAGCACCGCCCCTCCCTCGGTTGCCAGCGCAAAAAGGGCTGCCGTCTTGCCGGTAATGCGCTCCAGATAATCTTCGAACGTCTGGTTGATTTGATATGCGCTGAAACCCTGCCTGAGCTCTCCGTGAGAAATCGCCTCCAGTGTTTCGGCAAATAGACCTACCACGCGTAAGCTCCCGGTGGCAACGGCAAACTGCGCCGCTTTGGCAAAGAGGTAATCACCGAAAATAATTGCCCTGTCCACTCCCCAGATGCTATTTATGGTAGCACGCCCGCGGCGGACATCGGCTTTATCAATTGCATCATCATGGACAAGAGTGGCGATATGCATCAACTCACTGGCTGAAGCCATATAGACCAGTTTTTCGTGCTGATATTTATAAAGACTTCCGGAATGCAGTGCCAGTAAAGGCCTAACAACCTTTCCTCCCCCACACAAAATATGCTCAAGCATTTTATGAAGGTCAGGAAAACTTTTACTATTATCGGAGGCAAGCGTTTTAAAATTCTCCTCTACCCCGATAAGCCCTTCTTTAACCAGTGAATAAACCTGTTTTACATCCACGACGATATTTCTCCTATCGTTATATATTGTCTTTTTTACCGAGCCTGGCAGTTTCCTGTTCTATGATTTCGTCATCCAGCTTGACAAAGAGAGGCTGCGGAGATAATAACCCTTGCCCCGGTGATGGTAAACGCAATTGCCACCCGTCATCTTCCACCTTGCCTTCATAACCCAGATACTCATGCAGTTTTTGAGAGCTGAACGGAAGGAAAGGGTAAAACGCCGTTCTGAGACCGGAAATGACGGTTAGTGCTACATAGAGAGTAACCGCCGCCGCCTGTTTATCGGTCTTGATTACTTTCCAGGGGGATTTCTCCTCAAGGTAGCGGTTGGCTTCCTGAGCCAGTGCCATAGCCGCTCTTATTGCCTCCCTGAAGTGACAGGCGGCTATCAGTTCTCCCATTTTTTCCAACGTGTCTTCTGTTTTCTTTAAAAGCGCCTGGTTGTCTTCATCTATATCAAGCGGGTCGGGAACACACCCGTCAAAACTTCGATATGTAAAAGTGAGCACACGCTGAACCAGGTTGCCATAGGTCGCAACCAGTTCGTCGTTATTGCGGCGCACGAATTCACGCCAAGAGAAATCGGTATCGCTGGTTTCCGGCATATTAGCAGAGAGCAGATACCGCAAAGGGTCGGGGTCGTAGCGCGACAGATAATCCGGCAACCAAACCGCCCAGTTTAAGCTGCTCGATAATTTTTTACCTTCAATGGTTAGATATTCATTGGAGGGAACATCATACGGCAAGTTAAGGCCGCCGTATCCTAAAAGCATCGCCGGCCAGATAATGGTATGGAAAGGAATATTATCCTTTCCGATGAAATAATAACTTTTTACATCTTCCCTCTGCCAGAACTCGCGCCATTTATCGGGATTGCCGGTCGATTTAGCCCATTCTTTGGAAGCTGATAGATAACCGATGACCGCTTCGAACCAGACATAGATACACTTGCCTTCATACCCTTCGATAGGCAATGGAATACCCCAACTGATGTCACGCGTAATCGCCCGGTCTTTTAGCCCGGACTGCAGATATTTAATGGTAAAGTTGGCAACATTGGAACGCCAGTGTTTCTGTTTCCTTGCCCAAACAAGCAGTTCATCTTGAAAGGCGGTCAGTTTAAGAAAAAACTGCTCTGAATTACAAAACTCGGGAGTTGTGCCGCAAGTTCTGCAACGCGGAGCATTTAACTCGTTGGGATTTAAGGGTTGTCCGCATTTATCGCACTGGTCGCCGCGGGCACCGTCGTAACCGCAAAGAGGGCAAGTACCCTCGACATAGCGGTCGGGCAGATAGCGCTGACACTTTGAACAAAAAGGCTGTAAGACGGTGTCTTTATAGATATATCCTTTGTTTAACAGGGTGGAAAATATATCCTGGGTCACTTCTTTATGATTTTCGGTTCCGGTATTGGTGAAAAGGTCGAAGGTTATACCGAAATCTTTGAAAGACTGCAAAAACTGCCGGTGATACTTGTCGGCGATTTCCGAGGGCTCTACCCCTTCCAGTTCTGCGCGTATTGTTATCGGTGTGCCGTGCACATCGGAACCGGACACCATTAAAACAAGGTTTCCTTTAGTGCGGTGATAACGCGCAAAAATATCCGGCGGCAGATAGGCTCCGGCAATATGACCTAAATGAAGCGAGCTGTTGGCATAAGGCCAGGCTACACCGATATATATTTTTTCTCTCATAAAGACTTATACCTGATGGATATCGGTTTCGGTAAAGAAAGTGAGGATTTTTTCACCTTTCTCTTCCTTATAATGGGAGTAGCCTTTTTTGTAAGCGCATTCTACACAATAGCGCACCATCTTGCCTTTTTCCGCCTCCACCCCATCTTCCTCATCTACACAAAGATACCTCTCCGGATATTGGATAACACGACTGCAGATATCGCAATTAACTCTTCCTGATGAGATACATCCCCTTCTCATAATAAACTCCTTTTGACAATAAGTAACATATCAACAAGCGGCTTATGATAACAGTTTAAGCCACGCCTGATAGACCTCTTTTTTGGATAAACCGGTTTCCTTAACAACCTTTGCCACCGACTCTCTGGCTCCCATCCCTTCCTGCTGCAGTGCCTCAAGCTTTTTTACCACATCTTCGGTAAGACGCGGCTTTTCCTTTGCCCTGCCCTCGATGACAAGTGTAAACTCACCCCTCGGGTCGCTGAAGTGATTCAGGGCTTCGCTTACCGTGCCGCGAAAAACCTCTTCATACATCTTGGTGAGTTCACGGCAAACAGCAATTCTCCTGTCGCCTAAAACATATATTATATCATTTAATGCCTCTTGTATGCGATGAGGCGCCTCATAAGCGATTATGGTGCCGGTTTCGGACGCAACAGTAGTAAGTACCTGCCTTCTTTCACCGATTCTGCGCGGTAAAAATCCGATAAATGTAAACCTGTCTGTTGCTAAGCCGGAAACAGCCAAAGCAGTGATTATTGCCGAAGGACCCGGTATCGGTACTACCGTAAGGCCCCTGCCAACGGCAGCGGCAACCAGTTCGTAACCCGGGTCGGATATACCCGGCATCCCTGCTTCCGATACAATGGCGATATCCTTCAGTTCAAGCTGCGCCAGAATATAATCCAGTTTGTCTATCTTATTATGTTCGTAATAGCTCGTTAAAGGCGTTTTTATCTCATATTTATCCAGAAGTATACGGGTTTTGCGTGTGTCTTCGGCAGCAATAAGTTTTACTTCACGCAAAATCCTGATAGCTCGCGGGGAAATATCTTCAAGGTTTCCTATGGGAGTCGCCACAATATACAGGCTAGGCATTTATATTTTGTCTTCCTTAATTTTCTATATTATAACGTAATAGGTTTTTAGAGTCTAGAAAGTAATATGCAGACCTGTTGCTGATTGTGATATAATAACCAATTATATTTAACAAACCATCTTTGTTTAATTTTCTTTTAACCCGTTCAACTACTACCGTATATTTCATTAAGGAGGAACAGAAATGAGCACACCTCAATTTAAAGAGTTACGCCGTGCTTACGGTTTCGATGAAGTCGCCATAGTACCCGGTGACGTATCGATAAACCCGGACCAGACCAATTTAGATTTCAAAATCGGGGACATTACATTCGGAATCCCGGTCATCGCCTCGGCAATGGACGGAGTAACTGATACCAAAACAGCTTCTCTTATGAGTAAATTCGGAGGGCTGTCGGTTTTAAACCTGGAAGGTATTCAAACCAGATACGAAAGACCCGATGAAGTGCTGGAAGAGATTGCCCAGGCTCCCAACGACCAGATTACCGCTCTCATGCAGAAAATATACTCTCAGCCGATGAGAGATGAGTTGGTTGCCAAACGCATAAAAGAGATTAAGAAAGAAGGCGCTGTTTGTGCCGTTTCGGTTACCCCGGCAAACACCAAGAGATTGGCAACCATTATAGTAGAGGCAGGTGCGGATATACTGGTCGTAGCATCTACGGTAACCACCGCCCGCCATATTTCAAAGAGTTACAAGGGACTCAGTTTTGTCGAACTATGCAATACTGTCCCCATTCCGATAGTTGTCGGTAACTGTGTCAGCTACAGCGCCTGTCTTGAGCTTATGAGAACCGGTGTTGCCGCCGTACTGGTCGGGGTCGGACCCGGCGCTGCCTGCACCTCCCGCGAGGTACTCGGTATCGGCGTTCCTCAGATTACTGCCACTATGGACTGCGCCGCAGCCCGTGACGATTATGAGAAAGAATCGGGCAGGTACGTCCCAATTGTTACAGACGGCGGTTTCCGCAAGGGCGGAGACGTCTGCAAAGCCTTTGTAGCCGGAGCCGATGCCGTTATGCTCGGTTCGATACTGGCACAGGCAAAGGAATCACCGGGCAGGGGCTATCACTGGGGAATGGCAAATCCGCATGCTTCCCTTCCGAGAGGCACCAGGATTAAAGTAGGTATCAACAGCTCCTACGAGCAGATTCTCTTCGGCCCCTCTTCAATTACCAACGGCAGCCAGAATCTTATCGGCGCTTTGCGCACGACGATGGGAGTCTGCGGAGCAGCAACGATTAAAGAATTGCAGCAGGCTGAAATGGTAATTGCGCCGGCAATCACCAGCGAAGGCAAATTCTACCAGATGAGCGGACTTGCCTCTAAATAACCGAAAGTTTTTGATTAAATACCGAAGCCCTCGTAGTCTACGAGGGCTTCCTTTTACTATTCTTTTTTGTCATGCTGAGTTCGTGATTAACAAATGAAGCGTCCAATTTATCGGGAAACCACAACGGCATCATATTCATGGGAGTCCGAAAACCCGCCAGCAATTATTAAATAAAAGACAGATGACGGATGGTCGCCCCTAAGGTTTTACTGTCATGCTAGAGTCCCGATTTATCGGGACGAAGCATCTTGGGACGGGCGGTTTGAAACTCTACTCGTCTTCTTCGCCGTCATCGTCATCATCGGCAACCGCAGGAGCCTCAGTACGAACCTGGGGAACTATAGCCCTCGATTTACGTTTATGCTTTGACGGAGGAAGCAGCGCTTCTACAGCCTTTCGCAGCTTTTTTAGCTCTTCGAACGATTCGGCGCCAGCCATATTAACAACCAAACCGTTAACTCCCATATCCCAGACTGTCTGCAATTCATCGGCAGTCAGATTTACGGGAACGGATATTAGTAGCGGCTTGGTCGATAAGGATGAAAAACGCTTATAGACAGTCAGTTTCTGCCATGTCAGGGACAACTTTTCCCCGGATTTTTCATCAAGAAATACGGCATCCTGCGGCATTACATCCAGTATGCGTATCATCTCTCCTGTCATATCTTCTTCAGCCAGAACAATTCTGCCCGTTTTTTCCGATTTTAATAATGCAGAAGCCGGCATTTCATCCGAAAAAACAACAAAATCAATGGCAGTCTTTTCAAAATCGATATTAAAATTACCGCCAATGCGGCATCCGCAGGGCATATCTTTAATTGATTTAGCGATTTTCTCAACCGATTTGTATTCGGTTAATTTCTTAGTATTAAACAGACAGGCATCCGCAACAGTTGTTATGTCAACAGTTTCCGGTACATCGGGTTTCTCTAAAAGTGCTATTATCAGCAATCGCGGCTTAATAGCCTTTTGCACTGTTCTGAACCCGAGAGGCGCGGGCTCCGATACAGACGCATGCTTTAATTTATCAATGAAACGACTCATCTCTCCTCCATGAAATAGACAATAATGGAGCCAGCGAGAGGATTCGAACCCCCGACCCGCGCTTTACGAAAGCGCTGCTCTACCTGCTGAGCTACGCTGGCTTTAGCTAAAGTATAACATAAAACGGGATTTTTGATAAAAACAACCCTGACAGATTTTAATCGCGCTTCGGCCTTTGCAACAGGAACGAAATCAGGATAGCATCATCCACCTGGCAAATACTGTGCGAAACTATCAGCCAGCCGCCGCCGTTAAGATTGGGCAATGAATTGCTGATATTGTTCAGTGTTTTTGAGACTTTCATAGCAAAAGCCTTTTGCAGATTGGGGTCCCTGTAATCGGGTCCGTCGGATAGAATGTCTGTTTCCTGCTTCGGAACCACGAACTCGGTCGCCATGGCATATTCATAAGGATTTTCCAAAATGCACCTCCATTATCCAATATGATTATGATTGCTCGGATAATAGTATGTCAATAACAGTTTACCCCTTTGAGAGAACCGCAGATAGCGGCAAATATCCAAATTGAGGTGTAATGGGTTATAATTAGAATATGAATAATAAGCTGAATCTCAATTCAAAAATGACTCTGAATAACGATGTACAGATACCGTTACTGGGTTTGGGCACATGGAAAATCGATGATAGTAAAGTTGAAGAAACAATTCTATCCGCCCTTAATATCGGTTACAGGCATATAGATACCGCAGCCACGTATCAAAATGAAATCGGTATAGGAAAAGCCTTAGTAAAAAGCGGTGTTGTAAGAGAAGATGTCTTTATAACAACCAAGCTCTGGAACAGCGACCATGGTTATAAAAAAGCAATTGCCGCCTGCGACAAAAGCTTGCAAAACCTGAAGCTATCATATGTCGATTTATATTTGATACACTGGCCGGTTGCCGGTTTATTTATTGAAACATGGTCGGCAATGGAAGAACTTTTAGCTTCAGGCAAATGTCGTGCAATCGGTGTCAGTAATTTCACTATAAGTCACCTGGAAGCACTGATGAAAGAATCTACGACTGTTCCTGCCGTTAACCAGGTGGAATTCAGCCCATATCTCTATCAGAAAGAGCTGCTGGATTTTTGCAAATCCAAAGGGATTCAAATGGAAGCGTACAGTCCGCTTACAAGAGGCAATAAACTGGCTAACCCTAAATTAGCCGAAATCGCTGTTAAATATGGGAAAAGCGCAGCTCAAATACTTATTCGCTGGTCGTTGCAAACCGGTCTGGTGGTTATTCCGAAGGCATCCTCACAAACACACTTGCAGGACAATGCCGATGTCTTCGACTTTGAAATAGACATTGAAGATATGCAGGCACTTAATTCCTTCAATGAAGATTTGCATATTTGCTGGAATCCGGGAAAAGAAGCCTGATACCAAAAACGTTATTTCGATCCAAAAATAATTTTCACGCCTTTGTAAGATCAATTTCGTAGGTAAAATAAAGGGTTTGTTCGCTTGATAACACCCGCAAACAAAGGGTACAATTATCATGTAGATAATTAAAGGAGTTTTAGATGGAAACCGGTACATGGAAGGTTAAAACCGGGCTTGCTC
>DIFM01000010.1 GCA_002419135.1 Dehalococcoidia bacterium UBA5748 | reverse complement strand
AATATGTTTCTGAACTTTTGCATGATAGATGCCTAATCCTTCAAACGCTAATCCTACCCGCTGGGTGTCTTGATAGGTGTTTTGTTTCCTTCCTTATCCACAGCCACGAAGGTAATCCTGGTTTCGAAGAGCACTTCATCCACGTTTCCGTTCTCTCTGGTGCCGAATGTGCGGACGTTATACTGTACCGAGGTTCTGCCGAGGTAATTTAAGGTAATTACAAAACGCATAATTTCACCGAGCGCTACCGCCTTTCTGAAAACGACATTGTCGAGAGCAATCGTTAGGAAATTGTTGCCGGGGAATTCCTGGCTGGCAGTGATATAGGCAAACTCATCAATCCACTTTAATTCTATTTAGCCTTCGAAATGGCACTAATCCATGACCAGTTTGTTAGGTTTTTTAACGCTTCCCTATTGGATGCCAGTCCATTTTCTGCCTGACAAGTCGCAGTGTTAAGTGAGTCAAACACCTTGTTTGCAAAGTAATCTCGCCGAAGCACATTCCATATCTGTTCCGCTGGATTCAATTCCGGTGAATACGATGGCAGGAACACCAGAGCGATGTTTTCAGGAACCTCAAGTTCTTTACCTTTATGCGACGGTGCTCCATCCAGCACCATGATTATGAAATCCTGTTTATGGACCCCGCTCACTTGTTTCAGAAACAAACCCATATTCTCGGTGTTCATCTTTTCCAACGTCATATAATCAAGGCCTCCATCCCAGCGAACAGATTATTTTATTATCATCGCCGCGCTCCTTTATGTTTGTAATAAACAATCCTGATATTTCAAAAATCAAAACGTTCCTGATTGATACTCCCCGTGTTGTGATACGCAATCGTGAATGTTATAATTGGCAATATTACAATTGTCGGGAGATATCATATGAAACTGAGCAAGGAACAGGTTTTACATATTGCCCGCCTCTCCAAACTGGGGTTAACCGAGAATGAGGTGGAGAAAATGAGCGAACAGCTATCCAATATACTGGAGAACTTCGAGATATTGAACAAGGTGGATACCACAGGCATTCCGCCGACAGCGCAGCCCAACGCCTTAACCAACGTTCTTAAAGATGACGTGGTAAAGCCTTCCCTGCCGCAGGACGAGGTTCTTGCCAACGCCCCTCAGAGAGACGGCGATTACATAAGAGTCAAGGTCGTGCTGGAGTAGATTGGACTAAATCGTAAGGAGATTACATTGTTGGACGGAAAGCAATTAACGATAAGCGAAGCCCATAAATTACTTAAAGATAAACAGATTTCATCTGTAGAATTGACGAAATCATGTCTGGATAGAATCGAAAAGCTCGAACCGCAGGTAAAAGCCATCGTAACGATAACAGCCGACCTTGCACTTGAACAGGCAAAACAAGCCGACCGGATGATAGCCGCCGGCGACTGTAAACCGCTGACCGGTGTTCCTGCTATGATTAAGGATGTCATCTGCACAAAGGGTGTTAAGACCACATGCTCATCAAAGATGTTGGAGACTTTTGTACCGCCCTACAACGCCACCGTGATGGAAAAATTATATGGTGAAGGTATGGTTATGGTCGGCAAAGCAAATATGGACGAATTCGCCATGGGTTCTTCCACCGAAAACTCCGCTTTCTTTACCACCCGTAATCCGTGGGATTTGAGCCGCGTTCCCGGCGGTTCCAGCGGCGGTTCGGCAGCTGCGGTGGCATGCGGCGAAGCCATTTATGCCCTCGGTTCCGATACCGGCGGCAGTATCCGACAGCCGGCCAGTTTCTGCAGCGTTACCGGCTTGAAACCGACCTACGGCAGGGTCAGCCGCTACGGATTGGTTGCTTTTGCCAGCTCATTAGACCAGATAGGACCTTTTACTCAGGATGTTACAGATGCGGCGCTGGTACTCAATGCCATTTCAGGGTTCGATAATAATGATTCGACCTCGCTGGATATTCCCGTACCCGATTATACGAAATGCCTTACAGGAGATATTAAGGGCATGCGTATCGGCGTTCCCAAAGAATATTTCGTAGAGGGGATGCAGAAAGAGGTTGAGGATGCCGTTAAAACCTCCATTGCCAAACTTGAAGAAATGGGGGCGGTAATCGACTGGAACGTTTCGCTGCCGAGCACCCCCTATGCGCTGGCAGTTTACTATATCATTGCCCCGTCGGAAGCCTCGGCTAACCTGGCACGCTACGACGGCGTAAAATACGGCTTCTCATACAAGGATACCGATAATATGTGGGAAGCTATGGAAAAGACCCGTGAAATCGGATTTGGACCGGAGGTAAAGCGGCGCATTATGCTGGGAACCTATGCCCTCTCCGCCGGTTATTACGATGCTTATTATCTTAAAGCTCAGAAAGTACGAACTTTAATCCGCCGCGAGTTTGATAGTGCATTCGAGAAATACGATGCTCTGGTTACCCCGACCACCCCTACCGTGCCGTTCAAAATCGGTGAGAAAACACAGGACCCGGTTCAGATGTACCTTTCGGATGTCTTTACCATACCCATCAACATTGCCGGCGTTCCTGCAATTACAGTACCGGGCGGGTTTGCCGAAGGACTTCCCATTGGGTTGCAGGTCATCGGAAAACCCTTTGCCGAAGAGACTATTCTTAAAGTCGCCCATGCCTACCAGCAGGCTACCGACTGGCACAGGAGAAAGCCGAAGATATAGTAGGAGTTTTTTATGAGTAACTCAAATATAAAATGTCTTGTATGTGATAATCTTTTGGAACTTCCCGATTACGTAGATATTAGTGATTATGATGGTTATGTTATATGTAAATATTGCAAAGCAGTTCTTTCTATAAGGTTAAAAGAAAATATAAAATAATTGAAAATAAGCGAGCAGGCGAGCCAGTGGAAATTAAGGTTACATACGCTGATAAACCAGAAGACTTACAGTCTTAATAAGCGCAAGCCCTTTTTTTATTATCCTCAATCCATGCTGTCATTTATGGTCTGTATGAAGCAGCTTTAATGCCTCCTGTCACTCTGAGCAAAGCGAAGAGTCTGAATGCCACTCAAACAGCTTTGTTTCGATACATCGAGATTTCATTTCTGATTGATGGAATTTAGAATCCGAGGGGCTGGGTAAAAAACACTCTCATCCGTCATCCCGATAAATCGGTCTGCCACCTTCCCCAAGGGGAAGGCTTCGAATGAAATAAGACTGATGAGGAAATAATCAACCGTCATTGCGATTTTTCCTGAAGGAAAAAGCTAAGTGATGTTTCAAGAATAGCGATAACGACCGGTAATAGTAATTTATTCGATACCGATTATTATCTCGCCCCTCCCTGAAATTTATATCAGATTCATTCGTCTGCGTCTCAGAATGACATCGTAGAGGGACTCCTCACAATGACTGTGTATATAAAGCATATTATAGCCTAAGCCACCCTAAACCTCGCCACCTGCGGAGACTGCAAAAACTCCCACTCTCCCCTGATACCTGCATTTAGAGCGGCTACCTCGATGTGCAGCATTGTAATCCCACAGTCCAGACGATAAGAAATATTGAAATCGGTTCCGCCGCTTCTTATATATACTGTAATTGCATCCTCTTCGATATCGAATCCCCACGGCTGGCGGTTTACCGCCGAAGGCGCCAATCTGGCAGCTTCGATTGCGTTCTTTACCCATTCGGGAGATTTTTCATAGCTTAAACCGGTAACCAGTTGCTCCGCCGGGAGCCGTTTATGTGTGCGACCGAAACCGGTCATTACCCTGTCCTTAGCAGAAGTATTTTGCATTGCGTAACCCAGCGGAGTAACAGCCATCAAACGCTCGTTTTCCTTCACTTCAACAATATTTGCCGCTTTCCCGGCGCTGAAAGCGGCAGCGACCCAGCAGGTGTTTAATCCCAGCGCCGTCGCCTCCAAAATAACACCTTCACCAATATAACCGGCATACTCGTTGACATTAGGATTAGTTTTATCACAGATAAATGCAATAAAAGCCGGAGCGCCGCTGATTATCCCATAACTCCCGGCTACAAACTTAAATATATCCTCCGGCGGTTCGGTTATCAGAGTTGCGCGGACACCGGGAAAAGGCTTGAACTCTCTGCATACGCTACCCAAAGCCTCAATTATGTGCGGCTCTATAATCCTGCTCTTATCATATGTTCTGTAAGACCTTCTTTTTGCGATTGCTTCGTACCATCCGGCAAAAGGTATATCCATAAAAACCTTTCTTTAAACTAATGGCTGTAATGTATCTAACTGAGGATAACTATATTGCAGTCGGTAACCTACAACAATGCCACTATTTCTTCAGGAGTATCGACTATCTTACCAGCTCCGTGAGCGGAAAGCCAATCTCTGTCACGAAATCCCCATGTGACCGAAATACAATCGACACCGGCATTTTTTGCGGTTTCAATATCCACTTCGGAATCGCCGATATAGATAGTTTCTTCTCCGATGACTGAAAGCCTGTTTAACGTTAACATAAGCATATCCGCCGCCGGTTTCCTTTTAATATCACTACTTTCTCCAATGGCAACAGGAATGTACTTTGAGAAATAATAATCGTTTAATTCCTTGACGGCTGCATCATACTTATTGGAAATAACCGCTGTTTTATACCGACGCTCGACAAGAGTTTGCAATAATTCCATGATACCGCTGTATGGACGCGTCTTATTCCTGCAATTTTCGCCATAGTGCCGCTTAAAAAGACTGATGGCATCGCTAAAGAGCTGATTTTGTGTTCCGCCCGGTACCGAAAGTTCCATCATACGCCTTACACCATTTCCTACAAACCCGCGGATTTCGGATATATCAAGTAGAGGAAAGCCGAGATTGCCCAGAGCATGATTTACGCCATCGGTTATATCTTCCAGCGTATCCAGCAGGGTTCCGTCCATATCGAAAATTACAGCTTTATACTTCACCGCTTTTACCCCAAAATTGTGAATCGACTTCTAATAATCAATTGCGATAGCGGATATGCGCAAGTACGCTGCTATTTTACGCTGCGAGATTATAATTGACAAGATGGAAACCCAAAAACGGGTGGGGTTTAGATGGTTATATAGCCTTGCTTGTAAAATGTTTCCAAAAAGGAAATGCAGTCTTTTTCTACTTGAAGATAAGGCGCTTCGTATTTGTGGGATAGCGTATATGCAATCTGATGGACATTTCTTTTGCCGTCACAAAGCAGAAGGATTTCCATAACGAGAGGATTGACAGCCAATACTTGCCCCGAAACCGCATTGAAGAGAATAGAAGTAGCTTCGGGATAGGCTATAGTTTTTTCGTTTTTATTAATGCTGGCGTCAATAGCAGCAATATTATACCCGATATTGTCTGCCACAATATTACTTTTAAGTCGGGGAACGGATTTTTGATTGATTGATTGATTACTGGCAGCGGAATCCATATTGCCGGATGCCAACATCTTCAACGAAGGGTCGCTTTCACGATAGTGCGACAAATACAAAAGTATTTCTTCGTAATCCAGCTTGAAGACCTCTTTGTTGTCGTACCGGTCGATTACTTTTTCGCGGTAGATATTGCTCATTTCGATTGCTTCGGCACTTGAAAGCCCGGAAGATACTATATAGTCATAAGCAAGCGTAAAATCGGGCGCCGGCCCCGGATTAATGGCGGTTATTCCGTATTTTTGCGGACATCTCACTACCTGGGCGCCTTTATTTAACAGAAAGCTGGCTATATTAAAGGAATGGATTATATCTTTATGGTTAATCAGAAAATCTATTGTTTGCTGTGCTTCTTCTGCGCTTTCTGTCGGAAATCCCAAAAAGGTATACAGGTGATTCCAGATACCGGCATTGTAAACATTTCTGCATACCTCCAGGGCAGTTTCATAGTCGGTCCCCTTTTCCATCAGGTCCAGAACGCGGTCGCACCCGGATTCCAAACCCAGATAGAGCAGCCTGAAACCGGCTTTGTACATTTTATTGCATAGTTCGGCGGTAAACTGACGTTCCAGTCTCGCATTGGTGGAACATCTAAAATCAGTTCCCCTATTTATCTTACCGAACTCAATACCCC
>DIFM01000008.1 GCA_002419135.1 Dehalococcoidia bacterium UBA5748 | reverse complement strand
AAAGAACCAGGGGGATTTACCTGTGCGGCTTATGTTTCAGGATGAAGCCCGGTTTGGGCGGATGAGTGACCCGCGGGCATGTTGGGCACCGATGCCAAATAGACCGATAGTTAATCGGGCAATAATCAGGGAGTTCAGGTATGAATACGCCGCAATAAGCCCTTGGGATGGAGGCCTTGATTATATGACGTTGGAAAAGATGAACACCGAGAATATGGGTTTGTTTCTGGAACAAGTGAGCGGGGTCCATAAACAGGATTTCATAATAATGGTGCTGGATGGAGCACCGTCGCATAAAGGTAAAGAACTTGAGGTTCCTGAAAACATCGCTCTGGTGTTCCTGCCATCGTATTCACCGGAATTGAATCCAGCGGAACAGATATGGAATGTGCTTCGGCGAGATTACTTTGCAAACAAGGTGTTTGACTCACTTAACACTGCGACTTGTCAGGCAGAAAATGGACTGGCATCCAATAGGGAAGCGTTAAAAAGCCTAACAAACTGGTCATGGATTAGTGCCATTTCGAAGGCTAAATAGAATTATATCCCAATGACGAATGCAGATAGTTGACATTGTAATTCGGAATCCATTCCCCGATTTCATCCATAAGCTCCATAGGATTTACCCACTCTCGCGGCCATAGTAGCTCTTCTTTCATTGTACGGAAAAACCTCTCGGTATCGGCATTCCCCTTGGGGTTATTGTAGCCGGTAAAAGCCTGCTTAATTTCCATGTCACGGCACGATTTCATGAAGCTTTTCGATGTTGGCTGACAACCATTATCCGACATGAGAGACAATACATGGTTTCTTGCCCCATCCGGGAATTGTATGTTAACTGCCATATCCAAAGCTTCCAACCAGTGTGCAGACTTGCACTGTAAACCCGCGTAATAACCAACAACCTTCTTGGTATACCAATCCAACACCACAACTATGTAAACCAAGCCGAAGCCCTGTACCATTACCTTGGTCATATCAATACCACACCACTGGTCCGGTCTATCCGGTTTGGGTTTACTTCTTTGGGGAACCCTTGTAGCTTTTAGATTGGAACGCGTTTTTACCAGGAGTTCATGTTTCCGCATTAACCGTAATACACGTTTTTTGTTAATCTCATACCCATCCACATACTTAAGAGTCGCCCATATTCGTCGATAACCCCAAAAGGGATGCTCGGTTTTCAATTCCTTGATACGTTCCAATATAACTGTGTTACTTTCAATTACCCCGGCCGATTCTGTCCGTTTCATGGTAGCCCTTCCAGTTCGCTTTTTTTTAATTCCACCGTCAGTTCACCAATGATTTCTTTGAGACGCCTGATTTCCCGTTCTTGCGCTTCCTCTTTGCGGTTGGTCGTAGCAAATACCTGTGGCATTGATGCAAGCAGTTTATCCCGCCACCGATAATATTGGGTTTGACTAATCCGGTATTCAATACAAATATCACTAACCGGTTTACCTTTCAGTCCCTCAAGAACTATCATCCCCTTGGTTTTAGCATCCCATTTGCGGTATTTCATGACTGTTTCCCCTTCTTTTCCAGCCATTATTCTACACATTTTAGTGCTTATCTGTTAATGGGGAGTAGTATAGATTGCTTACAATTTTGTTTAGACTGCATAAAAGAAATTATGCATTGATTAACAGTCTGTCTTATCCTGTAACAACCGCACCTTCCGGGCTTTCGCTGATGTTTGAGATATATTCCCACTTTTCGCATCGTCCCCCCCAGCGCGCTAAAACTTTTTCTCCGAGTTTGAGCTGTGCAATTTCGCACTGGTTGGGGCATCCATTGCAGGTAAAGGTCGATGTCTCATAACTGATATCGCTGATTGAAAAACCATTGAAATGTGTCTTTTTACCGGTAGCGTTATAATTCTCCATGGCAATTATTGCAGCACCGATAGCTCCCATAACTTCATGGTGCTCGGGGACCATAATTTCAGTTGCAAGTTCTTCCTCGAAAGCGCGTACGATTGCCTGATTAAAAGCTACCCCGCCCTGAAAAATAATAGGTTTCTCGATGCTCTTTCCAAGCCCGACATTATTGATGTAGTTGCGTACCAGCGCCTGGCACAGTCCGTAAAGAATGTCCGGTGTGCTGTGTCCCATCTGCTGCTTGTGAATCATATCGGATTCGGCAAAAACGGTGCAGCGTCCGGCAATGCGAACCGGATTTTTGCTTTTCATAGCTTCGGAAGCAAATTCATTGATACTGATTCCCAGCCTCAATGCCTGATGGTCCAAAAAGCTGCCTGTGCCGGCGGCGCAGACGGTATTCATCCCGAAGTCTGTCACCACTGCATCGCGTATGATTATAATCTTGCTGTCCTGCCCGCCGATTTCCAGAATTGTTCTTACATCCGGATAAAAATGGGTGGCGGCAACGGCATGAGCTGTGATTTCGTTTTTTATAACGTCCGCTCCGATGATTTCCCCCGCCAGATAACGGGCGCTGCCGGTGGTTCCGGCGCCGCCTATTTCGCAATCCGACGGAATTTCGGAGCTTATTTCACGCATCAGTTTCTGAATCTGAATAATTGGTTTACCGCTGGTGGGTATATAGCGATGAGCGATTAGTTCTATATCCTCGCTCATTAAAGCACACTTTGTAGTAACCGAACCGACGTCTATTCCAAGAAATACCTTTTTCTGCATTATTCCTCCAGTTATTGGCTCAAACATCCGGCCTTTTTCATCGCTATCATATCGGTAAAAGCCTCCAGCCTGGTAATCATTCCGGCTTTTGATGTTTGTTCGTCGCAATAGATTGCCAGCACCGGCAAATCCTCTTTGGTAGAAGGCATTATACACTGAGCGGTTCCCTCCGGCATACAGGTAAAGGGAGCCAGATGTACCATCCCATCGTAATGCCCGGTACTGATGACCTTTTCTCCGACCGTTTCCCAGCCGTCCCCGCCGATATCACGTTTGAGATAGGGCATAGCGGCTTTGTGGACATCGCGCCACTGGTCGATTCCCAGCGGATTAAAGAACAATCCCTTTTTAACCCATCGAGAAAGATAAAGGCTGCGGTTGGTAACCACGCCAAGCTTACCCAGTTCCATCTCTACATCCATATTGGCAAAGGGGTCGAGAACGACATAAATCTCACCTACTACAAGAATTTTAAGCGGTTTATAATCGGGTATTACTTCTACCCCGCTCATTTCTTCGCCGTATTCCCTTACCACTGCCTTCAGCGAGTGGTAATCCGAAGCATCATCGATAGCCTGTAAACTTTTACGATAAAGGGGAGTAATAGTCCCCTTGTGTATTTCGAAGGCTCTCATATTATTAGCCAGGATTTCCATATCGTCAAGGGCGGTCATTTTGGCGATTCCGAACGCAAATGAAGAGATAATTTTACTCCAGGGGGCATTGTTGGAGACACTTCTTAAAAGGTTCAAAAAGCCTTTAAGTTTATGTTCCGAAAGCCCGGTCAGCATCATCGTAACATCATAACCCATATCACGCAGGATTTGTTCCTGAACTTTAAAATAGTATCCCATTCTGCAGGTGCCGTGCCCTGTCACGTTCATGATATGGTCCGCGCCCAGTTCCACGGCCTCTATCATATTGCCGAGATTTAGCTTGAACGGAATGCAAACCCCTTCAGGCGAATATTTGGTTGCCAGCGATAAAGTCCTTTTATTGCATTTGGGCGGCACCACGTAATCCACACCCAGCGGGTCCAGCATGGCTTTAATGGCTATATAAGCATTGCCGATATGAGGAAACGTTATACGCATTGTTGGTTCCTTCTTTTAGCTCTGTATATCATATCCAAAAAAGCTTCGATTCTGGTTACCACACCGGCTTCAGCCGTATGTTCTTCGACTGTCAAACTCATAAAGGGGATATTGGCAGAGTGCGCCTGTCTTTGCACCAGACTCATCATCATTGAATCCGGGCCGCATGCAAATGCCATAATACCTATTATACCGTCAACCTTGATGCGTGTATACCAATCGCCGGCTCCTACCACATCCTCCTCCGATTCCCAGTAATTTTTGGCAAGCCCGGCAAACCGTGTGTGACCGTTGCCGTTGGAATCGGGGGTTTCGGGAGCCATCTCGGGGGTTAGAATATTTACTCCTGCCGCTTTCAGTCTTTTAATCAGATTATGGCTGACCTGTTCATCATGCAGTACGTAAGGGTGCCCCGCAATACCGATAGTCAAACCATCATTTCCCATCTCTTTTATCTCAATAGATTTGCCTTTGCACAGTAAGTCGATAGCTTCGACCCTTGTGAGATGTTGTTCGGTAGTTATTTTATGGTAGCGTTGATGCGTTTCCCAGGCATACTCGGCGGCGGCTTTTATCTTAAACGGGTTTATTGTAAAATGTTTGCCCAGTGAATAAATTTGCCGGTATAAATAACGCTTGCCGCGGCTGTAATCGAACTCTATTTCCAGTATCGGAGTAACACCCGGCACTACCGCTTTTGCAAGGTCGGGCAAAGCCAGGAATCTGGAACAGTTATATACTTTTTCAGATGTGCTGCGTACCACAGGAATCAGAATCTTATCACATTTGTCGCTTAGAGAAAGAACATGCCCGATAAACACCTTTACCGGCAGGCAGGTATCCGAAACGACCAGTGAAGCTCCCTGTAAAATCAGCTTTTGATTGGTATCTTCCGAAACGATAATTTCAGCGCCGAGCTTTTCCAGGAAAGCTTTCCACATAGGAAAGTACTTATAGTAGAGTAATGCTCTTGGTATTCCTACCTTACAGGACATATTTTTTTCCTCTGAATAATGCAATTAATGAAATCGTAAAAATATCCAACCATGTTATTTGTTACTCTGTATTCCGTTTAAAATGCTATCTATGGATTGCTCTATGAACTGGCTGTCGTTGAGACTGCTGGATTTAAATATATCTTTGGTGAAATTGAACATAAATATAATCGAAAAAAGACAGCGGGCGGTGACCTCGGTATCATGCGGTTTCAACTCTCCGGCAGTAATTCTGGATGATAAAAACTGCTGTAATATTGCCGAACCCTCACTCGATAGGCTGTCCCAGACTTTCTTAATTTCTGCGTTGGAATGGCCTTCCTGAAGCAGTATCCTGACGGAGTTCTTTTCCTGCTCCAGCAAATCGGAAAACCTGACGGCAATATTTATAAGAACCTCGCGGCAGGGTTTTTTGGTATCCGTTAAGATTCTCCTCATCTGGGGCAGAAAACTGTGCTTTTCAACTGCTGCTTCCAGTAATTTTTCTTTACTGGGGAAATAGTGGTACATAAGCCCGCTGGATATGCCGGCGCTTGAAGCAATATCTTTAACCGTAGTTTTGGCAAATCCCCCTTCGGCAAACTTGGATATAGCAGTATCCAGCAGGAGAAGCTTGCGCTTTTCCATTTGAGACTTTCTGGAGCTTGATTTTTCCAATACTGTTTTCATTGAACGCTAATTCAATGAAATATTAACATTTAGAATTTTTAATGTCAAGGCTGAATTATGACTAAAGAGGTGTGGTATTCATGTTTGTATGTGAACCGACATTGGCAATAATCGATCGTAAAATGTAATGATACTATTCATATTCTTTAGGCACAACACAAATTATTGTGAAGCCTTCATCTGCAAAGGTGTTTTTCACTCGGGATAAACACTGCAAAGATTGTCTTCCTTAACCGGGTTTTCACCGTTCTCGGTCACAAGGATTGCATTCCCCTTGATTACATAGTTCATATGTTCATAGGGATGAGTATGAAAAGAGACGTTGCTACTTGGCTTAATGGCAAACATACGAAAAGAGGATGGTGAAATCTCATCATATTTTGAGAGGGGGCTTTGTTTGTAGGCGGGAAGAAGCCATAAGAGGAAAAAGAGCAGCCCTCTCTTTTTAATGAAAGGGCTGCTAATATAAAATGTTAACTGTTAGAGGTTTATCCGTGTGCCGCAGAGAATGGATTATTCAGTACGCAACGCGTCAACCGCTTCTTTTTTAGATGCCATTATTGCCGGAATATGACCCCCGATTACAGTAAGAACCGTACTGATTAGAATCAGCATAACGGCGTGTTGTATCTGTAAAGTGGCGACCCCGCTCAAGTCGGTTAAATTGTAAAGTATTATATTTATCGGTATTGTCAGTAAATAGGCAATGGCTATACCCAATACACCTGAGAACAAACCCAAAATAACCGTTTCCGCATCAAATACTCGGGTAATGTCTTTCTTTCTTGCACCCAGCGCACGCAGGATACCTATTTCCTTAGTACGCTCTAATACGGATGTGTACGTTATAATGCCTATCATAATCAAACTGACAAAAAGCGATATAGCGGCAAATGCAATGAGGACAATCGTTATTCCGTTCATTATTCCGCCTGTCAGGTCTGAAATTGTTCCGGCTAAATCGGTGTAGATAATCTGGTCTTCAATTTCTTTCCCTTCATTGTATGCGTCAAGGTAAGCAAGAGTGGCATCCTTATTCTCGAAGTTATCGGGATATACCATTATCATAAAGGGGGTGGCATTGCCCCCTAAATATGCTAATAAGGTTGCTTTAGTGTATTCGTCCAGATCTTCCCCGCTCATAATGTTTTTATCGCTTTGTTTTTGTGCTGTAACGATATCCGAATTGATGGCGTTATCTATAACCAATTGAGATAAGTCATCGCTGTATGCAATTCCGCTTCCCAGAAGCGCCATACTTGCACCTTGCTTTTGTCGTACGACTGCCGTAATTTTTAATGTTATGCTGTTATCGGAGTTGTACATTGAAACATAGTCCTGACCAGGGAGATAAGTCCCATATTCTGTTTTAACGTAATAATCGTTATTCGATACCAGTTTAAATTCGGTGCCGACAATGTCGGTGAATTTTATACTTTCTATACCCTGGACATTAAATCCAAGTGCCTTGAGTATGTTTAAATCTATACGGTTTTTCGGGTCAATTACCAGCACTAAATCAGTGACATTTTCAGGATATTCCCCTGAAAGCAATTCATAATTCTGTTGGAGATAGGGTTCGTCTCCTTCTCTTAACTGCACAGGGTAGGATGGTATCCCCATTCCTTCCATACTGTTCATGCCCGACATGAGTTCGCCTGTCATAGCCGCCGATAGATAGTTAGTGAATGCAACCGGTGTAACTGTGCCGTTTATGTCACGCAGTAAATTCATAGCAACAATACGTGTATATCCGATGCTGCTACATATTTCAGGGTCGATTTCATTCAAATAGGAAATATATTCATCTGTAATTATATTCTTGTGAACAAATGAAGTTGCGGAAGGATCGTAAAGGTAAACCTCATCGGAATCGGCGTATTCAGCCGTTCCCATCATCTCGCCCATTAATTCACGCATACTGGCGATATTTTCGGCATTCATTTCAGAGGCGGCTTGAGAAATAATAATCGGGAATTCTCCTATTGTGTTACGTTGGTAATCGTCTATTTGTGTTTGAAAGCCGGTTGAAAGGCTTAAAATAACGGCAATTCCGATAATACCTATACTGGCTGCAAAGGAGGTTAAAAATGTCCTGCCTTTTTTAGTTTTAATATTGTTAAAAGAAAGTTTTAAAGCGGCGGGGAAACTCATACTGGTTTTTTTGAGCTTAAAGCTTTCGGGTTTAGCAATTCTCTGATACTTATTAGTATCAGAGATTATTTTACCGTCTTCAAAACGGATAATTCTATCCGCATATTTTTCGGCAATTTCCGGGTTGTGAGTGACCATAATCACCAAACGGTCCAAAGACAATTCTTTTAACAAGTCCATAATTTGTATACTGGTAACAGTATCCAACGAACCGGTAGGTTCATCGCATAAAAGGATTTCAGGGTCGTTGGCGAGTGCTCTTGCGATGGCGACACGTTGCATTTGTCCGCCGGATAATTGATTCGGTTTTTTATGAAGATGGTCTTTGAGTCCGACTTGTTTAAGGAGATCAATAGCTCTTTTTTTCTTTTCACTGCTGTGAACACCGCTGAGCGTCATTCCAATTCCAACATTGTCGACTATGTTCAAATGTGTTATAAGGTTAAAACTTTGAAAAACAAAACCTACCGAATTATTGCGGTAGGCGTCCCAATCGCTGTCATTAAAATCCGATGTCTTTTTACCTTTGATAGTAAGTTGCCCCGAATCGTAGCGGTCAAGGCCTCCGATGATATTCAGGCAGGTGGTTTTACCCGAACCGCTTACACCGAGAATCGCGACAAATTCTTTATCGCGAAAGGTAACGCTGATATCATCAAGCGCTTTTGTTTCAATATTACCGACATGATACGTCTTTTTAATATTTTTTAGTTCCAGCAAATTAATTACTCCTTATTTTTAATAAAACCGCGTTTAAGTAAATCCAGCTTAATCTCGTGATTACTCTTTAAAATCTCGCTATTCGAAGGGTTAAGAAATACCC
Organism: Dehalococcoidia bacterium UBA5748; assembly: GCA_002419135.1. GTDB lineage: Bacteria > Chloroflexota > Dehalococcoidia > Dehalococcoidales > UBA5627 > UBA5627. The sequence continues at coordinate 10,641 of DIFM01000008.1, read as the reverse complement.
GTGCCGTTGTGTTTCCGCAAACGGCAAAAAGGATTTGCAGCATATTTTCGAAATCATCTTTCTCCCTTAAATCGAGCATATCAATGTTAACAAAAGGCAACAATTCCTTCATTTTATCCGTTTCGCAGTTCTTTTCAGGCATTTTTAAGTAAAAATCGGCATTAATTTTAATTATACTTTTCACCTCGCTGTTATTTTATTATGCAATACCAATAATATTATTATAATACAAATATGATTTGTGTCAAATAGATGCAAGAGTCCATAACATATTGTACTATTAATTATTAAGTATCTTGTTAACAAAGTTACAATCTGTTAGAGTAAAGCTCTGATGATAATAAAAAACTGCTCAGAAATCGGTTCTACGCCTTTACGGCGGTATGCTGCGGAGATACTGGAAGCCGGAATAGAAGCTGTTTTGCCCTCTAAAGTAATTCCGAAGGCATTTTTGTATTATCCGGAGAATCGGATACTGGCGGTTAATAGCGGCTTTTACAACCTCGATAAACGGGTCTTTGCCATCGGCGGCGGAAAAGCAAGCGGAAGAATGGCGCAAGCTATTGAACAAATCCTGCCCGAGTCAATTTTAACCGGCGGTATTGTTATCGATAGAAGCTCGGATTTCGATACTAAAAAGATTAAGGTACTTACTGCCGGGCATCCGATACCCGACAGCAGGGGGGTACGGGCGGTTAAAGAGATGCTCTCCTTAAAAGAAAAGTGTAAAATCGACGAATACGATACCGTTATCTGTCTGCTCTCGGGCGGTGGCTCGGCGCTGATGCCTTATCCGGCGGAGGGCATTACCCTTGCCGATAAACAATCTGTTACAGCTAAACTGCTCTCGTGCGGGGCGGAAATCGCTGAAATAAATACCGTCCGCAAGCATCTGTCACGCGTAAAGGGAGGCCAGCTGGGGCATTATTTTGCACCCGCCAAAGTGATAACGCTGATAATATCCGATGTAATCGGCAACGACCTTTCCACCATAGCCTCGGGTCCGACCTATCCTGATAAGACAACCTTTAACGATGCTCTTGTTATTCTGGAAAAGTACGATCTCATCGATAAATTGCCGTTGAATGTTATCACATTGCTGCGTAACGGCGAGGAGGGCAAAAATCCCGAGACTCCCAAACAGCTCGATAATTGCGATAACTATATTATTGCCGATAATCGGTTGGCTCTTGAAGCGATAAAGCAGAAAGCTGCGGAATTGGGTTTTAATCCTTTTGTCATCACATTTGAGCAGAAAGGCGAAACGACGGCGGTGGCGGTAAACCGGGCTTTTGAGGTATTAAACGGAAAATACGGGGAATACGACGCTTTGATAATCGGCGGTGAAACCACTCCGGTGTTGCCGGAAAAATGCGGTATCGGCGGGCGCAACCAGCATTATGTTGCCGCATCCATTTCTATTTTGCAAAATCTGCCGGGGGAATGGCTGGTTGCCGCGATGGGGACGGACGGGTCGGATTATATGCCGGGAATTGCGGGGGCAATAGCGGACAACGATACCGTGCAAACTATTCACGAGCGTTCTCTGGATATTGAATCATATATCTGCCACTATGACAGCAATGCCCTCTTGAAAAGTGCAGGTAACAGCCTGATAGTTACCGGCGATACCGGAACCAATGTCGGTGACATAATGCTTTACCTTTTGAAGGAGTAGACGTGGAATGACTTCTACGCTTTAATTGTTGCAGTTTATACCAGCGGCAGCGTAAATGCAATAGTGGTGCCTTTACCTTCTTCGCTGGTAGCGGAAATAGTGCCGCCGTGTGCCTTAACGAGATGCTTGGCAATCGCCAGCCCCATACCCGTTCCCTGTCCGCTGCGCGATTTATCGGCTTTGTAGAAGCGTTCAAAAATATGAGATAAATCATCCTTTGAAATGCCGATGCCCCGGTCGGTTATTTCAATAACGGCGTAGGTTCCCTCTTTTTTGCTGGTGGCAGTTATAGTTTGGTCTTCTTTGCTGAATTTAATAGCGTTGTGTATCAGGTTGATAATGACCTGTCGGATGCGTTCTCTGTCTGCTTTTACCAGCAGTTGCCCCGTTTTAAATTCACATTTAAGAGCCAGTTTTTGCCGGTCTGCTTGAGGCTTGAGCTGAAGCAGCACTTCCTCGATTAGCTTATTTATATCGACAATCTCAGTTTTTAACTCTGCCTTACCGCTTTCGATGCGCGAAAGCTCCGTTAATTCCGAAACCATCTGCGTTAAACGGTCTACTTCACCTTCTATACGGTTTAGGAAATCCTTTGCAGTATCATTGTCTTCAATAGCTCCGTCCTGAAGTGTTTGAGTCATAGCTTTTATTCCGGCCAGGGGTGTCCTGAATTCATGAGAGATATTACCGATTAATTCTCTTCTGGTTGTTTGCAGACTTTTCAATTCCGTAAGGTCCTGTAATATGATTAAGGCACCGTTCAATCCCTCACTTTGAATGGGAACGACAACCGCCTGGATGAACTTTTTCAGTGATATCGATTCAAATTGTGTGGTTTGCTGTTTTCCGGTGTTTAAGCATTGTCTTAATATCTCGTTTAACTGATGGTCCCGGAACGCTTCTATCAGCGATTTCCCCGTGATTTCTATATCCTTTACATTCAATATTTTTAAACAGGCGTTATTTACCATGGTTATGTTACCGTCTGTGTCCGTCATGATAATGCCGTCGGTCATATTTTCCAGAATATTCGAAAGTTCCGCCCTGTCCGATGATATTTTTTCAATCATCTCCTTAATTTTATAACGCATCTCGTTAAAGGCTTTGGCGAGTTGCCCCGCCTCGTAGCTGCCTCCCGAAGTTATTTTATAATCGAAATCACCATCTGCAATCCTGCGTGCCGCCCTGGTTACTTCCGCTATGGGTCGAATGGTAATCGGAGTAATTATCAGTATGGCCATTATGACAAAGGCGGCGGCAACTGCTGTTGCCAGAATAATGTTATTGATTATGGAGTTTATAAAATTATTAACATGGGTAATGGGAAGTGCCATGCGGGTTACTCCGAAAACACCCTCTCCGTCAGTAATCGCTATAGCCACATACATCATTTTTTCGTTAAGAGTGGTGCTGTAGCGTGTGCTTTCACCATAGCCTGAAGCGAGGGCATCTTTTACTTCAGGCCGCGAAGAATGGTTTTCCATTAAACCAGCGTCTTCTTCAGAATCACCGATAACAGTGCCGTCGATCGCAATTATAGTTATGCGTTCCTCAATATCTTTTCCCAGTGATTTTACCAGTGTATCTAACGATTTACTATTCTCTGGGGCACTGTCGACCAGGTAGGGCAGGCAGATTTGGGAAACCACCAGTGCCTCGTTTTCAAGCTGTTTAGCCAAATTGGCAAGTTGTGTATTTCTTAATGAATCAGTAAGCAATAACCCGAATACTGTCATAATGATAACTATCAATAGAACGAACCAGAAAATAATTTGCCATTTGATGCTTCTAAACACTATTTGCCTTCCAATTTATAACCGCTTCCGCGTACGGTTAATAGCAATTTCGGATTTTGCGGATTGTCTTCAATCTTTTCTCTCAACCAGCGAACATGCACATCCACGGTTCGGGTATCTCCGTCATAGTCATAACCCCATACTTTTTCCAGAATTTTTTCACGTGATAGCAGCAATCCCTTGTTCCTTATGAACAGCGATAGCAGGTCGAATTCTTTGGGGTTAAGGTCCACTGCTTTTCCCCTGATAATTGCCGTATGGGATGCCGTGTTGATTTCTATCTCATGATACTTTAGGAATGTATCTTTATCCTCAGCGGTTTTTTGCATCATTTTAATCCGGCGCAGCATCGCCGCTATGCGCGCCAGCAGTTCCCGGATACTAAAGGGTTTGGTCATATAATCATCTGCACCGATACCCAGTCCGATGACTTTATCCGTTTCATCGGTCTTGGCGGTTAACATCAAAATCGGAACAGGCGTTTCACTGCGCAGGATGCGGCAGACTTCCAGTCCGTTTAATTTCGGCAGCATTACATCCAATATTAGAAGGTCGGGCTTTTCGCGACGTGCCACTTCCAATGCCTCCGCCCCGTCGGCTGCGGTAACAACGTCATAGCCTTCCTTTCTCAGGTTATACCTGAGAGTTGCAAGCAGGTTTAAATCGTCTTCGACAACCAGTATTTTATCAGCCATATTTCTGCCTCAAAATTATTATAAGTATAAATGCTTTTAACTGTAATTAAAAGATGAAAAATCAACTATTAGTGTCCTTCGACAGGCTCAAGGATGAGCAGATGATATAAAAGCCGTTCGTGGTGAGCCTGTCGAACCATAACGGCTTCGATATTTTATTAAGACAACATATTTTAGTAATTTGAAGCACCCAGTTCCTCCATTTTTCCGGTTACGATATAGATTATGCGTTCGCATATATTGGTGACCCTGTCGGCGCTGCGTTCTAGATTATGTGCTGCCCATATCAGTCTTGTGGCACGTGTGATTGTCCTCGGATCCTCAATCATAAATGTTAAAAGTTCACGAAAAACCTGGTCGTAGAGATTGTCTATATCGTCATCCTCGGCGATTACTTCCTTAGCTTTGTCAGCATCATGCTTAATAAACGCGTCCATGCTTTTTCTCAGCATTATGGTAGTCTTATCCGCCATAAGCGGAATATCTATCAGAGGCTTTAAATGCTCTTCGTTTCCTATCATTAGCACGATTTTTGATATTCCCGCCGCATAATCTCCGATACGTTCCAATTCCGTAAGAATATTAAGTACGCTGATAATTGTGCGTAAATCTACTGCCAGTGGCTGCTGTGTGGCAATCAGTTTTATGCATTTTTCTTCGATTTCAAATCTTTTACGGTTGATAAGTGCGTCATCGTTGATTAATTGCTGTGCCGTGTCGATATCACGTTCTTTTAATGCTTTTATTGAAGTTATTATGGCTGTCTCGACCATACTTCCCATTATAAGGATGTCGTCCTGTATTTCACGTAGCCTTCTGTTAAAATCGGTTCTTATTTCCATTTTACTTTTCTCCTTTGTAAACTTAACCGAAACGTCCGGTGATGTAGTCTTCCGTACGTTTATCTTTGGGATTGGTAAATATCTCTGAGGTCGAGCCGTATTCTACCAGCGAGCCGGCGCGGTCGGGTTCCATCATAAAAAAGGCGGTGGTATCGGATACACGGGCAGCCTGCTGCATATTATGCGTTACTATTATAATAGTGTAATTCTTTGCCAGGGTGCGCATCAGGTCTTCGATTTTAAGGGTTGCCATCGGGTCGAGCGCGCTGCATGGTTCGTCCATCAATATTACCTGCGGTTCTACCGATAGAACGCGGGCGATACATAATCTCTGTTGTTGACCGCCCGATAAAGCTAATGCGGACTGCCCGAGTTTATCTTTTACTTCCTCCCATAGAGCTGCCTGCTTCAAGCTGTTTTCAACGATTTCTTCCAGTTCTATTTTACTCTTTTTCCCGTGTTGTTTAGGCCCGAAGGCGATGTTATCGAAAATGGAAATGGGAAAGGGATTGGGTTTTTGAAATACCATTCCGACATTTTTACGCAGTTCGACAACATCTACGGCTTTATCGAAAATATTATTCCCGTCCAGTTCAATGCTCCCCTCGATACGGCTGCCGTATATCAGGTCGTTCATACGATTAAGGAGTCGTAAAAACGAGGATTTCCCGCATCCGGAAGGGCCGATAATAGCGGTAATTGCGCAGCCCGGGATATCCAGATTTATATCCCTTAGAGCTTGAAAACTGCCGTAGTAGAAGTTGAGGTTCTTTACCTTTATCTTGCCGCCGCGGCAGGTTTGTCCGTTAAAATTATAAATAGTCATTTTATGAAATCCCTTTCAACCTTTTTTGGAAGCGTCCGGCCAGCAGGTTTGTCAGCGCATTGATAAGTATTATTATAATAATAAGCACTGCCGCTGTTGCCATCGCCTTGTCCATAGCGTTGGTTTCCATTGCCAGGTAAAAAACGTGCAGTGAAAGTGTTCTCCCGCCTTCAAGCAGTGATGATGGCATGGCGGCGCTGCCGCCCATGGTGACGTAGAGGCAGGCCGTTTCGCCGATTGCCCTTCCGATGCAGAGAATAACAGCGGTTACTATTCCGGGGATTGCCGAAGGAAGTACTATTCTCGATATCATTTGCCACTTGGTAGTTCCCAGCGCCAGTGCGGCTTCACGGTATGAATAGGACACTGCTTTTAATGCTTCTTCCGTAGTGGTTATCATCGTAGGCAGAAGCAAACATACCAGTGTCAGTGCTCCCGATAGTATGGAAAAGTTAAAACTGAGCACCGTAACGAACAACGCATAGCCGAATAAACCGAAAATAATTGAGGGGATGCCTGCCAGTGTCTCGATTCCGTAGCGGATAATTCTGGTCAGGCGGTTGTTCGGTGCATACTCCGATAAATATATGGCGGAACCGATACCGATAGGCACCAGTAAAACCAGGGTTACACCGATTAAGTAAAGGGTGCTGACAACTGTGGATAAAATGCCGCCCTCACCCGAAAGGCCTCCTTTGGGGTTGGTTGTCAGGAATTCCCAGTTTATCCCCGGAAGACCCTGTATCAGGACATATCCGATAATAACAATCAGCAACAGCAGGGTAATCATGCCTCCCCCCCAGATGCCTGCCATAGCCAGTTTTTGTGTTTGTTTAGCTGAGACGTTGCGCATTTGAACCTCTCTTTAAAAAGACAGTGGCTACGCTGTTTAACAGTAATATGAAAATAAAGAGCACGACACCGGTAGCAAAAAGCGCGCTTTCGTGTGTGCCGGTAGCATAGTTTATTTCCAGGGCGATGTTACCTGTGAGCGTGCGTGCCGCATCCAGAAGTGAACCTGGGAAAGCGATTGAGTTGCCGATAACCATTATCATAGCCATCGTTTCGCCGATAGCGCGCCCCATTCCCAGTACGATGCCTGCTCCGATTCCGGATTTTGCCGCCGGTAAAACAACCCCTTTTATTGTCTGCCATTTCGTGGCTCCCAAAGCCAAAGCTCCTTCACGGTAGGAAACGGGAATCGCCCTGATGCTGTCTTCGCTGATACTGATAATAGTCGGCAGTACCATAACCATCAGCACGATAGACGCTGTTAAAATACTGAAACCGCTGCCCCCGATATTACTGATAATCGGTACCAGCAGTACCAACCCTACCAGACCGTAAACTACGGATGGGATTCCTACCAGAAGTTCTACTGCCGGCCGCAAAATGTTGCGCACCTTTGATGGGGCAACCTCAGCCAGCAGAATGGCGCAGGCGATACCCAGCGGCACTGCCATTATCATTGAAACGATGGTAACCGCAATCGAGCCAACTATCATCGAAAGAATTCCGTACTGGTCGATGCCCGGTCGCCAGACGGTGCCGAAAATAAAATCGAAAACACCGATTTCCGAAAATGCGGGTAATCCTTCTCTCAAAATAAACAGGGCTATAAGTAAAAGTATAATAAAAGATGTAAATCCACTTATAAAAACGATATATTTTGCCAGTTTATCTGTAAAATAGCGGGTCATTTCATCGATATCCTAACGGCAGAATGACAGCCATTTTAAAGCTGCCTATATCTGCCATCTTAAATTGTGAGTACAATTGATTCATGTTTACTCGTTTCATTACTAAAGAATTGAAATATAATCCTCTGCCACAATAGCCTGCCCCGCTATGCCCTGGCAGAAATCGATGTATTTTTTAACCAGCCCGCCGGGTTCTCCTTTGGTCAGGTAAAGCAGAGGCCTTACTATAGGATAGGTGCCGTTTTTAGCGTTCTCTACCGTTGCTTCTACTCCGTTTATTATGATGGCATTGACACTTGAATCAAGATAGCCGAAGGATATAAATCCTATCGCATTATTGCTACCGGCAACAGTTGTTTTTAAAGCTCCGTTGGATGATTGCAGGATAGCCCCGTCCGTAATGAGTGTGTCTTCGCCCATAACCATCTCTTCAAATGCTCCTCTGGTGCCCGAGCCTTCTTCACGTGCAACTACCACGATATTACCGTTTGCTCCGCCCAGTTCATTCCAGTTGGTAATTTCACCGGCAAAGATTTGTTTTATCTGTTCCAGTGAGAGTTCTTTCACTGTTTGTGATGCATTAGTAACAACAGCAATGCCGTCATAGGCCAGAACATGTAACTCGAGCCCCAGGCTTTCTTCCGATTCTTTTAATTCACGCGAAGCAGCCCCTATATCGAGTGTGCCGTCTGCCGCCGATTTAACGCCGACACTGGAGCCTCCTCCTGTGATTGTTACCGTGGTCTGCGGGAATATTTCCATAAAAGCGTTGGATAAGGTTTCCGATACCGGTTGTACAGTAGTAGAGCCGCCGATTGAGATAGTTCCGGAAAGTTCTCCGGATTCGGTAACTGTTTTGGTGGTGGTAACCACAGCACCCCCGCTTTTACATCCGCCCAGCAGCCCGGTAAGCAGAACAACTCCCGTTCCTGCCAGAAATTCCCTCCTCGAGAATATATTCTTAAATGATTCTTTCAATTAATTCTCTCCTTGTATATCTTTTTAATATTTATTATTTATAAACAGATTGTTGAAAGTTCGTTATTTATCTGCGCTCTTATATTGTTTTTTACCAGTACATCGGGGTGATTGTTAATCAGGCGTAGGATTCCCTCGGCGCTGGAAAGGTTGGTGGCAAGGGGGACATTATGTACATCGCATACCCTCAGAAGTGCCGTGATGTCGGGTTCGTGCGGTTGCGAACTGAGCGGGTCACGTAGAAAGATTACCGCGTTGACTATTCCGCTGGCTACCATCGACCCGATTTGCTGGTCTCCGCCCATCGGCCCGCTCTGCATCAAGGCTACTGTCAGACCGGTTTTCGACTGAATTTGTTCCCCGGTGCTTCTGGTAGCTACCAGGTGCAGTTTTTCCAGTGTTTCCGTGTAGGTTTGCGCCAATTCGACCATGTCTGCCTTCTTCGAGTCATGGGCAATTAGCGCCAGTGTAAATCTTTTCATTTTTTCTTTCTCCTTCTTCATCATTCAATTATTATTTTAGGAGGCGATGTTTAAAGGATGTTTAAGGTTTTGTTAAAAATATGTTAAAAATCACATTTTAAATATAAGTATTCTGATATATTGTTATCGGAGATTTACAAAGGTACAATATAAGTCATTCATTGAGTAAAAAAATAATGGGAAGGAGCAGAGTAGCAATGGGAAAATACGTATGTACGGTTTGTGGCTGGGTTTATAACCCGGCTGTGGGCGACCCCGACAGCGGCATTACTGCCGGTACTGCCTTTGAGGATATACCGGAAGACTGGGTATGCCCCGTGTGTGGTATATCCAAGGATATGTTTGAAAAAGTTGCCTAGGCAATTATCTTTTGATTCAAGTTATCGATAAGGAGGGAAACTGATGGTTGTTCAAATTGCAGAAAGCGTTTACTGGGTAGGTGTAGTCGATTGGTCGTTAACACATTTTCACGGGCATGAACTTTCTACTCATCGCGGGTCATCTTATAACGCATATCTTATTATCGACGAGAAGGTGGTCCTGGTGGATACGGTCTGGACTCCCTTTCAGGACCGGTTATTGGAGAATATACGTGAAGTTATCGACCCGTCTAAAATAGATATCGTGGTTGCCAATCATGCCGAGGTGGACCACTCGGGGGGACTACCTGCCGTGATGCGTAATGCACCGGATGCCACGTTAGTAGTATCTCAAAAAGGAAAAGAGAGTATAGAAGGACACTATCACCAGCCGTGGAACTTTAAAACGGTAAAAACCGGGGATAAAATCAATATAGGCAAGCACGACCTTGTCTTTATCGAAGCTCCGATGCTGCACTGGCCTGACAGCATGTTTACGTATTTAACCGGTAAAAATATCCTGATGCCGAACGATGCTTTCGGGCAGCACTATGCTACCGCTTTTCTCTACAACGACCAGGTAAACCAGGAAGAACTCTACGAGGAGGCATTGAAATACTATGCCAATATTCTGACACCCTTCAGCAAACAGGTCTTAAGAAAAATAGATGAAGTAATGGCTCTCAATTTGCCGGTTGATATGATTGCTCCCAGCCATGGGGTAATCTGGCGCAAGGATCCGTTGCAGATAGTTGAAAAATACAGGGAATGGGCTACTCAAAAACCCGAACAAAGCGCGGTAATTATTTACGATACGATGTGGGACGGCACCCGTAATATGGCGGAAGCCATCGGGGAAGGAATGGCTCAAGAAGGGATTCCCTACAAGATTTTTCATGCCGGTTTAACGGACCGGAATGATATGGTTACCGAGATTTTTAAAACCAAGGCGGTTATTGTCGGTTCGCCGACATTCAATCAGGGGGTACTGCCGACTCTTTCGCCCGTTTTGGAAGATTTAAGGGGATTAAAATTTCAGAATAAAATCGGCGCCGCTTTCGGCACGTACGGGTGGAGCGGAGAAAGCCCGCAGGTAATCGAGGAACATTTTAACAAATGCAATATTTTGTTGGTTGCCGAGAGCATGAAAGCCAAGTGGCAGCCGAAAGCCGAAGAACTTGAGAAATGCCGCGAGATGGGTATAAATATTGCCCGTGCCATAAAGTCCGAATAATAACATAATAATTCAATCATAATTATCTAGGAAACCTCTGAAAAAGCCGGT
>DIFM01000009.1 GCA_002419135.1 Dehalococcoidia bacterium UBA5748 | reverse complement strand
CGGCTAGGCCGGGGGATATTTATTTTTACAGTCTAGGATTCTCAACTTTTTAAGATTTCCGGAGTAGAGATGAATGATTGTCATGCTGAGTTCGTGGTGGTCGAACGAAGTCCCGATAAAGCGGGATTTCGTTCCCGCTTGCCGGAACTCAACATCCGGAGCTGGGTGGATAATTCGACTTTTACCTCCCCCCAAATACTTCAGCCACCCCTCATGACTTCAGGATGACAATTACTATTTATGCTTCCAGATGTTTCAGGTGCTCCTTCAGCTTCCCCAGCTTTTCCTGCTTGCCTGCCAGGTTGGCTTTCTCTTTCACGACTACCTGTGCAGGGGCTTTCGATAAGAATGCCTCATCATTAAGCCTGCCTTCGAGACGAATCACCTCATTTTCGAGTTGGTCTATTTCTTTACTGATACGCTTCTTCTCAGCCTCGGTATCGACCATACTCTGCATCGGAATAACCACTTCCACACCCTTAAGTACGATAACCAGCGAATTCTCAGGCGGCGCTCCTTCTCTATTCTTCATAATGGAGGGAGCAGCCTTAGCCAGTGTCCCTATTGCAGAAGCATAAGCGGCAATCTCCTGTTCCATATCGCCGGCATAAATTATCGCCTCGATTTGCTTGGATTGCTCGACCTTATACTCGGTTCTGGCGTTGCGAATCGAACGGATGATTTCGACTACGGAAGCCATCACTTCTTCTGCAATATCATCATTAAAAGACTCCTCGGACTGCGGATAAGGTGAAATCATAATGGATTCCGGCCTCGATTTGTCCGCCGTCATTTTATCTACAATATTCTGCCACAACTCCTCGGTAATAAACGGCATAAAGGGATGCAGCAACCGCAGCGATTTTTCCAGCACTTCCAAAAGTACAGGTATGGGGGAAACGACACCCTCACCGGCATTCAATCTAACCTTGCTGATTTCGATGTACCAATCGCAAAATTCACCCCACAAGAAATCGTGAATTTGACGCTGCGCCTCGCCGAACTGGAATTCTTTCATCAATTTGTCAACATCGGCGATGACAGTATTTAGACGACTCAGTATCCATCTATCCTCCATGGGAATGGATTTTCTATCGATTTTCATATCGCCGCTGTAGGATTCCATACTCTTCAGAACAAAACGGGTGGCATTCCACATTTTGTTGGCGAAGTTTCTTCCGGCTTCCATCTTTATGGGTGTAATCTTGGTATCGTTACCCGGCGAAATGCCGGTAGAAAGCGCAAAGCGCAGGGCATCGGTGCCATACTGGTCCATCAGCTCCAGCGGGTCGACCACATTACCCTTGGTCTTGCTCATCTTTTCGCCCTTTTCATCGCGCACCAGCCCATGCAGGTAAACCGTACGGAAGGGTATTTCACCCGTATCTTCGATACCCAGCATTATCATACGGGCAACCCAGAAGAATAAAATGTCGTAAGCGGTTTCCATTACAGAGGTCGGATAGAAATAGCGCAAGTCCTCGGTATCGTCAGGCCAGCCTAGTGTCGAATGAGGCCACAGACCGGAACTGAACCAGGTATCCAGCACATCCGGGTCCTGCTCGATTTCCGTCGAGCCGCATCCCGAACAGCGCCGCGGTTCTTTGGTATCGACTGTCAGCGCATCGCACTTTTTACAGTACCATACCGGAATACGGTGCCCCCACCACAGCTGGCGCGAGATGCACCAATCGCGGATGTTCTCCATCCAGTTTAAGTAAACTTTTGTAAATCGCTCGGGCAGAATGGTAATTCTGCCGTCAGTTACCGCTTCGATAGCCGGTTTTGCCAGCGGTTCCGTCTTTACAAACCACTGCTTGCTGGCAATCGGCTCTACGATGGTATGACAACGGAAACAATGACCTACCGAATGGTTGTACGGTTCGATTTTTACCAGCAGCCCGTCTCTGTCGAGGTCGGCAATTATAGTCTTGCGGCAAACGAACCTGTCCATACCAACATAGGGTCCGGCATTTTCATTCATTGTGGCATCCGGATTTAGTATGTTTACAAGAGGAAGGTTATGTCTCTGACCGATTTCAAAATCAACCGGGTCATGCGCGGGAGTAACCTTTACCGCACCGGTACCGAACTGCAAATCGACTATGTCATCGCCGACTATCGGAATCTCGCGGTTGACCACCGGAACAATCACCTTTTTACCGATTAGCCCGGAGAAATTCTCATCAGCCGGATTTATCGCTATAGCCGTATCACCCAAAAGCGTTTCGGGACGCGTAGTAGCGACAGTCAGATAATTATCTTCATCTCCCACCAGTTTATATCGAATGTAGTACAGATTTCCTGTCACATCCTTGTGGTCTACTTCAAGGTCGGAAAGCGCCGTGGCACAGCGTGGACAGCGGTTTATAATGCGTTCCCCGCGATAAATAAGACCTTTATTATATAAGCGCACGAAGACTTCACGTACCGCTTTGCTTAACCCCTCATCCAGTGTAAACCGCTCACGGCTCCAGTCGCAGGAGATGCCGAGACGCTGGTGCTGATGCATAATTGTATCGTGGCACTCGCCGGCCCATTTCCATACCCTCTTTTCGAACTTTTCACGCCCCATATCGTATTTATCGGTGCCTTCCTGTGCCAGTTGCCTCTCGACAACCACCTGCGCCGCAATACCGGCGTGGTCGAAACCGGGCAGCCACAATGTCGGCTCTCCCAGCATACGATGCCAGCGAATCATAATATCTTCCAGCGTAGCAGTTAAAGCATGCCCCACATGCAAGCCCCCGGTAACATTGGGCGGCGGCATCATAATAACAAAAGGCTCTTTATCAGGGTCTATCTCAGGTTTAAAATAGCCCTTTTTCATCCAATATTTATACCATTTGGTTTCTACCTTAGCCGCTTCATAGGCTTTCGGCATTTCATTTTGTTCCGATTCAAACATGCTCGCCCCTTTATGTTTAGTTAAGCATCCCTTCGAAAATGGCGGAAGGGCATACTATTAAAAGAGAGGGGCATCGCCCCTCACAGTTTTCTATTTATTTTACAGGAACCGGATTATATTATCTCTTTTACCCTGTCCAGTATTCTATCAGCCACCTCGCGCTTGGTAAGCAAAGGCAATTCTTCTGTTACTTTTTTTCTGTCGATGATTATAACGCGGTTGGTATCTGCCCCGAATCCGCTCTCTTTGTCGGTAATATCGTTCGCCACAATAAGATGCAAGCCCTTTTCTTTCAATTTTTTTGATGCATTCTCGATTATGTTTTCACTCTCGGCGGCAAAACCCACCTTTAAAAAACTTCCTTTTATCTCAGATATTATGTCCGGCGTTTTAATCAGTTTAAGTTCAAGCACATCCCCATCTTTCTTAATCTTGCTGCCTGAAGCCTTTTCTGCCTGATAATCCGCTACCGCCGCCGCCATTATTAAAATATCGACGCCCACGACGGCATCTTCAACCGCCCTTTTCATTTCACGGGCTGATTCGACATTAATCACTTCCATTCCGGCAGAGGGCTTCAGAGGAACAGTGGTTATCAAGGTAACATTGGCGCCCCTGTCGCGAGCGGCCTGCGCTATGGCAAACCCCATCTTACCGCTGGAGCGATTGCCGATGAAACGCACCGGGTCAATGGCCTCGCGTGTGCCTCCGGCGGTTACCACGACACGTTTTTCCGAAAAATCACCGCCGCGCGCCAGGACCAGCTTAATAATATCGATTATCTCTGCCGTTTCCGGCAAACGCCCCTGCCCAACCTTACCCGACAGCAGACGTCCATAACCGGATTCAATGATGACAAAGCCCCTGTCTTTCAGTTTTGATATGTTTTTCTGCGTTGCTGCATTATTCAGCATATTGTCGTTCATTGCAGGAGATAGAATGACCGGAGCTTTGGTTGCCAAAACAGTACAACTGAGCATATCATCAGCCAGCCCGCAGGCAAGCTTGGCAATGGTATTTGCTGTTGCCGGAGCGATTAAAATTACATCAGCTGTTTCCGCCAGCGCTATATGAGCAGCTTTAAAACCGGTAACAGGCTGCCACATATCCGTAAACACCTGCCTGCCGGTAATGCTCTGCACTGTCAGCGGAGTAATAAATTTCGCAGCCGATTCGGTCATAACAACATCGACAGCGGCGCCCATCTGACACAGCTTGCTGGCGATATCCGGCACTTTATAAGCGGATATGCCTCCCGTTATTCCCAAAAGTATGGTTTTATCTCTCAATATATCCATATCATACCCGTTACTTTTTAATCACTCTTGATTGTTAAACAAAATAATATATTCGACGCCGCTATGGTTCGACAGGCTCACCACGAGCGGCTTGATAAATCTATTTCCGCTCATCCTGAGCTTGTCGAAGGATTAAAGCGGAAACAAATTCCAACCAAACTGGCGATCGCCGAATCAGTTTAGAATCTCCTGTTATCATACGAATAATTTATATTTAAGTCTACCCTTAAAGGGTATTGTTCTGCAAGATTACTCCCGGTTCATTTCGTATATTAATCTTAAGCCGATAAGCGTCAGGTCGGCATTGACTTCATCGATAATTTTGGTTTGCCGTGCAATCAACCCGGCAAAACCGCCGGTAGCTACTACCTTTATCTTTGCCCCCAATTCTTTTTGAATGCGCTGTACCATACTTTCCACCAGCCCCACATAACCGTATACCACACCCGATTTCATAGCATCAATGGTATTGGTGCCGATTACCCTATTGGGCGCCGTAAGGTCGATTCTGGGCAGCATGGCAGCCCTTTGAAAGAGCGCCTCGGCGGATGAAAGGATTCCCGGGGCAATGGCCCCACCGAGATAATCCCCGTTTTTGGAAACGATTTCAAAAGTGGTCCCTGTTCCCATATCCACGATTATCACCGGACCGCCGTATAAATGTTTGGCAGCAACGGCATCTACGATGCGGTCGGCGCCCACTTCCTTCGGATTGTCCATACAGATGCGTATGCCTGTTTTTATACCGGCAGCCACAATCAGCGGTGAGATATCGAAATAGCGTTTTACCATATCATCAAATATAGAAGTCAGCGGCGGCACTACGCTGCATAAAGCCACATCTTTAATATCGAATACTTCCAACCCGCGGCTTTTAAGGATACTTATAAGCAAAACTGCATTTTCGTCAGCCGTGCGGTGAATGGAGGTGGTCATTTGAAAGGTAGTCTTTTTTTGCTCCCCATCGAATACTCCAACCGTAATTTCCGTGTTTCCGATATCTATTGCCAGTAACATATTTATCCTCTTTTGAAAAATCTTAACTTTCTTTTAATTTTTTAATTGCTTTTGGGACTACCGGAAGTAAATCACCTGCCAGCATTCCTGTATCTCCCAGTTCGGCTTTTACAATTTCGCCGGCCTGCCCGTGCAACCAGACACCCAGACAAGCGGCATTAAAATTATCCAACCCCTGCGCCGTCAACCCCGCGATGATTCCGGCCAGCACATCACCGGTTCCGGCAGATGCCATCCCCGGATTGGCAAACGGGGAAACACGGCACCTGCCGTCGGCGGAAGCGATTACTGTATATGCTCCCTTAAGAACAACGGTTTTACCCCACTTCTGTGCAAAAAGCATCGCTGTATCAATTCTATTCGACTGTATTTCTTCAATTTTTATCCCGGTAAGTCTGGACATTTCGCCGGGATGCGGCGTAAGAATCGCATCCATCATCAACTTCTGCCACCAGTCGTTTGTTTTTGCCAGAACATTCAACGCATCGGCATCTATTACCAGTGGCATTATCGGTTTATTGCCAAATAGAATCCCCTTTGTAAAACTGACGGTCATATCATGCTGTCCCAAACCGCAACCGATAAGCAAAGTAGTGTATTCATGCAAAGACGACAACACGATAAACGAGGCTTCCCCTGACACAACTCCTTTTACCGATTCGGATAGCGGCAGATAGGTTACCTCGTTCAACTTGCCTGCCAGCACAGGTTGCAGGTTAACGGGAACAGCCAGTGTAACCAGCCCGGCGCCTGCTCTCATAGCACCGCTGCACGCCAGATAAGCCGCACCGCTATAATTTACGGAACCGGCAACAGTTAATACCTTGCCGAATGTGCCCTTGTTGGCGTTTAGCGGACGCTCGGGCAGCGCATCTTTAGCCCACTTTCCGGTTAAGAGTTCCAGTTTTACATCCCGCACCATATAATCCGGGATACCGATATCGGCTACTATCACTGTTCCCGCTTTTTCGGGAGCCTTGCCGGTAAATAATCCAATTTTAGGGTAACCTAGAGTTACGGTGTAATCTGCTTTTAGGCAAGACGGGTCGCAGTAACCGCTGTCAGCGTTCATTCCCGACGGCAGGTCTATTGCGACAACCTTAAACCTATAATGCTTTTGCTTTGCTTCTGTAACCTTAGCGAGGGCCTCTTTATAGACCCCTTCGATGGGGCGGTTGCTGCCGGTGCCGAACAAGGCATCTATGACGATATCGGCGTCACGTAAAAGGTTACCCAGTTGGTCGATGCTTTTATAGACTAAAATGCGGCTCTGGTTTACCAGCTTCAGATTCGGGTCGTTTTCAGACCTCTCACCCGGAAGAAACAGGTGAACTTTTGCCTCCCATCCGTCCAGATATCTGGCGGCAACCAAACCGTCTCCGCCGTTATTGCCCGGACCCGCAAGAACTATTATGTTCTTATTAAAAACCTCTCCCGGAATTTTACGGACTTCTAAAGCTACCTGCTTACCGGCGTTCTCCATCAGGGTATCAGCGGAGATACCGGATTGAATGCATTCCAGGTCTGCCTGTCTCATACGCGATGCGTTTAAGATTTTCATATTCAATAATCCTGTGAATAGAGTTTAGCAATACCGCTATCGGTGGTCAATAGCAAATATATAAAAATCGTCATTGCCGGGAGTCCCTCTGCTGTGTCATTCTGAGACGCAGGCGAATGAATCTCATACGAATCTGAGAGGGACGATGTGATGGCAATCTACACCGGTGAATTAATACCTCCAATACTGCCATGCTGAGTTCGTGGTGGTCGAACGAAGTCCCGAGTAATCGGGATTTCGTTTCCACAAGCCGAAACTCGACATCCGGGGAAGGGCAGATAATTTGACTTTTACCTCCCACCAGATCCTTCAGTCACCCACTGTGACTTCCGGATGACAATAGCGCTATTCAAACTTGTTCCGGTGCAATATATCTTCAATTTTACGCTTGGGAACATGTCGTACTCCTTCTTCATCCACCCAGCGTTTAACCGAATGAAAGGTTGTTTCCAGAACAATTTTTTCATCGGGATAGCCCAGAGCCAGCATCGCCGCCACTTCGAACTTTTTCGGTATATTGATTATTTCCCCAACCCCTTTTTTATCTATTCCGGTCATAATACAGGTTCCAATCCCCTGTTCCATGGCTACCAGTACCATATTCTCCATTGCCAGACCGATATCGAGAAAGGCATTCGACCTGCCGCAGCCGCGCTCCTTTTCCAGCTCAAGGTTTATAAGGACAACGATGTATGCTACCGGTTTCTTTTCCAAAGACCAGCCGCCTGCCGGTTTGGGAACTCCACCCCAAAGGGCAACCGAATCCAGTATTTCGACTAGAAGCTGTTTATCATCGACTATTACATACTCGCACAGCTGACTGTTCATTGCCGAAGGCGCTAACCGTGCAGCTTCCACGCACCTTTGCAAAGCAGCATAATCGACCGGTTTCTCCTTGAATATTCTTATTGACCGCCTCTTTACGACCGCATCAAATACTTCCATGGATTTCCTCCTGTATTAAGCCATTCAATTTATCCATCATAGCCTGCCAGTGGGTTCCTTTCCAGTAAATACGCCGGCAGCAAGGACATTCCATATACTTGTTCTGTGTTTTATAAACGTAAGGTGGAATTCTTTCCTTAACTTCCTCCTTTTTCCGCTCTTCCAGCAGACCGTTGCATTCCATACAGCGGGTAAAAGGAGCAAAGCAATTCTTCGTTTCAAGGATATGAAGCACCTCTCTTATCTGCACCCTTGGAATTTCACTTGTTAAAAGTATTGCCGATACCAGCCCCGAAGTAATAAGCCGGCGCTTCATTATGCCGGTATCTCTTGTTATTATGATGCGGCTCTCCGAACGTGCGAGATTTACCAATTCCGAATCATCCCCACCCTCAAAGAAGACAGTATCATAACCGAGCATACGCAGCCATTTTACCAGCTTGCCTGCATTTTGGTCGATTATAAACTTAAAATCATTCATCTGCCCAAACCCCGGCAGTCTAGATTTCGAGTTCCTTGCCTTCAAAAGCCATGCTTATTGATATACCCAATTCTTCGGAAACTTCTCTCAATTCTTCACGGATATCCGTTTCCAGAGTGTAATTCATATGTACCGTTACCACATCCGGTATATATCCTAGGATTTTCCGATGCCTGAGAAGTTCTTCTTTTAATAAAGCGGGGCAAAGATGCCCTTTTTCACGACAAAAGTCTATGTATTCATTGGGAGAGGTAACCTCTATAATCAACAGATTTGATGAAATGCGCTCGAAGCAGTCGGATAAGCCCCGCCCCGTATCCCCGGTATAAAAGAAAGATTTACCTCCGGTAGCAGAAACCAGATAACCCACAGCAGGAACGCCGTGCGATACCGGAACAGGCGTAACCGAATATCCTTCGATTTGCGTCTGCAGGTAAGGCCGGACAATATGGAGTTCGATGACCGCCTTTCCCTTCCCGTTCTTTTTCAGGAATTCGGAGTATAAATTGCCATCCATTAAGTATTGGGATATAACATCTCCCGTTTCGGCAAGGCAATACACATCGAATGAGCTGTGGTTTAAGAAGTGATTCATACCCAGAAGCGGCAGGTCTTTCACGTGGTCATAGTGCTGGTGAGTTACAAGCACCGCTTTTATATTCAGCTGTTCGGAGAGCGTCAAGCCGGATGCCAAACTGCCGGCATCCAGCGCCAGTACGCCGTCCGTCAGCAAGCCGGAAAGCCTTGTGTCGCGGGTTTCGGTGTTATGTGCGCCCAAAAATCTTATTTTCAAAGCTTCTCTCTCCCTTAAAACCACCGGCTAGAATTTGAACGGATTGAAATTGGTATCTATGTCGTAAGTATCTATATTTTCTTTTCTCTTTAAATAATTGACTGTTTTATAGGTTATAGGTGTCGCCAGTGCTTCAATGCCGACTTTTATCAGCCAGTGATAAAGAATCATCAATGGAACGAATGATGCCGTGCCGACATATGCAATCACTATAAATATTGCCGTATCCAATCCCTGTCCGAAAACTGTCGAGCCGATGGTGCGCGCCCACAACCAGCGACCCTTTGTAGCCACTTTCATTTTTGCCATTATGAAGGAATTGACAAATTCCCCCACCAGATAGCCGCAAACGGAAGCCAACAGCAACCTGGGAGCATATCCAAGTATGCTTTCGTATGCCGGCTGGTCTGTCCAAAAAGAAGCCGCCGGCAGTAACTGCCCCAGATATGAAAAAAGAACGAATATCAGGTTACAGCCGAAACCCAGCCAGATTACGCGGCGTGCCCAGCGGTAGCCGTAAACCTCGGTCAGGATATCACCGAAGATATAACTCAGCGGGAAGATAATTATAGCGGCAGGCACTACCACAGAGCCGAATCCGATAACCTTAACCGATATAATATTGGCGGTTATAAGCGCCGTAACATAGATTGCGCTGATTATGACAAAACGATGCGATACGTTCATTGATAAAAACCCTTCTTCGGCCGGAACGGACTAAATAACCCGTAATTTGCGCAGAAATAAAAGGACAAGCCCGATAAAAATAAATATTATGAGAAAAACGTAGAATACACCCATAGCGGAATTCTCGAACGGCAATGGGATATTCATACCGAAGAAACTTGATACAACAGTCAGCGGCAGCATCACGGTGGTGATTATAGTGAGTAAACGGATTGTTTTATTGGTCATATTGGTAGCTATCGAATCATGTGTATCATTTAACCCCTCGATGATTTCCTTGTATTCGTCCAGTCCGTCCCAGATTCTGTCGAGGTGGTCGACTATGTCACCGAAATAGACCGACATATCAATATTTATAAAACGACGGATTCTCGGTTCCAGCCGCCCGATAACCGCTCTCATCGGCCAGATTATACGGCGCAAAGCAATTACATCACGACGCAAACGGGATATTTCACGTATAATTTCACCCTTGCGTTCTGAAAAGATTTCATCCTCAACGTCTTCGATACCGTCAATTACCTTGTTCAGAATAGGCTGACAGTAATCGACCAGTCGGTCGAGTATGCGATACAACAGAAAACCGGGCCCCTGCCCCAAATATTCTTCACGGGATTCCTCATCCAGTTCGCACTCACGAAACAGTTTTACCAGCGGTTTTAAGACGCCTTTGTGTATGGTAATCAGGTAATCCTGTCCGATGAATACGGAGATTTGACTCGAAATAAGAACTTTCTCTTCCTTGCTGTAAATGGGGAAGTGAAAAACGATGAACAGATAATCTTTATACTCGTCTATTTTAGGGCGTTGACGGCGGCTTAAGGTGTCG
The DNA here is from genome assembly GCA_002419135.1 of Dehalococcoidia bacterium UBA5748. Taxonomy (GTDB): domain Bacteria; phylum Chloroflexota; class Dehalococcoidia; order Dehalococcoidales; family UBA5627; genus UBA5627. The sequence goes on along the minus strand of DIFM01000009.1, from coordinate 2,497 downwards.
TCGAGATCGAGGGGATGAAAATGGTAATTCTCAGCCAGATAATCGATTTCACTTTGACCCGGAGGGGAGATATCCACCCAGGTCATTCCCTTCCAGTCCAGAGTATCGATATTCAGCTTTTTTTTATCTTCCTTCTGAACTTCTGCCATAACGCCTCTTCTTTCGTATGATAAACCTGATTATTCTATCACATACTTTACCGTTTGGCACCCGAATTGTTATAATAGCAAGTACCAATTGCTACTATACTATATTTTACTCCAAATTATCATTAAAAATGCAACAGATTCCCTTAAGAAATCGAATAGTTATCAGTATTAAAAAAGCGCTCGGAATGAACGTTATCCTTTGTGGCAGCTGCAAGTGGAACTGGCGCAGCGCCTGCCATAACCGGGAACGGCCCAATGCGGTTTACTGCAGGGAATACGAGAAGAAGTAGCTTTTGTTATCTTGTTTGTATTTGACAACAGACCTGCAGGACAATACAATATTTCAGGTAACAGAATAGGTTTCCAGCGTGGCAGCGTAGCTCAGAGGTAGAGCAGGGGACTCATAAGCCCTTGGTCACTGGTTCAATTCCAGTCGCTGCTACTTTTTTATAATAGTTTAATGGGAGGAAGGTTTCCATACACGTTCTTCGCATTTAATTATATACAACTCATCGGCTCTAACGATTAAGCTGGAATACTTAAGCTTAATACTTATACTGCCAAGCCACGCTTTATAATAGAATGTGAATTGCACTTAATCTTTTAACATGAGAGAATGAATACCTAAAATGGAAATACGATTTTTAGGAACTCATAATACTGAGAGTGCTTCCACCAGTATGACATCCGTTATTATTGATGGCAGAGTGGTGCTTGATGCTGGTGGCTTAACCTCTAACCTTCATATTAGTGAGCAATTGCAGATTGAAGCAGTGATTTTAACCCATGCTCACTATGACCATATACGCGATATTCCAATACTAGGTATGAATATGTTTCTAAATAAAACGCATACTGTTCTCTATGGCCACACCTCGATTAAAGATGTCTTATCAAGTAGGTTGCTTGATGGTATAATATACTCTGATTTTTTTCAGAAGCCAGCAGATAAACCAACATTTAAATTTGAAGCTATTGAGGATGGACAAACCCTAATAATCTCTGGATTTAAGGTAAAAGCTATAGCACTTCCTCATCTATTACCGGCACTAGGTTATGCGTTGACATCAATAGAGGGTAAAACATGTCTTTTTTGTAGCGATACTGGACCAAATATTGCTCATCGCTTAGCCGAGGTTGCTCCCGATATTCTAATCATAGAATGTACTGCTACTAACCGTTTTCAAGAGTCAATAAGACAGGGAGGACATTTAACTGCTAGTTTAATCAGGGAAGAACTAATCGAATTCCGCAAAATTACGGGGTACGCTCCTCTTACTTACTGCTTGCATATGAATTCAGATTTAGAAACCGAAATCCATTCAGAACTAAAAGAGCTAGCCAATGACGGATTTGATATCCATCCTGCATATGAGGGTTTGGTAATTAACATTTAATAACTTCTAATACCTGTTACCCAACTGGGATAACGGGATCGATTTTAGATGTAGCGTTCTATATAAGTAGAGATTATCATAATGGGTGAAGGGCTGTAATGCACCCCGTTAAGTCAAGCCCTCAAATTGTGTAGTAGCTGTCCATTATAATATTCTGTTTCCGCCTGGTTTGGTGTCTTATATCCCAATGACGAATGCAGATAGTTGACATTGTAATTCGGAATCCATTCCCCGATTTCATCCATAAGCTCCATAGGATTTACCCACTCTCGCGGCCATAGTAGCTCTTCTTTCATTGTCCGGAAAAACCTCTCGGTATCGGCATTCCCCTTGGGGTTATTGTAGCCGGTAAAAGCCTGCTTAATTTCCATGTCACGGCACGATTTCATGAAGCTTTTCGATGTTGGCTGGCAGCCATTATCCGACATGAGAGACAATACATGGTTTCTTGCCCCATCCGGGAATTGTATATTAACTGCCATATCCAAAGCTTCCAACCAGTGTATAGACTTGCACTGTAAACCCGCGTAATAACCAACAACCTTCTTGGTATACCAATCCAACACCACAACTATGTAAACCAAGCCGAAGCCCTGTACCATTACCTTGGTCATATCAATACCCCACCACTGATCCGGTCTATCCGGTTTGGGTTTACTTCTTTGGGGAACCCTTGTAGCTTTTAGATTGGAGCGTGATTTTACCAGGAGTTCATGTTTTCGCATTAACCGTAATATGCGTTTTTTGTTAATCTCATACCCATCCACATACTTAAGAGTCGCCCATATTCGTCGATACCCCCAAAAGGGATGCTCGGCTTTCAATTCCTTGATACGTTCCAATATAACTGTGTTACTTTCAATTACACCGGTCGATTCTGTCCGTTTCATATCAGTCCTTCCAGTTCGCTTTTTTTTAATTCCACTGTCAGTTCACCAATGATTTCTTTGA
>DIFM01000046.1 GCA_002419135.1 Dehalococcoidia bacterium UBA5748 | reverse complement strand
ACTACCGGCTTTTTCAGAGGTTTCTAAATTAACTACCATGGTCATATAAGCCTTTGACTTCAACCCATACTATATGGAAAACAGAGTCTCCATCTATATACCCAACTATTCTCTTATTTTTATAATATTTAAGGCCAACTATATCTGTATCATCCGTTATTTTACATTCATGAGGTAATTTTTTTCTGAGAAAATTCAATGTTTCGCAGCCAGATTTTTGCCTAGAGGTGTTAATAATTTCAAGCCATGTCATCTGGCATAACTTATGTATAGTATTAGCAAAACCAATTTTGTTTTTTTGTTCTTTGCATGTACCTAAACAGTTATCTTTATCATGACAACATTCTAATACAAATTTGGGAGTTTCAAGTCCTATAGGTTTTTTTGTAGTTTGGGGTAATTTTATACTGGTATTAGCTTCGGCTAGTTTTTGTAATACTATTTTCTTACTAGCCTTGCCCATAGTTATTTAAGATAGGATTTGAAAAAATTTTTCATTTCAAGTTGTGTGATTGTAGTACCTGGGGATTGACGATAAGCATTAACCCATGGGGATTCCTCGTGAGTCATAGTTGCTAACTTCCATGCCGAAAACTGACCTAGCGATACATAAATATCATCTAATAGACTGCGAACTTCTGTAGAATATATAGATAAATTAATACTATCTGGTTTAGGAATAGCTTTATCACCGTTACCTTTATAATTATTATAAAGAGCATGTATAACGGGGCCATAAGTCCAAGCCTCAATAACATCATCAAAAAGTGGCTTGTCATACATAGCTAAATGTAACCCTTGTGCATAATAAACCAATTTTTGAAGTTTCATATTGGAAATATAATCCCCGGAGGATTCATCCCCAGATAAAGAAAGAAAGTAGTTTGCTACATCAAAGCAAGTTAATGTAGATTTTTTTGTTGTCATTATTTACCCCCTCTAACTATAGAGGACAATTTATTTAATAAATAAAAAGGAAACATTAAAAAGGCTAATATTTAATAATATTTTAGCCAAGATGCCTCCTGTTTTTCTATTCCACGCATATTATTATAACATGTAATGTCAAATTAAAACAATTGTTCTATGGCGCTATTCATTTAAAAATTCAAAATAAAACATTAATAAGGTATTATTTATCTTTACCCATTTAATCTCTATATGCTAAAATCTAGAGCAAGGCGATGAAGCTCGCCGGAGAATAAATAAACTCGAACCGCCTTACAGGTCTGATAGCTTCTACTGTGAAAAAGCAGTGGAGGCTTTTTTATTTACCATCATAGATTTTAAAAGAATAATCGGGAGTAAATATGCAGATTCTTTATCTTGCCGTAGCCGGCGCGCTGGGGGCCGTCAGCCGTTTTCTTTTAAGCGGCTTTATTTATCGTCTATTGGGTTCGGGTTTCCCGTACGGAACTTTACTCATCAATGTCATCGGGTCTTTACTGATAGGTTTTATAATGCAGGTGGGTTTGAGTACGGATATCATCCCCCAGCAGTTAAGAACAGTGATTACAATCGGTTTTCTGGGGGCTTTCACCACTTTTTCCACTTTCAGCTATGAAACCCTTAACTACATTCAGGATGGAGTTTGGGGAATGGCTATATTAAATATTGCCGCCAATGTCATAGTCTGTTTACTGGCAGTATTTGCGGGTCTAATAATCGGTAAGTTAACCTTGGGAGGTGCATAATGAGAAAGCTTGAAGGGGAACAGATACTATTACGCATTTTTATAGGGGAATCGGATAAAGTCGAAGGTAGACCGCTCTACCAGGCGCTGGTGGAAAAACTGAGGCAGGAGCAAATCAGCGGGGCGACCGTTTTACGCGGCATACTCGGTTATGGAGCCAGGAGCATCATTCATACCGCTAATATATTGCAACTGAGCCATGACCTGCCGGTTATTGTTGAGGTCGTGGACACTCAGGAAAATATCGAGAGGGCGCTGCCTCATATCGAATCCATCATCGGCGACGGGTTGATTACGATGGAGAAAGTAAGGGTTTTGCATTACGGGACGAAGGATTGTTCAGGCATCTAAACGGGAATTGTCATTAAATTTTATATCGGTATATAATATAAGCCTTTAGCCAAAAGCCGGATATTTCGGCTTGTTTTATAAATTGGGCTTGAAGTGGAAAATCATTATCTTTTTTAACGGTTTACCCATTAAAAGATAAAGCCGGGATTTCGGTTCAGAAATAAGTGGTCTTTTTGAGAAACCTCGAACCAATAGTCATTTTACCCCTGCAGCGATATTCTTTTGGATTTGGGAGTAATCAACACCGTATATGAGTAAACATACCGTTTTTGATACCGATAACATCGGTAAACTGTTATCGAAATTAACTATTCCGGCGTTTATCGGAATGGCCGTAATTTCTTTATATAACGTTGTCGATACCATCTTCGTTGGTCAATATGTCGGTAAACTGGGCATTGCCGCTCTTTCAATCGTTTTCCCGATACAGATGCTTTCGATGGGTGTCGGCCATTTGACGGGTATGGGCGGAGCCGCTCTGATATCAATGTCAATCGGTAATGGGGATAAAACAAGGGCGGAGCAGATTCTGGGCAATGCCATTACTCCCACAATTGTTTTTTCTGCCGTGTTGATGATATTCGGCTTATCCAACACGGATTTCTGGCTGAGATTAATCGGTGCTTCGGATTCGGTTTTACCCTATGCCTCCGATTATCTGCGCATTATACTTATCGGAATGTTCTTCCAGACATTCGCTATGTCTTTCAATTTTCTTATCAGGGCAGAGGGGAATGTGCGCGTGCCGATGGTGAGCATGATTATAGGCGCTGTGCTTAATATTGTGCTGGATGCAATATTTATTATCCCGCTGGGGATGGGTGTTGCCGGCGCCGCCTGGGCTACTATCATTGCTCAATTTATCTCTGTTATCTATTGTGTTTACTACTATGTGTCGGGCAAGAGTTTTCTTAAAATTTATTTAAAAAATCTTTTAATCAACTGGAAAATACTGGGCTCGATTTTTGCTATCGGCATCTCTTCTTTTGTTATGATGATGGCAACCAGTATCTGCGCCATTATCATTAATCGCGTTCTCAATCAATACGGAGGAGATTTGGCTGTTTCCGCTTACGGTATTATTAACAGGATTATGATGTTTGCCTTGATGCCCGGTATGGTAATCGGGCAGGGTTTGCAGCCGATTCTGGGGTTCAATTACGGAGCTAAACGCTACGACAGGGGTTTGAAAGCTATCAAGATAGCCGTTACGGCGGCTACCGTTTTATGCATAGCGGCTTTTATAGTTCTTTATTCGTTCCCGGAGCTGTTTGTGCGCATTTTTAGCAGTGACCCCGAGCTTATTGCATTGACAGTATACGGAGCAAGGCGCATTTTTATTACCATGCCAATAATCGGGTTTATGATGGTCGGTTCCACAATGTTTCAGGCTCTCGGAAAACCTGTTCAAGCGTTTCTGTCATCTGTTTCAAGGACAGTGCTTTTTCTGCTGCCGGCTGTATTGATATTGCCGAATTACTGGCAGCTGGACGGTGTCTGGCTGGCATTCCCGATTACCGACGGGCTGACATTCGCACTGGTTTTAAGCCTGTTTATTCCGCAGATACGACAACTGGTAAAGCTAAGAGAAAAACAGCCACCTATAGGACAATATGCCGATTAGACAAGCCGTTCGGCTTGACATTATATGATAAGATAAAAGTATAGGACTTATATAATATTGGCAGAGGATATATAAATGCAGGAAAAGACGTCCGGTAAGAAGATAGGCCTGGCTCTGGGGAGCGGGACCGCCAGAGGATTGGCTCATATAGGGGTGTTGGAAGTTTTGCTTGGGATGGGGATTCATATCGATATGATTTCCGGTACCAGTATGGGGTCTATGGTGGCGGGGGTATATGCCAAAGGAGAAGATATAGAAGCCATGAAGGAAATGGCTAAAGACCTCGGCTCCAAAAGGCTGTCATTTCTGACAGAGCCGACATTATCCAGAACCGGTCTTATAAGCGGGAAAAAAATAAATAACGCGTTAAAGTCTATTTTCGGTGATATGCGATTTGAGGATTTGAAAATCCCCTTTGCCTGTTCTGCCACCGATATTGAAAGCGGGCTCGAAGTTGTTATCGACCGCGGACTGGTAAGGGAAGGAGTAAGAGCCAGTTGTACCGTACCGGTAATACTTGCTCCGATTAAAATTGAGGGCAGGTATCTGGTTGACGGGGCGTTGGTAAATCCCGTACCGGCAGACCTGTTAAAAAAAATGGGGGCGGATATTGTAATTGCGGTTAACGTTTCGCCGCTTGAAAATGATAATTCCATGGCTAATGATATTAAGAAAGACAAACGAAAAAACCCCAATATTATGAGTATTGCCTTTCAAACGGTAAATATTATCGCCAGCCAGAGACTGCTTGTCTGCATGGACCACGCCGATATTGTTATAAGTCCTCAGGTTAACCACATCGGGCGCGGAGACTTTCATCGTGCGGATGAGCTAATTCATCAGGGCGAACTGGCTGCTTTAGCCTGCGAACAGCAACTTAAGCCCCTGATTACCGGGTAACTAATCCATATCACCCCAATTCGGATGTCATTTCAATATAATTCTAATGTTAAGTCGTAATATTATAGTAATTTTTGATAAAATACTTAAAGTAGTATATAATATAAAGGTTACTTAAAGTATAAGGATGTTGCAATGAAAGAAGAATTGATTGAAAAGGTTATAAAATCCCGTCGTCATATGAACCGTTTTATCAGGGAAGGCAGCGTTGAGTCATGGATTAACCTGAACTTGACCATTCCTCAGATGAAATGCCTATCTTATATTTCGCAGCATGGTAAAACAAACTTGAGCGGACTGGCAGCCGGCATTAATGTTACCCCGGCAAACGTTACCGGTATTGTAGACAGGCTGGTTGCGCAGGGGTTTGTTACTCGCAATCCGGATAGCGCCGACCGGCGTGTAATATGGCTCGGTGTTACGGAAATAGGTGAATCAACGTTGTCGAATTTGAGGGAAGGCAGGTCCGGGAAGATGCGCGAACTGTTGGAATGCCTGTCCGATAATGAACTTTCTATCGTCTCTCAATCCTTCGACATTCTGGCAGGTGCTGTGAATAAATTAAAGGAAAGTGATGACGGAAATGATTGATAATGCGGTTAAGGTAGAAAACCTTGAGAAGAGCTATCGCAAAATCAAAGCGGTGGACGGAATCTCATTTGATGTCCCGGAAGGCGAGGTGTTCGGGCTGCTGGGTCCCAACGGAGCAGGTAAGACTACCACCATTCGTATCCTTCTTACCCTGATAAAACCGACTTCCGGCAGCGCCCGCATTTTCGGTATGGATACGTTGCAACAATCCGATAAAATCAGGCAGATATCGGGATATGTGCCGCAGGGTATATCCGTTGATGGAGAAATAACCGCCTATGAAAATATGCTGATTTACTCCAAGTTATACGGCTTGCCGCCAGCAAATCGGAAGAAACGTATAAATGAGATATTAGAATATATCGGTCTGGCAGACCGCGCAAAGGATATGGTTAAAACCTATTCGGGCGGTATGATGCGTCGTCTGGAGTTGGCGCAGTCCTTAATCAACAGGCCGAAAATCCTCTTCCTCGATGAACCCAGCATAGGTCTGGATCCCAATGCCAGAAATGCCATGTGGGAGATGGTTAGAAAACTGCGCCGGGAACTCGGGTCCACTATTTTTCTGACTACTCACGATATGGTGGAAGCGGACACGCTGTGTGACAGAATCGGCATTATGGATAGAGGGAAACTGGTGGTAATCGGTACTCCTAACGACTTAAAAGCTACTGTCGGCGGTGATGTAGTTACGGTTAGCGCAAAAAATGCATCGCTTTCAGAGGTCATCGAGCAGTTGGGTTATCAAACCATAGGCGAACCCTCGAACGGTACAGCCGACCTGCTGGTTAAAAACGGCGAAAAAGCTATTCCCCGTATCGTAGAAGCGTTCAAAGGAAAAGGGGTAGAACTGGATTCGGTCTTCCTTAAAAAACCGACACTGGATGATGTCTTTTTGAAGTATACCGGCTCGCGCATAGACGATGGGGCGGGTTGGGCTCAGGCAAAAAAGACCAGGATGACCTACAGGAGGATGGCGAAATGAAGTTAAAACGTTTTATTACAAGCATGCTGGCAATAACCGAGCTGGAGCTCAGAAAAATCCGCCATGACCAGTCGCAAATTTGGATGCGTTTAATTCAGCCGATTCTCTGGCTGACCGTATTCGGCGTTACCTTCAGCGCCATCAGGGTTATTCCCACCGGTGATTATACCTATCTGCAGTTTTTAACTCCCGGCATACTGGCGCAATCGGTCATCTTCGTTGCTATTTTCTACGGCATAAACGTCGTCTGGGAACGTGACCTCGGTCTTTTGAATAAACTGATGTCTACACCGGCGCCGCGTTCTTCGATTGTACTTGGAAAATCGCTGGCAGGGGGGTTGAGGGGAATATTGCAGGCACTTGGAATACTGCTGATTGCGCTTGTTATAGGCATAGATTTAATACTGACACCGCTCAGTATACTCGGAATGTTAGTTATAATAATCCTGTGCGGAATATGTTTTTCCAGTATGAGTATGGCATTAGCATCAATATTTCGCACCCGGGAGAGGATGATGGGGGTGGGGCAGGCCATCACAATGCCGCTCTTTTTCGCCTCGAGCGCCATCTATCCGGTATCGATTATGCCCGATTGGCTGCAGGTGATTGCCGTTGCCAACCCTTTGAGTTATGTGGTGGATGCGCTGCGGTCGCTTTTGGTCACCGGGGATTTGTCGGGGCTGGGGTTGGATGTGCTGATACTTGTTGCTTCCGCGGCAGTTCTTTTATTTTTGGCAAGCCTGGGATTTAAGAGGATGCTGGTTTAATCAACTTCCTTTTGTGACTAAAATAATAAATACGGACGAGGGAATGACTTCCTTTGTCCGTATTCGTTAATCAGCAACAGTTTACGTTTTTATTCTAAAACCACGCCCGTTCCGTAGGCGATAATCTCAGCGGCGTTTTGCATTACCATAGCCGTATCGAAGCGCATACAGATTACGGCGTTGGCTCCCTTTTCCTGAGCATCCTCCACCATTCTCTGCAAAGCCTGCTCTCTGGCTTCAGCCATCATCTTGGTATATTCCGTTATTTCTCCGCCGACCATTCCGCGGAACGCTGCCAGAATATCTTTGCCAAGATGTCTTGCCCTGATGGTGCTGCCTTTAACCAGTCCTATTGAGCGCGAAATATTTCTTCCCGCAACTTCATTAGCCGTAACTATAATCATCTGTCGACTCCTTTAAAATCATCTTTTTTATCCTGTTTCAGCTTATCTTTTATAACGATGCCCAGCAGTATAACGCCTCCGACTATTACGACGCCGACAAGTATGCGTAAAAGTATCGGTATTTCCACTGCCAAAAAGAAAGCCTTTGCCATCCAGCCGACCAGTACCAGAATTGCCAGCCCGATTGTTACAAGAACGGCATTCGTCATTTTTGAGCCCCCTTCGAAAAGTTCTTTTACATTTCTTCAAGGCTAAATCTTTGTTGAAAAGTAATTGTACTATCATAAAATATCGTTTATTTAAGGATATGTCAATATGTATTTTGAAATGTGTAATTTCAGCTATCCGGTACACTGTCTTTATAAGCGGTAGAGAGCATTTGCCGGCATCCGGAAAACTTATTGGCGGAATAAAATGCTGATATCGGGCAATTGTTGTACCCCTAGTTTAAAAATCTGCTATATTAAAATAAAAAAATTATCATTGCTTTTATTATGGATATCAACATCGGGTTCGCGCTGCTGCTTACTACCCTTGCCGGCCTTTCAACCGGTATAGGCAGCCTGATTGCTTTGTTCATACGCAAGCCCAATACTTCCTATCTCTCCTTCTTGTTGGGCATTTCTGCCGGTGTTATGGTCTATATCTCGTTTACCGAACTACTGGGGACTGCCATCGATGACGTAGGTCTGTTGAAAGCCAATATCGCTTTCTTTGTCGGCATTGTAGTCTTTGCTCTTATAGACATACTGGTTCCTCATTCTTACGAAGAAGAATCAGCCGAAGACCACAACTTCGATTTGCTGGGAAATAAAAAGAAGAAAGCCCCGTCGATGTCGGCAATAAAAAGGGGAGGGATATTTATTGCTATCGGTATTGCCATTCACAACTTCCCGGAAGGATTGATTACGTTTTCGGCAGCCGCTACCGGCGATGTTTCTTTGGGTGTTTTAATTGCCGTCGCTGTCGCTTTGCATAACATACCCGAAGGCATTGCCGTCTCTGTTCCCATTCTCTATTCTACAGGCAGCCGTAAAAAGGCATTCGGCTATTCATTTCTGTCGGGACTTGCCGAGCCCGTGGGGGCACTTTTGGGCTTTTTAGTGCTGATGCCGTTCCTTACCCCGGATATCCTCTCGATGACTCTGGCGTTCGTAGCCGGAATTATGGTCTATATCAGTCTGGATGAAATCCTGCCGATGGCGCACCGCTACGGGCGGGAGCATCTGGTCATTATAGGGGTAGTTATAGGAATGGCTGTTATGGCTTTCAGCCTGTTTCTTCTGGGTTAGACATTTTTTTGCCTTACTCCAGCGTCCTTTTCATTTCCTCGTACTGCTGCTGGCTGATTTCACCCCTGGCGTAACGCAACTGGAGCACTTGCAACGGATCAGCCGCTGCCTGTCCGACCGGCGGACGCGCATATCCGGTTTGGGGATTGGGACTATTGCTGTAAAACCTGATGCCTTCGTGAATAAGCCTGGCTATTTTGTCGGCCTTACCTTTTGGTAATGCGTTCAGAACCAGGTCGTTGCTCATAAACCTTTGTGTTATTACGATGGTGCTGAACAGGATTCCCCTGTCAGCCTTAAAATTGGACATATCTTCGTATCGGTAGTCTTGCGCAAGCCCAGCGAGCGCGGCATGTAGAGGATTATGCGTTGATTTGTTACAAATATACTGTCGGGTGTAAACAGCTTCTTGAGACGGGATTGGCGGATTTTAGCAATAACCGTCTCATCTGCATAAAGCATTTTGGCAATCGCTTTAGGTACACTGACCGGTGTATACATTTCAGCCATTTTTCACCTCCACGCAAGTTAACTTCAATTGCAGTTAATTATTAAAACCATTTTACCATTATATGGGCAAAACCGTAATCAGATATCCGCCTAAAATCAGGCTTAATAAATTCGCTACAACAACATATCCTGCCGTACGCAGCCGGCGATGCTCTTTTATAAAGATTAAAAACACCGTCATTTCAACGATAAATATCAGTATTTCGGCAAATATCATCGTAAGTATGATATAGAAATCCCCGCTTAAGGGGCTTGTATAAAGACTGTTCAGCCAGATAAACAATACTCCCTGGGTAACCAGGTTAACTGTCAGGAAAATAATCCAGGAAATCTTTTGCCGGTATCCGAAAAGGAAAAACACCAAGGCTTCCAGCAGCAGCGTTAAGGCTATTCTTATCGTTATCAGTAAAATATCCCTTGAAGGTGATTCCCCCTCGCTAAGTACCCGCTTATCAAGGTCCAGTGTATAGATATTGTTGTATTCTTTCAGTGGGCTATCGAGCTCAATTTCGAAGACATCGCTTCCGTCGGTAACTGTTAAAGTATATTCCACGGCCTGAAAAGAATATGAATAGAAAGAGAAGTAGCTTTCAAAAGCCTTCTCCGTTCTACTGGCTTGCATATTATCGATACTTATCTCAAGGTCTTGGGGAGCATTCGGAACGATTATGATTATCGAGGGGGGCTCTGCGGCATTGGCAAGGCATATGTTTGCACCTGTAAAAGTAGTCAGTATCAATAAAATGATACATAAAAGGCTACTATTTCTTTTTATCATCAATCAGCCTCTGCTTTATTTGGCGTAACTAATAGTATATCATTGCCGGTCAAGCAGGACTATAGACATCTCATCACTGCGATATTATAATCATCCCAAGAAATACTTTACCTTGCTACAAAGGGAGGCGCATATGTGTTTTTCAGCCGGAGCCAGCTTTGCCGGCGGGGCGATAATATCCGCTGTCGGGGTGGCGGCGCAAACCAAAGTGGTGAAACCCTCGCAAAGGTTTTTTGCCGTGATTCCGTTTTTTTTCGGGTTCCAGCAAGTTGCCGAGGGAGTGCTCTGGGTTACACTCGGTTCCGCTAAATACCCTGTTTTGCAGGATGCCGCCACATATATCTTTCTGGCTACGGCTCTGGTAATCTGGCCGGTAATGGTGCCTTTATCTGTCCGCTTGATGGAAGAAGTAAAGCGCCGCAAGCAAATCCTTACCGGTTTACTGATTATCGGCAGTGTATTGGCTGCCTTTTATGCTTTTTGCCTGACATATTATGATATCTTTCCCCGTATAAACAGTTTTCACATAGAATATGTTTATTATATTCCCCAAACGCTTATGAGCATCGCTTTCGTGTTCTACTTAATCACAACCATTTCGCCGTTTTTCGTTTCGTCCGTCAGACGGATGTGGGTATTCGGCATAATGATTGCCATATCATGTATCGTAACGGGAGTCTTCTTCTCCCAGTATCTGACATCTGTGTGGTGTTTCTTTGCGGCAATCATAAGCATCATAATTTACTGGATACTTAGCGGAGTCAAAACCAAATCTGTCGGATAAGTCTTTTTAGTTCGCCACTCTGAAAAAAGGAGAAAAGGATGTCTAAAAAGGTTTTGATTGTTTACGGAACGCGTTACGGAGCTACCGAAAGCACATCGGAAGAAATAGCCAACGTGCTTGGTGAGTCAGGTCTGGATACCACTGTTATTAACTCTGGCAAAGAAAAGACCAAAGATGTTTCGGGTTACGATATGGTAATCGTTGGCAGTGGTATGCAGATGGGGAAATGGACCGGCGCAGCGGAGAATTTCTTAAGGAAGTATAAAAGAGAGCTTTCGTATCATCCGCCGCAAAGGCAATGTTTGAGTACGATAAAAATAACGAAGAGTTGGAAAAGATAAAGAAGCAGTATCTGGAAGATAAAGCTATTATATATGGTCTAAATCCTGTATCTATGGGTATATTCGGTGGTGTCTGGGATTTTAACAAGATGTCTTTTATCTTCCGAAAAACAATGTCGCCGTTTAAGATAAAAATCGAAGAAGCCGGTTTTAAAGAAGTAAGTCCGGGGCGCTACGACACCCGTGACTGGGAAATAATCCGCAACTGGGCGAAGGAAATGGCTGCAAAGGTGTAGTTATCATTTCTTATTCTTGCCCAACGTAAAGGTCCGAGTAGCAGTTGTTACATCTTCTTTACAGTATCAATTACCGCATTCTATGCTGATGCGGTTAAAAATGCCCAGCAGTTCCTCGATGCTGGTTTTGCATTTGTCATCGCCCTTATTATCGAGAATTACCTTTCCCTCATGCATCATAATCAGGCGGGTGCCGTATCCGGTGGCAAAGCGCAGGTTATGCGTTACCATGATGGTGGTAACCCCTTTGTTGCGTACCAGTCGGTCGGTCAGTTCCATGATGGTCTCGGCGGTCTTGGGGTCCAGCGCGGCGGTATGTTCGTCCAGAATTAGAAATTCTATCGGCGTCATTGTAGACATAAGCAATGCCATCGCCTGGCGCTGACCGCCCGAAAGCGAACCTACGGTTACATTCAGCTTGTCTTCGAGTCCTAAACCCAATTGCCGCAGGTTCTCCCGGTAAAAATCGATACGTCTCTTATCCGTTCCGGCAGTGAGATTGAAGGGCTTGCCCTTGTTGTCTGCCATAGACAGATTTTCCAGAATAGTCATCTCCGAGCATGTGCCCATGGCGGGGTTTTGATATACACGCCCTATTTTACGGTAGCGCTTGAAGTCGTCGATGCGCGTGATATCTTCTCCGTTAATAAAAATGCTTCCCGAATCCACATCGATAGTTCCGCAGATGATATTCAGGAGCGAGGTCTTGCCGCTTCCGTTGGAACCGACTACCGATACGAATTCGCCGTCCTCTACCGTCAGGTTGAAATCGTCGAAAATACGGGTTTCGTTGATGGTTCCGCGATTATAGGTTTTAGAGATATGCTCCAGACTAAGCAATTTTCTTCCTCCTTGAGCGTCGCTCCATAGCGATGACCAATATTATCAGGAACAGCGCTGCTGTTACCAGTTTCATATCGGTGGCGGAAAGCCCGTAGGTAATAGCAAGCGCCACACAGGCTTTGTAGAGAATACTGCCGACGGTTACTGCGGTAGTCGGTTTAACCATCTGCAGCTTTCTAAACAGAGTTACACCTATAATAACCGATGCCAGCCCGATGACGATGGTTCCGATGCCCATCTGTACCTCGAAGAAGCGCTGCTGCTGGCACATAACGCTGCCGGCCAGAGCCACCAATCCGTTGGATATCATCAGCCCGATGATTTTGATGGTGCCCTTGTCGCTGGCAAGCGATGTTACCACCGCCGAATTATCTCCCACGGCGCGCAGCAGGTAGCCCGATTTGGTCTTTAAGTACCAGTCCAGCAGAAGTTTTGTCAGCAGGGCGACGATAAAGATGATAATCAGCGTCTTATATGGTTCGAGAAAATCGGGGAAAATGGTATTGACGATGCCGTTGTTGAAAATGGTGGTGGTATTGAATATCGGCAGGTTGGCTTTCCCGGCAATGTGCAGGTTGATGGAATACAGTGCTGTCATGGTGATGATGCCGGAGAGCAGGTCGCGCACCCTTAATTTTACGTGTATTAACCCTGTAACAAGCCCGGCAGTTGCCCCTGCAACAATCGCAGCCAGCATGGCAAGCAGCGGATTTATTCCCGATGCTATCATGGTGGCAGTAATGGCGGCACCCAGCGGATATGTCCCGTCAACGCTTAAGTCGGGGAAATCCAGTATTTTATAGGTGATATAGACGCCCATCGCAATGATGGCGAATATCAAGCCCTGTTCGAATATACTGATTACTAAATCCAATACGGCACCTCGATAAATAAACTGTGTAAAGACTTGTGGGTCGCAGTATACTGCAACCCACAAGTCCATTTAAATTTCTTTAAATATTTATGGGTTGTTATTTAGTTATTGGCTACATCTTCAGCCCTGTCCGCCAGCGAGGCAGGCAGAGTCAGCCCAAGCTCTTCCATAATCGTAGTATTGATATATAAAAAGCTCTCGCTGATAATCTCATAGGGGATATCGGAAGCCTCCGCTTCCCCCTTTAACACTTTAGCGGCCATTTTGCCGGTTTGCTTACCCAGCTCATAGTACTCAAGCCCTTCAGAGGCGACACATCCAATTTTTACCTGCTCGATTTCGCTACCGAATACCGGAATGCCCTTTGCCTTTGCCGCTTCCAGAATGATGGGCAGAGAGCCGACAACGGTATTATCGGTCAGGTTAGTGATGCAATCCACTTTTGCCAGCAGACCATTGATGGCCAGCGGTATGTCGGCCGAGACGCTGATGCCGGTAGTTATAATTTCGAAACCGTAGTCATCGGCAAGGTCTTCATATACAGCGATGGCAGATTCGGAATTAACTTCGCTGGTGGTGTACATAATACCGATTTTAGTGGCGTCCGGCATCAGGGCGCGGATAAGCTTCAATTGCGCCTCAACCGGTAGCATATCGCTGGTTCCGGTGATGTTGCCCTCGGTGATTCCGGCCATAACCGGGTCGGTAACGGCGGTAAAGATGACGGGAATCTTGCCTTCGGCGGCATTATAAGCTGCCTGCGCCATCGGGGTGGCTATGCCGCAAATCAAATCCACCTTGCTGGAAACGAACGCTTCGGCAATTAAATTTGAGGTTCCGCCGTCGAAATTGGCGTCCTGGTAATCGATAGTGAGGTTCTCGCCCTCGACGATTCCTTCTTCGGCCAGCCCGGCGATAAAACCTTCGCGGCAGTTATCCAGTGAAGCATGCGGGCCGAACTGCCCGATGCCGACTACATATTCTGCCCGCGGACTGCATCCCGGCAGAAGAACAAGCACCATTAAAGATGCGATTAATACAATAAATATTCTTTTCAATTGGGTTCTCCTTCTTTTTTTAATTTTCAAGCGGGCCGGTGATTACAATCCGAATTTAGCATTCTCTGCCGATAAAATATGTAAAATTATAACACCAACCCTGCTTTATTTATAACTGAAATTATTTAAAGTTTTTATAGTATGGTTGTGATTTAGCTCCTTTGTTTATCCTTCGACAAGCTCTGGACGAACGGAGCTAAATCAGCTGAGCCGCTCGTGGTGAGCTTGTCGAATCTATAGCGGCGTCGAACAACATTTTTGCATTTTTATTTTTAATAATTCAGGCCCCGCCGGGCCATATCCCTGTTAATTTAAACATCTTATCCTCCTTTTCGGAAATAAAAAAACCTCCTGCCATAAAGGGGCAGGAGGTCACTTCCGCGGTACCACCCTTCTTAACCGAATAATAAATTTACGTTCGGTCATCTCTATAAGGATACGGAGCAAGTTTACCCGATATCCCGGGATACTTTAACGCTTCCCCTGCGGCAAAGCCTACTCGGTTCCCCCTTTCGGTTTGCGGCTCCCGGGTCCATTCAATCAGACCATCGGCGCCGGCTCACACCTTGCCCGGCTCTCTGAAACCTACCTGTCGGATTTACTAATCCCGTTCACGGCCTTTGAGTTATTAACTTATACTTTATTTTATTGCTTTGGGGGGTGAGGTGTCAAGGAGATGTAAGAGTCCATAACATATTGGACTTTTTAGGGTTAATAAAATTATTCAAATAATAGCGCAAGGGGGGGATTTTGCCAATAGAGCGATGGGCTTTTTCAGTATTGTACCAAATGAGGTATTCCATAGGGAACCGGTTAAATTCCTCCGGCTCATCGAGATAGTCGGTGTGGTGGTAAGCGAACTGTTCCTGAATAGTACGATTGAATCTTTCCGGGTGTTCATTGGATTGAGAATGACGGGGATAGTTAAAGTAATGTACCGGCCCTTGTTGCCGGCATTCTTTGCTGAAATGCTTGAGAAACTCGTGTCCGTTATCTGTCTGAATTCTCGATATCTTGAAGGGAGCAACCCCTTTAAGCTTACGCAGGAAATCACGCGTGCAGGAGGAAGAGCCTGATTTGCAGGTATATGCAAAGGCAAATCCGGTAGGCAAGTCAATAGCGGTTATGAGATAGCGTTTAATCCCGTCTACAAAGATATCCACAGTATCTATTTCTACCAGTTCTCCGGGCATTTTAGGATAAAATCCTTTCCTTCCGGTCTTTTTCCTTCTGGGAACGGGACTTCTTGCATGAAGCTTACCGGTTCTTCCGTTAATACTGATTCTCGTTTGTTTTGGCAGCCGCCCTTTCTCCTTAAGGTCATGAATGACTCTGCTATTGTAGATTCCGATGGCGGTTTTATACTCTTCTTTTTACAAGCATCTTCTAACACAGGTGTAATGGTAGCCTTGTACACTCCGGGATGCAGCGTCCTGTATGAGATGATAAAACCTTCTATAAAAGGGTCGCCCGGACGGCTTCTTTTACGTTTTAGGGTCTTATCCCC
>DIFM01000034.1 GCA_002419135.1 Dehalococcoidia bacterium UBA5748 | reverse complement strand
GTTTGAATCTTATTGAGACAGGCTCGTGAGGTCGAGGGATGAAGTTCTCCCTACATCTTTTCGATAGGGGTATTTAGTTTTCTTTGCCGAAGGACTAAAAGATGTAGGGCAAACGAAGTTTGAAACAGGCTAATACCCCGACCGTAAGGTCGTGGGAAGTTTATTTTTCCTAATGTTACAAAAGCCGGTTCTTAATTTATTTACCACATCTGATTCCACCGCATTTTTTACCACAGCAATAATATTACTGAAGTCCTGCGCTCTACTATTGCCGTGTGCTTTGCATATAATCCCGTTTACACCATATAATATTACTCCGTTATACGTCGTTATCCTTATGCAGTTTCGTAGTTCTACGGTAATTTTATCTTTTTCCTCCCCAGGAAGATTTTGTGACAGTCTGCCTTCCAACCAGTTCGAAACAGCTATTGACAATCCCTCACTGAATTTTAATAGTATATTACCTACAAAACCGTCACATATAACAACATTTACCTTTCCGTTTACAATATCGTTTCCTTCGATGTTGCCGATAAAATTTAAACCGGACTTTTTAAAAAGTTCATATGCTTCCCTGACAACCTTATTTCCCTTTCCTTCTTCCGACCCAATACTGGCAAGGGCAACGGTAGGGTTTTTTATCCCCATTATATTTTCGGCATAAACAGTTCCCATCATCGCAAAATTAAGCAGTTGTTCCGGGCGGGAATCAATATTACTGCCAATGTCGAAAAGTACGGTATTTGAAGCAAACCCCATAAAAGGGCCGCCGATAACGGGTCGGGAAATACCTTCAAACGTTCCCAGTATATGTACGGCAGAAGCTACCAGGCCGCCGGTAGGTCCGGCGCTTATGACGGCGTCTGCCTCGCCATCCCGAACCAGTTTCACACAAAGCATAATTGAGGAATTGCTTTTATTGCGTATGGCAAAAGCGGGGCTTTCACCTTCAATCAGAGATTCATCCGTATGGATAATTTTTATACTGAGGTCGGAAATATCAAATTGATGTAACTCATTTTGAATGATTTTTTTATCACCTACCAAAACTACAGCGGCGTTATATCTTCTTGCGCCATCGATAGAGCCTCTTATAATTTCATGAGGGGCATAATCTCCACCCATGGCATCCACGGCAATCTTTATCATATATCCATCATCTATACGTGTATTATTTTTTCTATAGTATCCATTATGAAGTTAAAGGTGTCAATAATAAGGATTTTGTACTTAAATGCAAAGCAATATATGAAGAATATATATTTCATCTTTACAGGTGAGCTTTAATAAAGGTAAAATAGAACAGTCCCTAATCGAGCGGGTGTAACTCAGCGGTAGAGTGCTTGCTTCCCAAGCAAGACGTCGTGGGTTCGAATCCCATCACCCGCTCCACGTAAAACATTCTTATGGTTTCTACCCCTGCAGTCTTTATTCTAAATGATTGTGGATACTGCCTTGTTTATAAAAGATAATTTGAATAATCGGTACGCAACGCTTTATGCAATTCAGCTTCATTTCCAATGCTTGTTTCCGTAAATAAAACGGCGAACAAACCCATAGCAGGGTTAGCGATTTTACGAAGTGATAGAATATTTTCAAAGTCGTTGTTTAATCTATCGTAGTCAAATTTAGCGTTATCTATGTCTTTCCCGTTTTTATCGATTAGAATAAGACTATATATTTTGTCAGGTATTTTACGAAGAATGCGATTAAAATCCGGTTTGATTTGATTGAGGTAACAATCGACAGTGTTTATCCCGTAAGCATAATAGGCTATATCTGTACAGGACGCACCTGCAAAGCGTAAAGGATTAATTTCGATTGGTACGATACTTTCGTCATCGCTGATTCTGATTTCAACGTGCACAGGGAAATCAGTAATATTCAATTTGTTGTTAATACCGGCAAGAAATTCTGTAAAAGGATCAATATAACGACTTATTATTTCTTTTCCGGTACAGTACATCCTGTCGCTTACATCACTTTCAGATGAAAATAAGTGCTTTAATATATTGAGAATTACCGGGGTTCCGTTTGTATCGAAATAGGCATCAATCGCAAACTCCACTCCCTGAATATATTTTTCCAGAATGAATTTGCTCCCGATAACACTTTCAGGGAAAAGGCCCATCCTGCTCTTTGTAATCTCTAATAAATCTAACAGGGCGTTATTAAAATCATTTTGATTAAATAACGCGTAAACACCAAGGCTGAGAAAACCGACTGACGGCTTGAGAATTACCGGATAAGGAACATTTGTAGAATCGAAATTTTTTAGCTGTTCAAATGATACTTCCTTAAAATAGAAATCCGGATACAAGTCCGCTACTACTGTTCGAAGCCTTGCTTTGTCTTTAAATATACCGATTTTTTTTACAATTTCACTGTCTGGCAGATTTTTATATATCCAGTCGAAAGTATGTTCCGAAACAGTGTATATTCGCTCTCCGCTTTTATAGTTTTTTATCGCCTGGTCGGTGCTGATGTAATTCAACTTATAACCTTTGTTATGCAAAACGGCATATTCGTTTTCAAGAACCGGGATATTATTTCCGGCAATATACTCTAAAATAAAATCGGATACATAAGGCTCTTCTAAAATTATCATAAAATAAAACTCCGGATAAGTAGTTTTATAGTTGTATCGACAAGCAGAAAAGAAACTTCCCTCGACCTCACGGTCGGGGTATTGAGTTCGGTAAGATAAATAAAGAATGATTCTATCATAGTATCTTATATTTCTGAAATATTGGAAACACGAAAAATGCCTTCTTGGAAAGCGATAGCAGCTGTGTAAGATGGTAAATCGCCTATATATAAATACAATGAGTTTTTTCTATCAGCAGATTGATAATACATATGTAAGAAGTAGCAATTACGAATCCCGTCATCCGCTCCATATAAACCAATCAGTTTGCCTCCAGAGGTGACAGTTCTTCCGCAATGATGGATAAAGACATCGGCCCCCTTCTCTGTATCTTTCCTTTTACCAGCAGCCATCCTTCCCTGAATAATATGTTGCCGTATTTTTCCTGTACATCGCCGAAAACGGTTATATCTGCTATACCGGTGCCATCCTCCATTATAATATACATCACCCGTTTCCCGTTTCTGGTAGGCGGTGTCTGGTAACGGATTACCGAACCGGCAATACAGACCGTATTACCTGTACCCTGATTCTTAAGGTCCTTCATATGCGTAACATCTGTGCCGATATTGAAAAAGTCGAGTGGATGTGACGAGATATCTAACGAAAGCAGCTTGCGCTCGACAAACCTCTCCTCTTCCCTGCTCCCGAACAATATTTCAGATTTATTGAATTTGGGTATATCGTTATATCCAAACATAGACTGGGTTTCATTTATTATTTTATGCTTTAAATTGAAAAGAATCGGGATTTCGGATAGCAAAACATCTGCCCTGTCGAAAGCCGAGCAGGCACCGGTTTTAATAAGATTTTCCGCCGAGCGACGGTTTATCCCAACTCTTAATATAAAATCTCTAAACGAATCAAACTTTGATTTATCTCTTTCACTTAATATCGATTCTATAGTTTCGGATGAAATGCCTTTAAGCTGCATCAAACCGATTCTGATGGAATCGCCTTCAACGGAGTAATTCCTGCAAGAGTTATTGATGTCAAGCGGTAATATCTTTACGCCGCTTCTTTTTGCCTCAGCCAATAAAACGCGGGGCGGGTAATAACCCATCGGCTGATTCGACAGTATTGCGGCAAAAAACTCCGCCGGATAATGGCATTTCAGCCATAAGGTCTGGTAAGCCAGTTCGGCATAGGCAGCGGCATGCGCCTTGCAGAATCCGTAGGCGGCAAAGGCAGCCAGTTGTTCGAACACCTTTTCGGATATTTCCCGGTTAACTCCGTTTTTAGCAGCGGATGATATAAAAGATTCCCTCATATTCTCCATTTCTTCCCCGGAACGGTCATGGGTCATCGCCCGCCTGAAACCATCAGCTTCGGCATAGCTCATACCGGCAAGGTCATGAGCCACCTTCAAGACCTGTTCCTGGTACAGGATAACACCCAGTGTTTCATCCAGGGCATTTTCCAATTTCGGATGTAAGTAAGTTACGGATTTCTTCTTGTGCCTGCGCGGAAGATAATCCTTATCCATATTGGATTTGAGTGGTCCCGGCCTTACCAGAGATATCGAGATAATAATATCTTCATATCTGTCAGGCAATAACCTACCTGCCATTTCACGTTGGGCAGGGGATTCCAGTTGAAAAGTGCCGATAGTTCCTCCTTCCCGCAGCATGGCGAACGCTTGCGGGTCGTTGGGGTCTATATTATCGAGGTTTATATCTATATTGCGATTTTTGCGAATATTTGTAATGGTATCTTCAATCACCGTCAGGGTAGGCAATGCCAGCAAGTCCATCTTGACGATGCCCAGTTTTTCGATATCATCCTTGTCATACTGACTGATGATATCGCCACCGCTTGACCATTCCAGAGGTATCATTTCGGACAGTTTCCTTTTGCTGATTAGTAAACCGCCCAGATGAACTGAAAGATGCTTCGGAAAGCAATCGATTGAGGCACACAGTTTGAAGAATTCTGCCATCTCGGGACGACGGTAGATATTACCGTTTCTAAGTTCGGGGCGGTTATCCATCTTTTGTAAAAGCTGTGCTGCCGAAAGCCAGTGTATTCCGGCACAGGCCTCGTCAATCGTATTTTCGGGGAGTTCGAGTGCCTTTCCCACGTCTCTGATTGCGCCTCTTGCCATATATGTGTTAATTGTTCCGATACAGGAGACATTTTCAGCGCCGTACCTGTCGTAGACATAATCCCTGACCTCGTCACGGCGCCTGCGGTCGATATCCAGGTCGATATCGGGCGGTTCGCGCCTTAATTCATGCATAAAACGTTCAAAGAGCAGGTTGGGCATTACAGGGTCTATGGTGCTGATGCCAAGCGCATATACTACCAGACTATCAACTGCACTGCCTCTTGCCTGACACCTTATATTACGTGCTTTTGCCCACCTTACGATATCCCAGACAACCAGAAAGTAACCGCAAAAACCGAGCTTTTCGATTGTTGTCAGTTCGTATTGCAATCTCTCTATAACTTGCGGGGATAATATCTCATATCGTTTTTTGGCACCTTTTAAAGCTATTTTCGACAGGTAAGAGGACTCGCTTTCTCCCTTGGGAACATCAAATCCCGGGAAATACAGTTTCCCGAGTTCCGGCTCGAAATTGCATCTGCCGGCAATTTCTTCGGTCATATCGATAGCCTCCGGAATATCTGAAAACAACTCATTCATTTCCTTAGCAGACTTGAGATATTGTTCCACAGTGCGAAATCCCTTTAACTGCGATACCGGGATATTTTGGTCGATGGCATTCAACAGCTCCTTTATACGGTATCTATCCATATTGGCATAGTGCACATTGTTAGTGGCAACGACAGGCAGTCCTTTTTCACGGGCAAGTTCGATTAGTTGAAAACTGTTTGACATATATTCTCTTTGAGGGTAACGGATAAGTTCGATAAAGAAATCCTCGCCGTAGACCGTGCGATAAAAATCGGAGGCGATTTTGGCATCATCGATTCTGCCGTTATTCACCAGGACAGGCAACTCTCCTTTATCACAGCCGGAGAAAGCTATCAATCCGTCATTGTATTTTGCAAGCGTTTTCTTTGCGGCAATCGGAGCTTTACCTCTGTTTGACAGATGTGCGTCTGTAATCAAACGGCAAAGATTGGAATAACCCTGTTTGTTTTTACACAGAAGCGTAAGATGATATCCGTTTTCTACGTTTATCTCGGCGCCTATTACAGGTTTGATATCCAGTGCTTTTGCTTTTTCGTAGAAACGGATGGCACCAGTCAATCGGTTATGGTCTGTTAAAGCCATAGCGGGCATTCCAAGCTGTTTCGCTTTTTGCAACAGGTCGTCAATGGTGGAGGCTCCATCAAGGAAGCTGTATTGAGAGTGTACGTGAAGATGAGTGAAGTTCATTTCCACCTTCTAGTCGAGAACACGTGATAAAAACCACGATTCCCCCATTTTGTAAAGCTCATATGTACAGGTAGATGAGTTAGTGGCATCGACCTGTACAAAAAAACGCAGGGTATTGCCCGACCACCAGTCGGCAGGTTCGCGCCACCAATTGATAACCTCGTTTACACGGTAGAGGCGCTTCCTCCAGATAAAAGCGGTAATGGAGGGGGCTTCATCAGACTTTTTTTGATGTACTTTTACCGGTTCTCCGATAAGTTTTGCCATATCTCCTCCCTGAAACTATAATTATAATAGAACATTAGTTCTAATTCAAGTAGTTTTGATAATAATTTGCATAAGTATCGTATAATTAATTAGGGATAAATAAAATGAGCAAACAGGGCAACATATATATCGGGACATCGGGCTGGTCATATCCGTCCGGAGAGGGGGCATGGAAAGGGTATTTTTATCCATCCGCCAAGATAAACGAATTGGAATACTACAGCCGGTTTTTTAATACGGTAGAAATAAACAGCTCTTTTTACAGCCCCCCCAACCCGGGTTATGTTTATAACTGGACAAAACGTGTTCCCGACGGTTTCCTGTTCACTGTCAAGTTGTGGCAGAAGTTTACCCATCCGAAAATGTTTACGGAATCAACCGGAACGGACGCAGTCATCTCCCGTGACGATGTCGATGTTTTTAAACGAAGTATCGAGCCCCTTTTGCAAAGCGGAAAGCTGGGGGCTATATTGGCGCAGTTTCCTCCCGGTTTTAAGAACGATGAACGCGGCAAACAAACTCTGAATGCAGTAATTAATACATTCGGAGAATACCGTCTAGCGATAGAATTGCGTCACCGTAGTTGGAGCGATGATAAAAACACAGAGCACTTGCTTGTAGATAAAAATGTAACATGGGTAAATATCGACGAACTGAAATTTGAATCATCGATATCTTCGGATATTCCTGCTACATCCGATATGGCATATTTTCGCTTCCATGGCAGAAATAGGGAGAATTGGTGGACAGGCAATAGCGAAACGCGCTATAAGTATCTGTATTCAGATAGTGAGATAGACGAGTTAACGAACAAGGTAAGCGCTACCGCCAGTAGCACAAAACTATTATTTGTTTTTTTCAACAATCACTGGCAGGGATATGCTCCGCGCAACGCAGTATCCATGTTAAAAAAATTACATTTACCGTTTAGTGAAATACCGTTTCAAGATAAGCTGTTGGATAATATTTGACATAACATTATGTTGTTATAAAAATATTCTTACTTTTGTAAGATTGTGATAAAAGTTATGTTCAATTATTCCTCAATGATATTTCCGGCAAAATCCAAAAGGATACAAAAATTGCTGTTTTTGACACAAGGGTGCCTTCGGCCTGGGTTAAAATATTCGGCTTTGCCGCAAATAAACTGGTAGACTACTTCAAAAAAGAAGAATTCAACACAGCGGTCGCCCCTGAATTTTTCCTGGTACAAAGTGCCAAAGGCCCTTTAGTAGATGGGGAGTGCGAAAAAGCTGCAAGATGGGCTAAAAAAACATTTGCCCAACAATAAACCTGTGGCATTATTCTAATAACCCGAAGGGCAGAGTTCCACGGACCGAGTCCGTGGGTGAATGAGATTTCCTGAATGCTATCTCAAGGAACAAGGTAGGTATTAACAAGAGCATATGCATTCAGGTCAAGCGGAGCTTGAACTGTAAAGTGCCACGGGCTTTGCCCGTGGGTATCTACTCCTTATCATCTGTAAAAGTTAGCTGTATAATCTTATCTTTTAGATATACGCCATCAACATCAGGCAATGTTTTCAATATATTAACAATAGGCATATCTTCATCGATTTTTAAATGGATAACTGTATCCTTATTTGCTTCTCCACCTATAAAAAGAGTCCTGATTTTATCTATTTCATTTAATTGCTCAGCAAACATATTTATTCTATGAGGTGCAACGGGTTTTTTTATGTTGATTTTGACAATGCCTTTATACATAAGTGATTCTGATTCTTCAGGCTCAGCAATCGAAGCTACTGTATCGTCTTTCTCCGATATACTTACGTCATCATATGCCGTAACAACTGCTAACTCTTCTACGGGAGTGGGTTCGCCGGATTTATCTTTATCATCAGTTTCAGATAGTTTTTCTACATCAATAGCTTCTTCCAATTCATTGTCCAATTCAGATTCTTCTACTACCTCGTTTTCTTCCGTAGTCTGATAGACTTCATCAGCGGAAGATTCAGGCAACTCTTTTTCTGCCTTGTCGACAACCTCAACCTGCGAAGGCTGCTCCATATTTACGGGATTGTCATATTCCCGGACAGAATCTTCTGATTCATCCATATTTTCCGCTAAAGACAATGGCTCCCGTATTTCAGTTGATTCCGGTAATCGCCCTCCGTCTTTCAGGTTCATTATAGCTTCATCAGCTTTATTTTTGATATTTTCGATAGTCGCTTTATAGTGCTTTGAGATATCATCAACTGCATTTTTATATTGCAAATCGGCATCTTCGATTGCCTTAAGGTGTTTATTCCTGGCATCAATAGCGGTACGACTTCTTATAATTTTTTGCTTCTCCTCTTCTTTTACAATATCTCTATACGCAACATCAAGTGCCTTTCTTGTAGCATGCTTCTCCTCAAACAAGGCATCGTTAACAGCTCTTTCCGTATCGTTCCTGGCCTGCTCTATTTTCTTTGCTGTTATCTGTTTAATTCTGCGGGCTGTTTTTTTATCGACTCCATTTATCAAAACCGTTTCTTCATCATATGCTTCTCTAATTCGATTTTTCCCCGATGTTCTTGCCTCAGTAATTGCGTCATCTCTGGTTTTCTTTATTAATTCCAGGCCTTTTCTGTTATTCTCCCGAATAGCTTTAATTGAATTATCAGATTGCCCTTTTACTTCACGCAGGGTACGTATCTCGATATCTCTGGCATTTAAAATTTGTTGCTCCTTTATGTCAGCAGCTTGCTTTATAGCCAATCGGGTATCACGTTCTGCTTTTAGGATGGCAACCTTTTCATCTTGTCTTATTTGCTTAATAGATTTCTTAATATTAAGCTTTTTATCATTACTTTTTGACAAACCTTCCCCCATATATTCAGCAAATAAATATAAACAGCCGGGATTAAAAATCGTCTACGTGAATAAGTATAAGCACAGTACTTTATACTGTCAATACGTAAGGTTTAAAACTGAAATAATTTTATATTGAGATGATGATTGAAGTTATACCACAATTAGCTTATATACAACTCAATTAATATTCCCAGTGGCTATATTATAGCTGTCTTCCAACAACTTTATAGCTTCAATTATCGATTCTAAAACTATTCCTGAGTTATTAGCAGCGGCAGTATATAAATCTATTAAATTTTTGTACAACATATCAACCATCAATTGATTATCGATATTACTAACATATGCCGGAGGAGTGCCTATGAATTGACTGACTTCATTAAGATAGGTATCACCACCGCCGGTAACAGTTTTGGTTATGGTAATAACGCCATGTCTTAAGGGATCGGTTGTCTGCGTATGAGTAGCATACTTGTCCGATGTAGTTGTAATCTCAGAACCGGTCCATAATGTTTCTGTTACCGTTGTTGTCGATATACCTAAAACGAATTCCCCTTCCGTCTCTTCGGAAGTAACTAATAGATTTTCTTGAGAAATAACATCAATCATAGCCAATTGATTCTGCATTATTTTCGAAGACTTATTGATAGCTTCCACATTATTTGCGGAAGCCATTACTACTATTTCGTTAACACGTTTGGAAACAAATTCCTGATATAAGTTTGCCCTAGCTGTATTATCGAAAGTGAAAAACAATTGTGCCTGCTCGGAAGCCAATTTTACATTATATAAAGGATTGTCGGGCATACTGTTACTTGCCGCCGCTACCGTTCCTCCTCCGGATAGCAAAAGTACTATGCAAAGGGATAACGCAACAGGCGCCCACTGCAATTTCCATCTAAAATAGGGTTGTTTTGGCGTGTTTGCATGACTAATTTCTGTTTCTAATATATATTTTAACCTGGATTTAAAGTCGGGAGGTGCTTCAACCGAAATCACAGCTTTGTGAGTTTTAATAGAAACATCAAGAAGGGACTTCAGTTCATCGCTATACTCAGGGTAATCGGCAAGGCAGTTATCAATCGATTCACCCTCTATTAAAATTCTATCCAGACATATATCCAATATTTTTTCTAAATTATTTTCTTTTTTCTTAAACATTTTTCTCTACCATCATTAATTTCCTGAGAGCAACTATGGCGCTATGCTGTAAAGCCTTAACAGCCCCCTGTGTCTTTCCCATAATACGTGCAACCTCGGCAATAGGGAGTTCTCCGGCAAAACGCAACGATATAACCTCCTGTTGCGCCGGAGTTAGCTTTTTTGATGCAATAATAAGTTTTTCTATATCCTCTTTATCTTCTATCGATTTTTCCGTACTGCAATTATCGATAGCCATATAATCGTATAGCGGTGTAGTTGATTGCCTCGATTGCTTGCGATAATAATCAATTACATGATTATGTGCAATGCGAAACAGCCAGGCCGAAAAAGGCACATCCTTCCATTTGTAGGAAGAAATCGATTGCAGTGCCTTAATAAATACCTGTTGAGTCATATCTTCAGCCTCAGTATTATTGCCAACCTTCAGAGAAATATAGCGATAAATCTTATCGAAGTTTTGCTCATAAAGCTTGGCAAAAGCCTCTTGATTGCACTTTTGTGCTTGATGTACCAGGCTTTGCTCTTCTTGCACCCGACAACTCCTTACCGAATATACTCAACCGGAATACTGCTCCGAGAGGAGTAAACCGGTACATTGGCGTTACCACGTGCAAATATTATAACGAAGGATTTAAAAAAAGGATAGCTTGTAAGAATTAAAGACTAAAAATATTTTTAAAATGAGCAAAATACTATTTATATTGTAAGGTAAATAAGCTATAGTATAGTAAAAGGTACTTTGATTAGTTTAGTATAATTACTTACAAGAAAGGGCAGCAATGGAATACAATAGTATTGAGCCAATGCTCACAACAAGCGAAGTGGCACGGAAATTGAATTTGCATGTTAACACTATCAGAAGGTGGAGTAATCAGGGTATTATAACAGCTTATCGGATAGGTCCCAGAGGTGATCGGCGCTTTAAAATTCAAGATGTGGAAAGATTGCTTTCCAAAAGCGATATAACAAAATAATTGTGCACAAAAGAGGTTTTAAGTGTCTACTACTAAAATAATCATAATAGATGAACAGCCATTTTTTAGGGCCGGAGTGCGACAGGCACTATCTGAACACAATAACTTTGAAATATCTGAATGCAGTCCGGATAAAGATGCTTTGGCGGTGATTGAGTCTCAATCACCGGATGTTGTGCTTCTTGGTTCCGACCTTGCCACACACAGCGGGCTCGAACTGGGAAGGAAGATAGCCAGAAATTTTCCTAACACTAAGGTTATTATTCTCAGCCCCGACCCGAATGATGAGGAGCTTTTTGATGTTATCAGAAGCGCAGCAGTCGCATGTCTCAAAAAAAGTGCTTCTTCGAATGAGTTAATCGATACCATTAATAAGGCTTCCAGGGGTGAATACCCGATTAATGAAACATTTTTAAACAGGCCTAATATAGCTCAGCAGGTATTACAACAATTCGAAGATATTTCTTCAATCGGCGCTCAAGCAGATAACGTAGTGTCTGTCCTAACTAAAAGGGAAAAGGAAATATTAAAGTATATATCAGACGGAAATACCAATAAACAAATAGCCAATACACTTTCTATCAGTGAACAGACTATTAAAAACCATGTCAGTGCAATACTTCGCAAACTGAACGCAAATGACAGGGCACATGCTGTTGTACTGGCTATTAAAAGCGGTTTAATAAAACTGTAAATAGTCCTGATTTAAATATTCTTTGGAGATATGAATGGATACTAAAAATGACAAAGAGGAAATAGTTGTAAAAGGTGTAAAACCCGAGGATAAGAGTGTAACAAATAAAGTTCCTCTTCAAAAAAACAATCCGAAGCAATCCTCAATCGGTAAATCGTTGAGACAGATGGTGCAACCGGAAGCAATCATGCTTATCCCGGAGGTTCTGGCCCGCCGTTATAATGCGGTGCCTATTACTATTTCGGGCAACACTCTTGAGGTGGCTATGTCCAACCCATCCGACATTTTAACTCTTGAAGCCTTTTCTATACAGAGCGGTATGAGAATCAAGCCTGTAATCGCTCCTGCCAGAGATATCAGGGATGCCATCGATTTTAATTATAAAGCCTATGGAGAGATAGAACGGCAGATTTCCAGTATTTCTCTGAGTACATCGAAAGAATCCGACAAAATGGATTATGATGTGATAATCGATGCCCCGTTGGTAAAAGCACTGAATCTAATAATATCGGAAGGCATCAAAGCCCGCGCTTCGGATATACACATAGAACCGGAAGAACGGCGATTAAGGGTAAGGTACCGTATAGATGGTACTTTGCAGGATATGATGTCATTGCCGATGGATATTCATGCGGCTCTTATTTCGCGTATTAAAATTCTTGCCAATATGAACATTGCAGACCATTTCCGTGCTCAGGACGGACAGTTTACAACCGACAGTAACGGCAGAAAAATAGACATACGTGTCGCTACCGCTCCAACTGTAAACGGCGAAATGTCCGTTTTGCGTATTCTGGATAAATCAACTGCAATGCTGGACCTGTCGGAGTTAGGCATGTTATCGGATAGCCAGCAAAAATTCGACCATCTTTTAAAAATTCCTTACGGAATGATACTGGTCAGCGGTCCAACCGGTGCCGGTAAAACCACTACATTGTATGCCGCGGTCAATTCACTGGATAAAATGGGCAGAAACATTATTACAATTGAGGACCCGGCTGAATATCGGTTTGAGGATATCAATCAAATCCAGGTTAACACACAGGCAGGAATTACTTTTGCAAGCGGATTGCGCTCGATTTTGAGGCTTGACCCCGATGTAATATTGGTAGGTGAGATTCGTGATAAAGAAACTGCCAATATTGCTGTTCAGTCCGCCTTGACCGGTCATCTTCTGTTATCTTCAATACATTCCAACGATACCGTAGGCGCAATATTCCGTTTAATGGATTTAGGGGTAGAACCGTTCCTGATTGCTTCATCGGTAATCGGGGTACTGGCGCAAAGAATGATACGCAAAGTTTGCCCCGATTGCCAACAGACAATTGAAGCTCCCGCGCTGGAACAGATGGCTTACGAAAAAGAAATGGGTGAAAAACGTTCCGATTTTATATATGCATCCGGGTGTAAAACCTGCGGATATACCGGATTTTTAAGGCGTACCGGTATATACGAAATTCTGGCAATGAGTGATAATATCAGAAGAATGATTGTAAAGGGCGCCAATCCCGGCGATTTAAGAGAACAGGCTCTCAAAGAGGGTATGGTAACAATGATAAATGACGGTATGCGTAAAGTACAACAGGGGATTACTACTCCTTCTGAGATACTTCGCAATGTCTATAATGAGTTGTAACTCGAGGTGTTAAATGGAATATTCTTATGTTGCATACAATAAGGACAGAAGTCTAATAAAAGGGAAGATAGCGGCTGAGAACGAGACCGCAGCCAGAAAACTTATTGATTTCAGCGGTTACCAGTTGATAAGCCTGAAAGCCAATGCCGGTTTAATCAACTGGAAGGTGCTAAATACCAATTTAAGCAGTGTTAAACCCAAAGAAATTATCATGTTTTCACGCCAGTTGGCTTTGCTTCTGGAATCGGGCACCGATATCATAACTTCGCTGGAACTGCTTCAGGAACAGGTAGCGGATAAAACCTTACGCAATGTTCTTTCCGAAATTACGAATGATATCAGAGGCGGCAGCTCGCTTTCCTCTGCGATGAGCAAACATCCGAAGATATTTCAAAATATTTACTACAAAGCTGTAGCGGTCGGTGAGAAGGGTGGCAACCTTGAAACAGTGCTGCGTCACATGGCTGATTTTTTGGAGAAACAGGCTCTTACCAGAAAAAAAATCAAGGGTGCACTTTCCTATCCGGTAATGGTTAGCGTCGTGGCATTACTGGTTGTTGGTGTAATAGTAGTGTTTGTTTTACCCACCTTTATTGGTCTCTATGCCTCCTTAAGCGTCGAGGTTCCGGCTATGTTGACTGCACTGCTTGCATTTATTGATTGGTTTAAAGCCAATATTTTGCTTGTTTTATTGGTTGTTCTGGCAATCGCCGGCGGTATTTTTGCCTATATACGCACCGAAAAAGGCCGGTATCGCTTTGACAGAATGAAATTAAAACTGCCTGTAATCGGCAGAATACTTCAATTAACGGAACTTTCTCAGGCGGCACGTACCATATCAATGCTTTTCGGGGTCGGTTTGCCGCTTCCTGAAATTATGAACCTGACAATCGGTACCACAGATAACAAATTTGTCGGGGAGTCTTTTGAAAAAGTACAACGAGATCTTATCAGGGGAGAGGGCATATCGAAACCGATGCGCAAAAACAAGTTCTTTTTGCCCCTGATGGTGCAAATGGTCGCTGTCGGAGAAGGGACAGGGCATCTGGACAGCACCCTGGTTACCGTTGCCGAAAGCTACGAAATGGAAGCCGACGACCGTACCGGCGCCGCCGTGGGATTGATACAGCCTATTTTAACGGTATTTATAGGTCTGATAGTGGGCTTTGTAGCCATATTGATGATTTCAACAATGTATTCTATGTACGGGCAACTGTAAAAAATTGATAAAAGTCATTTTATTTAATTAAAAACAACGTTATAATTAGGTTGGTTGTAAAAAACGTTAAAGATGAATAGTATTATCAAATCATTTAAAGGTGAACGGGGATTCACTTTAATAGAAGTAATAGTTGCTATGGCGATTGTGGCTGCTGTTATCGTTATATTTCTTGTTGCCATGGCTACTGTCGGTAAGGCAGTACTGATTGCGCAGGAACGCACAACTGCCGAAAGCATAGCCCGCAGTGTAATGGAATCCGTTAAGCAAATGGCCTATTATTCCGATGACGGCAGTTATATATATATCAGCGAAGAAGATACAGATGATTTTTTGGTTGATCATCCCGGCTTCAATATATGCAGTATCAGCGACTGGGATGATGAAGGAAACACTATAATTAACGGTGTTACGGGTGTAAACTGGGATTTGGACAGCAGTGATGTTGCCGGTATCGATAACGGTATACAGCGAATAGAGCTGGTTATTAAACACGGTGATAATGAAGTGTTGACGCTCGAAGGATATAAGGTAGACCGCTGATGTTAAGAAAATATTTGATTGCGGGCAAATCGCAAAAAGGATTTACCTTACTGGAGCTTGTTATTGCGTTGGCAATCGGTGTTGTCATTTCGGGCGTTTTGGGAGGGGCTTTGTATCAGATATTAGCTGCCAGCAATAGCAGTTCAAATAACATAATGGCTATCAGGCAGGTTCAAAATGCCGGTTACTATATAAGTCAGGATGTGCAGCAATCCAAACCCGAAAATATAAACGTTACGGTTCAGGATGATGTAATATTTAGCATAATATGGGATGAAGTTTTATTTACAGGCGAAATTGTTAAAGAAGGGAATAAAGCGGTTTACCGATATGACAGTGGTAATTTATACAGAGACTATTATGTTACTGAGAATATGCCATATAATACAGAGGTAGGGGAATATATTTTTACCTATGACAAGACCTCTTTAATTGCTCAGTACATAGATGCTGATATCAGTCTGGTTAAGGGGAGCACTGTAATATTAAATATTTCGGCAACCGTAGATGGCTGGAAGCCAGGCACAGCAGAAAGAACCTATAAAATAGAAACCAGAGTAAGTTAAGTCTCGTGATATTATGTAGTTGAGGTGTAATATGTTTAACAAAATACATGAAATTATTAAAACAAAAAAAGAGTCCGGTTATGTTCTTATTACCGCATTAGTAGTACTTGCCATGGGTGCGATTTTAATATCGCCGTTGGTATCTTTAATGGTTATCGGGCTTAATGCAGGGCAAGTGGTGGAAGAAAAAACCGATATGCTCTATGCTGCTGATGCCGGAGTGGAAAACGCCATATTGATAATTAAAAACTTGCCCGATTCTGTGCCCGAAGGAAAATTGAATGGCTTAGATGATGATGATGATGGTACCGACGATTATGAATTTACATTAAGCTCTGTAAACGGATCTGCTGTAGATGTTACAATAGAATACCATTCCTATGAAGAAGGAACTGAAGTTTTATATATCGTAAATGCAGTTGCGGATAATACTGAATTAAAAGTCGTTGTAACTAAAACAGGAGATGATTTAGAAACCAGCTCTGTTTTATTTAATAATGCAATAACCACTTTGGGTGGCGGAATAACCGTCAGTGGCGGCGCAGTTATAATAGGGGATGTCTTTTCAAACGGTATTTTAACGGTTTCCGCAGATATTGACGGCGATGTTTATTCAGAAGATGATATTATAATGAATTGGGGAGGTTCTATCACAGGAGATGCCTATACCAAAGGTGATATAATTCAGCCTAATTATGCAGGCGACCTTATAGCTGGGGACAACAATGCGGAGGCAGAAAATCAGGATCCAAGTGCTCTCACACAGGATGAAATTGATACTATTTTGGACGATACTCTAAATACTACCGATTTTACGCCTGTAGCCGCGGGGCCCGTTACACGTCCGGGTAATTGGGTGTTAAAATACTGGCCGATACCAGATTCAATATATCCCAATGCCGAACATATATCAGGGAATATGACAATAAATACTGGAACATCTATTACTTTTTCAAATAGTGTTCATGTAGATGGTAACCTTAGGATTAGTAGTAGTGATTGCACCATTACCTTCAACGGACCGGTTGTTACAGAAGGTGACATAACCTTACAGAATGGCAATATCATTTTTAATGATTCTGTATATGCCGGCGGCGATTTGTCCCTCGGCGGTTCGGCAACAGCCGAGTTTAATGATGATGTTAACGTGGTAGGTGATTTAGACCTTGGCTCAGACGGGGATGTCAGCTTTGGCGGAACTATCTATGTCGGTGGTGACTTCCAATCCAGTGGAGATAGGGAAATAAATATCAGTGGTGACGTTTATATAGGCGGAGACCTTGATTTAAACGGTAGTTCCAGGATTATCGGAGGGCAAACTATTGTTGTTATGGGTGACGTAAGTATAGTAGGCGCGACAAAGCTTGATAATGTTGATGAAATCCCGTTTTTGCTGATTCCGACCGGTGATTTTGAAATTACAGGTAGTGGTTATGCCTCAGCGATGGTTTATGCCCCTGAAGCGGATGTTTCCATTACAGGGGACGCCAAACTTTACGGGTCCATAATAAGTAACACCCTTTCTTTAAGCGGCAGTGCTAAGATAGAATACCCTGATGGTTTAGCTGATAATCCTAATATACCCGGAGGTGGTAGCGGAGATTCTCCAACCGACAGCAGTTTTAACGTGTTATCATGGATTATCGATTAACTATCAGTTAAATATAATATTTGCTTTATGGGTCTATTAAAATATGGAAAAATCGGTTACATCGATTCGCGTAAAAAGTTATTTGATGTTTATCACTGTAAATAAATTGAACTAGTTTTTACTAATAAAAACGGACAATCTTCACCCGGAGGTTAAGGTATGTTATGAAAATGAGCGGCAAGTGGTGGGCAATTATAGGGGTGGTTATATTTATCGGTGCTGTTATAGCGCTGTATATTCCGTATAACAATAATATAAAAGAGCAGAATACGCTTCAGCAGCAGATAAATACTGCCAGGCAGATGGTATTGCTTCAGACAATGAATAAAAACAAGCTGGAGCAGGAAATACAGCAGCTGGAAGAAGATATAGAGGCGGCTGAAGATGAAAATGCTCTATTGCAGCAAGAACTCAACCGGAAACAGAATGAATTAGAACAGCTGCAGGATGAGCGGGAACAGGCAATACAGGAGGCTGTAGCTCTGCTTCACGCCACGGAAGCCAAATTTCTAACCGCCGCCAAAAGCATAGAGTACGGCGAGTTGTTATATGCGTTAGCGGATTCTGCAGGGGTGAAAATATCCCAGATTGCTTATTCTTCAACCGATAAGGTAACCATAGAGGAAGTGGATTACGGAGTGGTGTTTCTGGAGCTGGCGATTTCGGGTTATAAAGCGGATATCCTGGATTATCTAATCGAAATACAGGCAGATGATTCGTTTGCAACAGCCATTTGCGATAGTATTAACCTCTCTTGGCCCAAGATGCTTACCGGAAGTCAAAAGGATGAAGTCTTTGCTATAACGCTCGATGAAATGATTGCGGAGGGCATCGAAAATCTAACTGTGGATGAATTGGTCAACTTTATCGTTCTCGGTATTGAGGATGTCACCGGCAATTTTATTAACAAGCGAACCGTGGAAGATATGGCAAAGGCAATCAAACAACTGTTGGCTGATTTGATGGAAGAGGAATTCGAAGAAATACCGGACTCCACGCTGACGGATGATTACGATGACCGTTTAGCAGCTGAGCTGGCGCAACTGATAAAAGAACATATTAAAGACGGGCTGGAAGATGCCGTGGTGAGTGAAATTGTCGGGAGAATTGTTGAAGCCATTGAAAACGGCGACGATTTGGAATCTGTGGTAGGCTCACATATCGCCACACTGATTGGAAGCCAATTGGTCAGCGCACTACCCGGGGACATAACAGCTTTACTGAAAGAATATATATCCGAATGCATTTACTACAGGATGACCGAGTATGTCAGGCCCCTTGTGTTTCAGGATGCACAGGCGTTAACGGAAGAACTAATCGAAGAGATGGAAAACGCTTCCGGCGGTACTGTAAAAATCGCTGTTTACACCTACAATGCCCCGCAGGAGGAAGAATAATGTCACGCAAAGTAACTTTATATATAGAAGATTCCGAAATTAAACTTGTAGTGTGCGACGGCAAAAAGGTGCTTAAATGGGCGAGCCTTGTTCTGGAACAGAAGCTGGTAAACAACGGGGTAATACAGGATGAAAAGCAGATAGCCCTTGAAATTAAGAATATATTTCAAGCTGCCGGAGTCAAGGATAACAAGGTTATAGTCGGCTTGAGCGGTTTGAACTCCGTTTTCCGTTTCATAACATTCCCTTCCGATATACCGCGTAATATGATTGACGAGGCCATTGTAAACGAAGCCCGCCGCGTACTGCCTATGTCTGTAGAGCAGGTTTATCTTTCATATCAGCAGATTTCCAACACCAAAGAGGAGCAGCAGTACTTCTTAGCCGCTCACCCCCGCAATGCCACCGATTCTCTTATAAACACAGTAAAGGCAGCCGGTTTAAAAATACAATCGCTCGACCTGGCTCCTCTGGCGCTGGCGCGCTGTGTAAACGAGCCGATTGCTGTAATTGTTAATTCCTGGTTGACGTATCTGGATATAATAGTGCTCTCGGAAGGCCAGCCCAAAGTAATCCGCAGCCTTTCTTTACCGATAGAATCGGACGAAATAGACCAAAAATTACCTGCCATCGGTGAGGAAATTATCAGGACTGTTATGTATTACAAAACAAGCTACCCCGATAGTACACTGGGCGATTCGACGCCGATTATGGTATGCGGAGACCTGGCAAATAAAGAGGACGAATTAAAAGCATACCTGGGTGAGCTTAAAAATGATGTCTTTACCGTAACAGCGCCCATTTCTGTTGGAAGCGAGTTCCCTTCCTGCCGGTATATGGTAAATATCGGGATGTCGGTAAAGGGCGAATTGCCAAAGGGTAAGGACAGCTATTATTCTATTATCGATTTAGAGGCGCTGCCAAGAATATATCAGCCGCCCAAAACAAAGCTGTCCAATATTCTCATACCGGTACTGATAGTTGTTGCCCTGGGCGGTCTTTTCTACGGCTGGCTTTTTCTGCAGGACACCATCGAATATACCAAAAAGATGAGAACCGAGCTATCTCAGATGCAGGCACAGAGCACAGTTTTGAATGGCTCTATAGCTGTTCTGAACGTGGAAGCCGGCAATCTGGAACAGGAGCTTTCGCTTGCGGAAGATGCAAATGACTTGAAACAGGATGGGATTTTGCTGGCGCAGGCTTCCATAGATGAACAAACGCAAATCAATCTTTTGCCGATAGCCGAAAATGACCGGGCTGTTGTAATGCAGGAAATGCTTGATAAATTAACGGATGGATTTGTAAAATCCAATGTCGATTTAAGTGTTATAAACGAATCGGCTGCCGGCCTTGTTGATGTAACCAATGTGGTTTACGGTATCGAACAAGCCGATATTAACGGCTCCTCTTATAATGAGGACGATGTTTATGCCTTCGCTTATGATTTAAGAAACAGCGGGCAGTTCGAATCGGTTACCGTAACTTCACTATCTCAGGGCGATGGTATACTGATATTCAAAATTAACGTGACCTGGTAGGAAAGTGGGTGGGAAGTGGACATTATAGAAATGCTGAAAACGGCAAAGGAGCAGCGGGCTTCAGACCTGCATATGGTACTGAACGCCCCTCCGATGTTCCGTATAGACGGAAATTTGAAAAATGTTAACGGCTCGGAACCCCTCAAAGCAGAGGAAATACGTGGTGCTTTCGAGCGGATAACAACACTTGGCGAAAGGGAGCACTTCGAGCAAAACCGGGAACTGGATTTCAGCTATTCCCTGCCCGATATCGGGCAGTTCCGCTGCAATGCCTCGATTCAAAGGGGCGCTGTAAGCCTTGCCATACGCTTGCTTCCTGCGGAAGTGCCTACCATACAAGAACTTGAACTCCCGACTGTATTCGAGGATTTGATTAAAAAGCCGCGCGGTCTGGTAATTGTAACGGGACCTACCGGCAGCGGAAAAACTACTACACTGGCGGCGATGATAAACCATCTGAATAAAACCAGCAGCCGTCATATTTTAACCATCGAAGACCCGGTCGAATATATTCACCGTTCGGATAAAAGCGTTATCACTCAGCGCGAGCTTGGCAGCGATACCTTTTCCTTCGGACATGCATTGCGGCACGTATTAAGGCAGGACCCTGATGTCATACTGGTGGGCGAAATGAGGGATTTGGAAACGGCGGCGGCGGTGTTAAATATTGCTGAAACCGGACATCTGGTACTCAGTACCGGGCATGCTCCCAGCGCTCCACAGGCTCTGGAGCGCATAATCGACCTATTCCCGATGCAGGAGCGCAACCTGGCACAGACAAGGCTGGCATCTCTGCTGGTGGCGGTAATCTGTCAGACGCTGGTACCGCGCGCTTCCGGAACCGGAAGAATCGCGGCGGTGGAGATAATGCTGGCAAATGATGCGGTCAGGAATCTGTTAAGAGAAGGTAAGATTTACCAGTTGCACAACGTTATCGTAACCAATCACGATGACGGTATGGTATCGATGGACGAAGCGCTAATTGAACTGTATAAACGTGACCTTATTAAATATGATACGGTTATCAGCCATTGCTTCAACCGCAAGGAAGTAGAGAATGTCCTCAGCGGGAGCAGGGGAAAGGTTATTATCAGGAAGACCAGGACAAGATGATAATGATAGCTTAATTTACCGTATTAAATTACATATATTAACCCCCCACGTTAGACATGGGGGGTTAAGTTTTATATTATACTACTTCATTTAATTACTGCGAATTTTTAAGGTTCCTGTTGTTGTGACGCTAGCCATATCGGATAATACGGGTTATTTGTGGCGGCCGGTGTCACTGCTCCTGTTACCTCATCAATAACCCAGTCATATTGAGGCGGTTGTTGGAATAACCCCGCTGTTTCTAATGCAGCAACATTAGCGGGTATACCGCCATCATTCTGATACGCATATACCGATACAGCCAAAGCAACTGTTCCTTGTTCTGCCTGGGCTGCTGCCACATCACCTTCGTCCATTAATCCGATAATATTCGGTATGGCAACTGCCGCAAGAACACCCAGTATGGCGATAACAACCAGCAACTCAATCAACGTAAAACCCTTTTCGCCTTTGCGAACCATTTGCATTTTCTTTGTGAACTTTTCTATTATTTTCACATTTCCTCCTTTTTTATTTCTTTTTTTGTTTTACCCATTAAATAAAAACCACCGGCCGGGGTTACGGGTAAAAGCCAGTTGTTTATCTTATAACTTAAGTATATGTTCAGGCACAGTCAAAGTCAATACGCTCAGGTACTATATTTGTAGTCATATTTTCTCATTTTTTAAAAAAACAACAAATAATTGTGCTATAATCTAGTACTGATGAGCCAATCGGATAGACCGCATAACAGGGAAATAATATTGAGAGTCAAACCTTCAAACAATGAACCTCTAAACCCGAATGACAGCCGGTCTTTAGACAAGCTGCACCAAAGGGTAAAAAGGCGCGCCGCTTCTTTGCGCTGGGACCTGAATGGTTTGATGGTAATTTACGCCTTTCTAATAATTGTAATAATTCTTTCCTTCAATGCTGTTAACAGTATGTTTGTGGCATTGATTGCTATTGTCGGGCTGATATCGATTTGGATATACAGTTCGATACGCGTAAAAAAAATCGAAGAAGAATTGTACCGACAGGAAATAGCCGAGTACGGCGGGATTTTGACACAGCCGGAACAACCTCATACAAACGTGTTTCCGCCATCTGATAAACAGGCCGATTCTCCGCTCACAAGACGTGAACTGGAGGTTTTAATACTGATAGGCTCCGGCAGGCGCAATAAATCGATCGCCCGTGAACTGCATATCAGCGAGATGACGGTAAAAAACCACATCAGCCACATATTCGAGAAAATGGGCGTCGATGACCGTATCGGCGCAGTTATGCTTGCCATTCAAAACGGCTGGCTTAAATATGAAGACCTCAAGAAAATAGAGATAAAAACCGGCGATGACGAGACGGAGTAGACGAATATCCCTCATCAGTCTCGCTACACTCGACAGCTTCCCCCAAGGGAAGCCATTTTTGGCCTTCCCCTCGGGGAAGGTGGCATTTACGAAATAAATGGCGGATGAGGGACAATAATAACTAAAGCCGTTCGTGGTGAGCTTGTCGAACCATAACGGCGACAATTAGTTAAACATCTCCCCTTACGTTCGTTTGACCCTTCGACAAGCTCGGGGCGAACGTGTTAATTGTTTTATCTATTTGCACGCTACAAGGGGGATAGCAGAAACTCAGCACTGTTGGCTTGACTGCTAAAACAATATAAGGCACAATACTACAAATGGAAATAGTATTGATGGCGGTTTTTCTGCTGCTCGGACTGGTTGTCGGCAGCTTTCTCAATGTATGTATAGACCGGCTTCCCGCAAAACAATCTATTGTCGCACCGCCTTCCCATTGCCCCGAATGCAAAAAAAGACTTGCCGTTAGAGATTTGATTCCGATATTCAGCTATCTTTTACTGAAAGGGCGCTGCCGCTACTGTAAAAGCGCCATTCCAAAACGTGTCCCATTTGTAGAAGCGGCTACCGGAATCGGCTTCGTTTCTTTACTTTGCTTTTATGGAGTCGGAGCGGAACTGGCGGTATCCCTCTTTTATTTCTGTCTGTTTATCATAATATTCGTAATCGACCTGGAACACCACCTGATACTCAATAAAGTTGTTTATCCCTCTGCGGTAATCGCACTGATAATAAGCATATTTTTGCCTCAATTAACGATATCACCCGCTTTAGCAATTGAAAGCCACTTTTTCGATTTGGGGTGGGCATCCGGTATTGTAAGCTGCCTGATTGGAGGCATCGCAGGCTTCATAATATTTTTTGCTCTTTCTATACTGACACGGGGGGGGATGGGAGAAGGCGATATAAAAATGGCAGGGCTGATTGGTTTGGCAGTGGGGTATCCGCTTGTTTTTATATCTATATTGCTGTCAATTATACTGGGGGGGGTTGTAGCGATGATTTTGATTCTTTTTAAGTTAAAAGGCCGCAAACAATCCATCGCTTTCGGGCCCTTTCTTGCGATTGGCGCGATGGCGACATTGTTATGGGGTAATGAGATACTGGGTTGGTATCTATCTATGATAATGTAGTTCTATGTAATATATCCGGGCGCTCGTTCTCTCAAAAACCAAATATTCATAGTATTATTGATTGACTTTCAAAATATGTTACGTAACAATCTTAAAATTTCTTTTTAAAACCCTTACAATCCTTTGGCTGTTATAGTATAATAGTACTGGTTATTTTGTAGGGGGTTTCAATGAACTTGGACCGCAGAAGGTCTAGCATCGAAATAATTGCCGATATGCTAAGGCTCGGTGAAGCCGGAAAAACCGAGATGATGTACAGCGTCAATATGAGTTTTTTCCAGCTTCAGAAATACCTTAACTTCCTGCTCGAAAGGGGATTGGTGGATAAGGTTAAAGTTGGCAACCCCTCGGTTACTTACCGCGTTACTCCGAAGGGACTCAACCTTTTAAGAAGCATTGATGCTGTTTTGGAAACGCTGGAACTAAGACAGGATGATGAGGCATAAATTATTATATTTGATATAATATATAGATAGATATTTTACCGAAGGAGCTCCTTATGTCCGATAAGAGAATGATGATAGTGCCGGCAGAACTTATTAATAAAATAAACGAAAACCGCGGTGATATGTCGCAGGCGGAGTTTCTTGAGTTCTTAATTCAGGACCGTCTTGATGAAGAAAAGCCGGCGGAATTAAAAAATACCGCATCCGGCGAGATCGAAGCCCTGAGAAAGGAAGTCAGGGAGTTTATGCGGGACGTCCAAGAAAAACAGAAAACGTTCGTAACCAAGGATGAAGCTGCCGCTTTCCAGGAAGACACCAAAAAATTGATGAAGAGCTTCCTGGATTTCTTTATCGGCTACGGGCTGGAATTCAATAAGAAAGTCGACAGTGATGATTTAACCGAGCTTTCAAAAACACTCGATGCCATCGAAAAAGATTCTGCGGAAGAAAGTAAAGAAGTAAAAATTAAATGGAAGAATTGTTGAGCACTAATAGCCTTTCAGTAAAAATTCAAGACGGAACCCTCTTTATATAAAAGAGGGTTTTTCATATCAATTCATCCTGTAATAGCTGTTTTCAAATCGATTAACCGGCGCATACCAAAAATGTCTTTCTTAAAAATACACTCTATTAGCTTCAATAGAACATTGTTCTAGTATTGTAAACCTTCCTATGGCTATGACAGTGTGTCATAGTAAATACAATTTATTTTAGTCGAACCATAAAATATTACGACTATGTTGGAGGGCTATACAAATGGGTTTCGAAGCTGAATTGTTTAAGAAAGGCCGATATCAGGAATTATGGCAGAGATGCTGCGGCTATCTGGACCTGAGTATTGAGGATTTTACTCATATTCAAAAGCGATTGATGCTGGAACAACTTGAGTTGCTGAAAAAGTGCGAGCTGGGTAAAAGTATAATGGGCGATGCAATACCGGAAAACATCGAGGACTTCCGTGAAATGGTTCCTTTGACAACATATTCCGATTACGCTCCTTATTTGCTGAAGCGCCGAATGGATGTTCTGCCGCAAAGACCTATTATTTGGCAGTACACCTCCGGTAAATCCGAGGAATATCCGTACAGGTGGGTGCCGGTTACATCGAGGCAACTGGACCAGATAGAGGGTATTATCTTTGCTATGATGATATTATCGACCTGTAATAATAAGGGCGAGATTAATCTTAAAGGTATGGATAAGGTTTTTTATGGTATGGCGCCTCCGCCCTATACTACGGGTACAATGACACGTGCTTTCCCAAATGAATTGTTCGATGTACTGCCTCCTGTAGGTGAAGCCGAGAATATATCCTTTGAAGAAAGAATAAAATACGGTTTTGATTTAGCCATGGAAAGGGGGCTCGACCTCTGTATTGCAATGTCCAGTGTCAATGTAGCAATCGGCGAACGTTTCGGAAGAAAAGGGAAAAGTAAAACAAACATTAAAGCACTTATTAAGAAGCCGCGGAAAGCATTCAGATTATTAAAAGGTGTTTTAAGAAGTAAACTGGCTGGACGCCCAATGTTACCAAGAGATATATGGAAATTGAAGGGACTGGTAACTTTCGGGATAGACGGTTCGGTTTATCGCGAAAAAATCAAGGATATGTGGGGCAGATATCCCCTTGAATTTCATGGTTGTACCGAAGCGATTTTCATAGCTATGCAAACATGGGACTATGAGGGATTGACCTTTATTCCAAATCTTAACTTTTTTGAGTTTATTCCGGAAGATGAAGTAAACAAGTCGATTGAAGACCCGACATATAAACCCAGAACCGTGCTGATTGATGAAGTCATTCCCGGAAACTACGAACTGGTAATTAGCAGCCTGCATGGCGGCCCTTTTGTGCGCTACAGACTGGGGCACCTGATTAGCATTACTTCCACCAGAAATGAAAAACTTAATATAGACATACCTCAAATGAGATTCCTGACAAGAATCGACGATCAAATTGATATAGCCGGATTCACAAGGTTATCGGAAAAAGTTATCTGGAAGTCTATTGAAAATTGCGGCATAGGCTACCGTGACTGGGTTGCCTCAAAGGAGATTAACGGGAAACCGGTGCTCCATCTGTATATAGAACCTGATGATATAAAAATAAATTTGAAAGAACTGGAAAGCTCGATACATAACGAGTTAAAAAAATTGGATAAACCATATTCAGAACTGGAAGCCTTTACAGGTTTACAGCCATTAAAGATTACCCTGCTTCCAAAAAATTCTTTTCAAGCTTATAAATTAAAACAGCAGGCATTAGGCGCCAGCCTTGATAATTTGAGTCCAAGGCATATTAATCCTTCAAGGAATACTATCAGGTTCCTGCTTAGACCGGATTTATCATTATTAGGAAAACAGGCAAGTATTGAGAAAGAAAAAA
The DNA here is from genome assembly GCA_002419135.1 of Dehalococcoidia bacterium UBA5748. Classification (GTDB taxonomy): domain Bacteria; phylum Chloroflexota; class Dehalococcoidia; order Dehalococcoidales; family UBA5627; genus UBA5627. Next base: position 8,952 of record DIFM01000034.1, on the reverse strand, counting down.
TTGAGGCGTAACTTTTACCATATTACATAATATTATAGTCTGGAGTTTTAAAATTGAATAATCATTATAAAGAAATGGTGAGCCGCAATATTGGGCTATTTACCGAATCGGAGCAGGAAAAAATACATAACTCAGTAATTGGAATCGCCGGTTTAGGCGGGGTGGGGGGACTGGCAGCTGAGCGATTGATAAGAATAGGTGTCGGGACTCTGAAGATAAACGACCCTGGCGATATGGAACTCAGTAATTTCAACAGGCAGTTTGGGGCAAATTTGAATACCCTGGGAAAAAACAAAGCTGAAACCGTTTATGAACAGATAAAAGATATCAATCCGCCGGCTAATATTATCGTTCTAAAAGCCGGAATTGAATCTCAATTAGATGTAGAATGCTTTGTTGACGGATGTGACGTGATAGTTGATGTAATGGACTTCGGCTTATTTAAAGAATCAATATTATTACAAAGAGAGGCCAGGAAAAAAGGTATTCATTATCTATTTTCCACGGCAATAGGATTTGGCGCCATTACTGTAGTTTTTGCCCCGGATGGCATTACATTAGAAGAGTATAATAGTCTTCCTGTTGATGTTGATGTGGATAATCCTGAAAAGTTGGTAGTTCCGCTTGAGAGAATCGTTCCCGTTATCCCTAAATATGTTCAGGATAAAAACATAATAAATGATATTGTTGCGGGTAAAACATCTATTATTCCAACTACATGTGTAGGGGCGGGATTGTCGGCAATACAGGCTGTCAGCGAAGCAATAAATATAGTTATTGGCCGAGATATACCCAAAGCCCCCAATTACACATATTTTGATTTAGTAGACCGTGAATTAGTGGTTGGTTCCGTTATATAAAAAATGCATTATTATCCGTAAGCGGCGAATACAGTCTATTCGCCGCTTATTTTTTTATTGACAAAGAGTATGTGTAAAGCCATAATTAAACTACTAATATATAGTGCTTATTACACTCAATTAGCGAATAAAAGGATATATATTCAGTGAATTTATGGGCTCTCATACCTCTGATTAGCTGTGTTTGTTTCATAGTGCTCTTTTTGTCGGTATTACCACAGGCAAAGAAGCGTATTGAACGAATTTTCGCCTTGTTTCTTTTTGCTTCTATGATATGGAGTTTTACCGCAGTTATGCTTTTGCGGGATACTTCTGCCTCTTCGGAATACCTGACTTTCTGGAACGGCATGGTTATTACAGCAATGCCATTGGTGGTGGTAACTTATTATCATTTTATTCTCGCTTATAATAACAAGAAAGCGAACGTCGGCGTTTGGATAGGCTATTCCATCGTCTTAATAATTCTGGGATTAGCTCTTAGCGGATACGTCGTAAAAGATGCTTATTTTACGGGCAATTTACTTTATCACGATATATATTATTGGGACTATTTACTTGCTGCAATATTAATCCCCTTTCTTTCACTGATAATTTTACTACTGTACAGACGATATAAAAACTCTGTTGATCCTACCGACCGCAACAGAACTTCATACCTGATTTTCGGCTGGAGCCTGCTGGTGCTTATAAGCTATATTACCCCTTTTACGCCCTCGTTGAAAACACTTCCGGTTGACCATATCGGCAATCTAATAAATGCCTTGATTATCAGTTATACCATTTTTAAATTTAATTTATTGAATATACAAATGGTATTCAGGAAACTATTAACCTATGTAATAGCGATTGGCGTACTTTTTAGTTTAACTGTCGCAGTATTTTTTATAAACCCCGGTTTCTTTACAAGCTTGCCGTTATTCATTATTGTTATAATATTATCTCTAATTTATACAATTATTATTTTGGTGTCCTCTCCCTTACTTAAATTTGTCTCCAAAGGTGTTGATTATCTGTTTTACCGAAGAACCTATGATTACAGGAAAGAACTACTCAATTTTAATAAGAAAATGAGCCATATTCTTAATCTTGATGAATTGGCAAAAGAGATGCTGCCGACAGTTTCAAAAGCATTAAATGTTAACGGGGCAAGTTTGATTCTTCAGGATAGTAAAACAGGTAATTTCGAAACGCAGTATTTATATCCTGAAACAGAAAATGACATCCACGAGGCTGCTTTTAATAAGATATCGTTATCGCCGGAAAGTGCCATTATCGTCTGGATGAATAAAAAGTGTAAGCCGTTCAGCCCTGATCAGATAGACACAATACCTGAATTAAAAGGTTTATGGCAATCTGAAAAAGATATAATATTCAACTCTAATATGGGGCTTTTTCTGCCATTTATAAGTCGTGATAAATTGATAGGTATACTCACTCTGGGTAAGAAGAGCAACAATTCAATCTTCTCATATCAAGATATAGAACTTATTTCAAATATTACTAATCAAGCCGGTATAATTATTGAAAATGCGCAACTCTATACACACGCTAAAATTAAAGCCAACACCGATGAATTGACAGGTCTCTATAATCATCGCCATTTCCATGAAAGATTAGATCAGGAAATTATCAGAAATACACGATTTGGCGGCACATTCTCACTCATAATGATGGATGTGGACCTGTTTAAATCCTACAATGATATCTACGGTCATTTGGCCGGTGACCGGGTTCTTAGAAAAGTAGGGGAATATATAGTGAATTCGATACGCGGTGTAGATTTAGCCTTTCGTTACGGCGGAGAGGAATTTGCGGTAATTTTACCCGGTGCACAAATCGAGGATGCCCTTAAAGTTGCTGAACGCATCAGGAAGACTATTGAGTCAAAATCAAGCCTAAAGGCAATGCCGATTACCGTGAGTCTTGGTATTTCCAATTGGCCAAATGATGGCATCATTAAAGAAGAGATTGTTAACCGTGCTGATGAAGCACTGTATTTAGCAAAGCAATTAGGAAGAAACCGTACATGTCTATCATCGGATAGTGAAAAACAACATGATGATCAATTAATTTCAACGGAACTAAGTTCTCATCCCAAAGCGTTAAGCATTATTTATGCGCTTGCTGCAACTGTCGACGCGAAGGATAGTTATACTTACGGACACTCCAGAAAAGTCAGTGAATATGCCATAGCAATAGCGGAAATAATGGGGTTACCTAATAAAACAATTGACAGTATTCGTTCAGCCGGTCTTCTTCACGACATCGGGAAAATAGGTATACCTGACCATGTATTGAATAAGAATACCAGTCTGAACATTTATGAAAATCAACTGATAAGGAAGCATCCCAAAATTGGTTCTGAAATTTTAATACATGTTATAGACCTGGTTAATTGCATACCCGCTATTTTACACCATCATGAACGTTACGACGGAACAGGTTATCCTTCTGGATTAGCAGGCGATAAAATTCCTATTGAGGCACGTATTTTATCGGTTGCGGATGCCTATGATGCTATGATTTCACCAAGACCTTATCGCAGGCAGCTTTCTTCTGAGGAAGCAATTGAAGAACTTAAGGCCTGCTCGGGAACTCAATTCGACCCTATTATTGTAGATGTTTTTATTGAAATTATCCAAAAAAACAACGACAATTTTATTGCTTATAATAAAGACGACTACATGTATCAACCGGAAGGGCAAGAAGGTCTTGGTTGACTTTTTTCTTAATAATTAAAGTAAAAATTGTCAAACGAATTTGAAAACGTACCGTTATTATTATAGAATTTTAAGTTATTTTTTATAAAATATATTATCGGAAGTGAAAATGTCTGTCGACGAACTATGCATAAATACCCTTCGCATTCTTTCTATGGATGCCATACAAAAAGCTAATTCCGGACACCCCGGAGCTCCGCTTGGAATGGCCGACATGGCATATACACTATGGGATAAATTCTTAAAACACAATCCGAAAGACCCGCAATGGATAAATCGCGACAGATTTATTTTATCTCCCGGGCATGCATCTACATTACTTTATTCTTTATTACATCTTACCGGTTACGATTTGCCGCTGGATGAACTGAAGAATTTCAGGCAATGGGGCAGTAAAACCCCCGGACATCCGGAATTCGGAATTACGCCGGGCGTAGAAGCAACAACCGGTCCATTAGGTCAAGGTTTCTGTAACGGCATAGGAATGGCTATAACAGAAAAATGGTTAGCGGAACGATACAACCGCCCCGCATATAATATTATTGACCATTACACTTACGCAATTGTTTCCGATGGAGATATGATGGAGGGCATTACTTCGGAAGCAGCCTCACTGGCAGGAACCTTGCAGTTAGGGAAAATCATTTATCTGTATGACGATAACGACATATCCATAGAAGGTTGTACTGATATTACTTTTAAAGAAGATGTCGGGCTCAGGTTTAAAGCTTATGGCTGGCAGGTTATCGGACCGGTAGACGGAAATGATACAAATGCCATTTCCGATGCAATAAACAGGGCAAAGGATGAAACACGTTTTCCTAGCCTTATCATATGTAAGACAATAATCGGTTGCGGCAGCCCCAACAAACAGGGTAAATGCTCTGCTCATGGTGAGCCGCTGGGAATAGATGAAGTTGTTTTGAGTAGGGCAGAGCTGAATTGGCAATATTCAGAACCATTTAAAATCCCTGACGCTTCTCTTATACACTTTAGAAAAGCAATAGAGAGAGGTAAAACAGAACAGGATAAGTGGCTGAAAATGTTGGAAAATTACAAAACTGCCTATCCTGATGAATATCAACAGTTGATACAGGATTTAAACAGCAAATTACCGGAAAATTGGGATGAAGGTCTTGATACTCTATTTACGGATGCTAATTTGAAACTTGCCACGCGTGAAGCATCCGGCCAGGTAATTAATCTTATTGCCCCCCGTATTCACTCTCTGGTTGGTGGCTCGGCTGATCTAGCTCCTTCCACAAAGACAACCATTAAATCAGTTGAATCTTTTTCGGCAGACTGTTATAGCGGACGCAATTTCCATTTCGGAATACGTGAACACGCTATGGGCGCAATTGCCAACGGAATGACCCTGCATGGTGGAGTAATTCCATTTGTATCCACATTTTTAGTTTTTTATGATTATATGCGTGCTTCCGTAAGACTTTCCGCATTTATGCAACAAGGTGTTATATATGTATATACACATGATTCTATCGGTGTTGGCGAAGACGGGCCTACCCATCAACCGATAGAACAGCTGGCGGGTCTAAGAACAGTCCCCGGTTTAGTTACAATTAGACCGGCAGATGCAACAGAAACAGCGGAAGCCTGGCGAATAGCCATTAACAATAGGAATAAGCCGACTGCTTTAGTCTTTACACGCCAAAAACTACCTGTTATCGATAGAAAAACAACCTCGCCGGCCTGCGACGTAAAATATGGCGGTTATATATTATGGCAATCATCGGACATCCCTGACATAATACTGATAGGTACCGGTTCAGAAGTCCACATAGCATTGGAGTCCGCTAAGCTTTTATCCCAACGGGGCATCGCTACACGTGTCGTATCTCTGCCCTCGTGGGAGCTATTCGAAGCGCAGACTGAAGAATATAGGGAATCGGTGCTTCCAAGAAATATTAAAGCCAGAATTTCAATTGAAGCCGGTGTAACTTTTGGCTGGGAACGTTATGTGGGCAGCGAGGGAGTAGCTATAGGAATCGACAGGTTCGGTGCATCAGCTCCGTTCAACGTTTTGTTCCGACAATTCGGATTAACATCTCACAGGGTTGTTTCTGAAGCTCTTAAAATGTTAAACCGATAATTTAAGTGTTACACCTTACAAAGGTTTTGCAATCGGTGATAGCTCTCCGCCGGATTATCCTGGCAAAACACAGCGCTGCCAACACAAATATAGCTTACCCGTGATTTTGCAACAGTTTCTATGTTATTTTCTTTTATACCCCCGTCTATGCCGACCGGAATATTCGGGTATTTATTACAGAAATCACTAATCTTATTGAGTACTTCGGGAATAAACTTACTGCCGTAAAATCCGGGAATAACTGACATAAATAAAACAGAATCTAATTTATTCACCAAAGAATCGAGTGCCATAATTTCGGTATCCGGATTAACCGCTATTCCGGCTCGTAAACCGACATTATGAATCATATTGATTATTTTATCCGGTATTTCAGTCGCTTCGTAATGAAATATTATTTGGTCTGCTCCCGCTTTTGCAAAATCATCTATGTATTTCTCAGGCTTATTAACCATCAAATGAGCTTCCCATCTCAAGGTAGTTTTAATGGCAGAGATATCTACTACCGTAATACTCTTCGATGAGACAAATAGCCCGTCCATAATATCTATTTGTACAAAATCCGTAAACAATTGCGATAAGTAAAGCATTTTCCCTAGTGCCTCTGCATTATCAGTTAATATAGCTGGTACAATTCTAATTCTTTTTTTTAACATGCTCTCCTCTCAGAGTTTATTCACAGCGAGAAATTTCGCAAAGTCGTAATTCTCCCCACACACCCATATCGTTGTCTTTTATTATCACAACTCCTTTTAACATACCGGTATTTTTAGCATAATTCAGTGCTGTGATAATATCACTTTTATTTTTCACCATGTTGCATATCGCAGTCGCAGCCGCATCGGCGATCAATGTTGACACTGCAACAATTACAACTGCATCCGCTTTGCCAAAACTGAATGAGTGGCCGACTGTGCCTGAGGAAGTGCAAATGCCTAATGGGAAATCCTCTGCTGATATATCTATCCCATATTTTCCATTAAGAGCAGAGTTCCCGGCATATATAGCAACGGTTCTATTCTTCTTACTGCTTACGAATATATCTCCACCGTTCTCAATGATTACCTCTTCTGAAGATTTAAGCAGCTCCTTACCGACATATTCGGCGATAGCGCCGGCTACTGCTGCCATCGGTCCCACGTTGAATAATTCTGCCGCTTCTGCCATATCTTTGATTATCTGAGGGCTTCCGTTATCTACAAATACAGGTTTGAATGATTTGGCAAAATCGGGAAATAATTGGATATAGTTTTCTATTTGATTTCTGTATTTTTCGGCAGAATTAAATGCTTTATCTCGTAAATCGCCGGATGTACGTATGTATAAGTCGGTCTCTTTTACAATCACGCTGTAAGAGGACAGATTTCTATCATGTGTCCAATTGCGATAAGTTCTTGCCTGGTACATAACATTAGAAATGCAATTCCATTGCTCTCGGCGGGCATGCCTTGAGACATAATCCGCAGGCAATACATTTAGAAGCATCAAACCACACCAGACGGGTTACAGGGTCTAATTTGAAAGCCTTGGTAGGGCAGACAGTTATACACGCCCCGCAATGCGTGCACTTATCATCATTTCGCATAACATTTTGAGCCAGTGATTGGATGCGCACTCCTGTTTCGTTGAGATATGTTATGCCTTTATCATAATCCGCTTGCTCTCCTCGAACTTCAATAACCATTAACCCTTCGGCATCCGGTATAATCGATGCCTTCATAATATTTAATTCAAGGTCATAGTCCTTGATAAGATGATAAACTATCGAACGGTCTACAAGACGGACGGGGAAATGTAACACTATTTTTTTTGATACAATCATTTAAACGACCTCACTATATAAGATTAATCGGGAATAGGGCGTTCATTCATAGGTTTAGTATTTAAACCGGATTCAATCCCCGGAATCAATTCCGCAGGCTCTGTTAAAAGAAAACGTCCGCTTATTATCCAGTCCTTCAATGTATCGGCAATAGTTAATGCACGTGAATAACTCGACAGCGATGCGGTAGGTACTTGCTTGCCTTCGATTTCAACTTTGCCGCTCTTTAAATCGGCATAAGTCACTTCTGCTATAATATTGGATACCATATTCGGATAATCTGAAGAATAATCGACAACAGGCGCCACAATATCAGCATCGGTTACTATTGTATATTCGAGTATCTCCTCAGAAAGGATAGGGATGGGAATCCCAACCCCTACTGTAAGTGTAGCGCCATAACCCATCATACTGGTACCCCGCAGCCAATAAGAGTTCATTTGCTTCAAATCACCGATAAGCGCAAGCGTACCTGAACCGCGGGTGGGAACGCCTTTTTCATTTCTGGGAGCACTCGGGTTGTGTTGAGTGCCCTGCCAAGCGACGAAGCCGATGCCTCCTCCCAAAAATATTTTTGTACCGATTCCTATAGTTTTATAGTAAGGGTCATTTAACAGAGGAGATAGCTGCCCCGAAGTTGAATAATTGATGTTCCCCATATTGGGTTTTAAGATACCCATATAGGTATAAATAACCTTCGAAGACAAGTTTATAGCGGCATTATAATTTTGATATGCATTGCGAGGATTGAACAATACAGCTTCATTTAAGTCTTTAATGTTAATGAGTGTTTCAAGTTTTTTTCGGGGATAACAATCGGTTCCATAAGCTGTTACTGACAATCGTATGTCTTTACCGGCTACGAGCTCCTCTATTACATGGCCGCCACCGTAATTGAACTCCCCCGGATAAATCTTGTTCCTGGGGTCATCATCGGGCAGGGCATTGGCGCCTATAAGTAAATCGGTTGCAGCAAAGCCAGCGTAAGCATTAACATCGTTTAGATATGCTCTTCCTCCACCCAACTTGATACGCGGCTTTGAATGACCAATATTAAAATACGCTCCGGATGAACACATCGGGCCAAAAGTTCCCGTTGTCACAACATCTACTTCTTTAGCTGCCTCTTTAACACCCTTTTCCTTGGCGATTTCTATTATTTCTTCCGCATTAACGACTACAGCCTCACCCTTTTTAATTTTCTCGTTAATTTCCTCTATTGTTTTTGACATGTTACAGGCTCCTAATAAATATCAAATCAATTTTAAAGCTATAATCTACGATTAAGTAAATAAATGATAAACCGTAAAAGAAAGCTTGTCAATTTAGACAGCCTGTATTGTTTCTTATTACCGATTTAGCACCAACAAACTGATATAATGCCAAATAAAGCAGATTACTTCAATAATATAAATAACATACAGTAACACTTTTGTAGGT
>DIFM01000037.1 GCA_002419135.1 Dehalococcoidia bacterium UBA5748 | reverse complement strand
TTCCCTTGGGGGAAGCTGTTGAGCGAAGCGAAACTGATGAGGGATAGTATAAATTGACCCTCATCCGTCATCCCGATAAACCGGTCTGCCACCTTCCCCAAGGGGAAGGCTTGTAAAATGGCTTCCCTTGGGGGAAGCTGTTGAGCGCAGCGAAACTGATGAGGGATAATATAAATCGACCCTCATCCGTCATCCCGATAAACCGGTCTGCCACCTTCCCCAAGGGGAAGGCTTATAAACGGCTTCCCTTGGGGGAAGCTGTTGAACGAAGCGAAACTGATGAGGGATGAAGAATAATGCAAATCGACCCTCATCCGTCATCCCGATAAACCGGTCTGCCACCTTCCCCAAGGGGAAGGCTTATTTCATTCTTCTATCGAGGAGTAAGTAATGAATCTCCCTAAAAACAATAACTTAATATCAAACGCTCAAAAACTACGGAAAAACATGACCAAAGAAGAGCGGCATCTTTGGCATGATTTTCTTAAAACTTATGCCGTGCAATTCAACCGCCAAAAAGTCATTGGTAATTACATCGTCGATTTTTATTGCGATAAGGCAAAACTGGTAATCGAGATTGACGGTTCGCAACATTATGAGGATGTTGAAATAATTTACGACAAAGACCGTACAGAATATCTGAACAGCCTCGAATTAAATGTGCTAAGGTTTACCAATATTGATATTAATCAAAACTTCAACGGGGTATGCGAAACAATCGATATGGTTGTGAAAGAAAGAATGACTTAACCCTCAACCGTCAGCCCCAATTCATTGAGACTGCCATCCCGAGATAATCGGGACTTTTCTAAATTATTTCCCTTTACTAAGGCCGGAAGTATATAATAAAGCAAACGCTTACCATCAAAAGAGAGGATGGAAATGGATACGATAAACGAAGAACTGGAAAATATAGCCAAAGCCGCAAAATCAGCCTCCAAGCGCATGGCATATATCGGTACTCCCGTAAAAAATCAGGCTTTAAAGAATATTGCCGAGGATTTATTAGCAAAATGCGATGACATACTGGCAGCTAATAAAATAGACTACACTGAAGCCGAAGCTTCGGGTATGAATACCGCCATGTTAGACCGGCTGTTATTGACCAAAGACCGTTTACAGGGCATGGCAAAGGATGTTTTAACCGTTGCCTCACTCCCCGACCCAATCGGCGAAGTAACGGAAATGCACACTATGGAAAATGGTCTTATGATTGGGAAAAAAAGAGTACCGCTGGGAGTGATTAGCGCTATTTATGAAAGCCGCCCCAACGTTACTGTTGATATCGCCAGCCTGTGTATTAAATCCGGCAACGGCTGTATTTTAAGAGGCGGGAAAGAAACCATCCATTCCAACATGGCTCTGGCAAAATTAATACAGAATGCCATAAACAGAGCCGGACTTCCCGAAGGCATAGTCCAGGTTATCGAAAACACCGACCGTTCGCTGGTAAACCTGATGCTTAAAATGTCGGACTATATCGACATGGTCGTTCCCCGCGGCGGAGCCGGTCTCATTAAATTCGTAAAGGATAATGCGGTTATGCCAGTCGTTTCCGGAGGAATCGGTGTTTGCCATACCTATGTCGATGCGGCAGCAGATATGGCAAAGGCGGTAAATATAGTATACAACGCCAAAGTGCAACGCCCTACTGTATGTAACGCCCTGGATACGCTACTGGTGCATACCGGTATCGCCGAAAGATATTTGCCCGAAGCAGTAAAAGAGTTGAGCAAAGCGTCTGTTGAAATTCACTGCGACGAAAAAGCTATGGAAATACTTAAAAAGAGCGGCTCGGACGGAAAATTGGTCCCTGCCACTGACGAAGATTGGGGTAAAGAGTTTCTGGCTCTGATTATCGCTATCAAAGTGGTTTCATCTTTGGATGAAGCGCTTGAGCATATAGATAAATATGGCTCCGGGCATTCGGAGGCTATTGTCAGCGAAAACTATGACGCTGTGATGCGCTTCCTAAATGAAGTGGATGCCGCCTGCGTTTATGCCAACGCCAGCACCCGCTTTACCGACGGTAGCCAGTTCGGTATGGGCGCCGAACTCGGTATCAGCACTCAAAAAATGCATGCCAGAGGACCTATCGGTTTAAAAGAACTTACCTCATATAAGTGGATAATATTCGGCAGCGGACAGATAAGAAGCTAAAACGGACGAAAACCTATCCTCTATCCCCTCTCCGCCAGCGGAGAGTGGAATAAAAAAGGGGTGAGATAATAACGAATACCCCCTCCCACCAGATTCTTCGGTCGTTTAACTCACTCCAGAAAGACAGATTCGTAGTTGTCATACTGGAGTCCCGACCTGTTGGGAAAGGGTCAAAAGAACAGGGAAGACATGTTTAACTACTCCTCCGCCGTTATGGTTCGACAAGCTTCCTTCAATTAACTCAGGGCAGGCTCCACGAACGGCTATATCCCTCTCCCCGGATTCTTCGGCCGTTAGCACTCCCTCCAGAATGGTAGTCTGTGCGTTGTCATGCTGAATTCGTGAGGGACGAATGAAGCATCAGGAGAGGGGAATAAGCGGCTTACCTCTGGGAAAGTTCCGATAAAGTCGAAAATAAGGGATATAATCGAGAATTTTCTACATCTTGCTTATCCTGTCAATGGTTTCCTGCTGAATTTCAAAGAGCTGTTTGATACCCTTATCCGCCAGTGACAAAACCGAATCGAAACTGGATTTGGAATAAGGCTTGCCTTCAGCGGTACCCTGCACTTCTACAAAATCGCCTTTACTGGTCATGACTACATTAAAATCTGCCTGCGCTTTACTGTCTTCGTCATAGCACAGGTCAAGTAAAATATTATTGCTTACAATGCCAACGCTGATAGCCGCAACTCCGCATTTCAGCGGTATAGACGAAATAATACCCATATTTGCCAGCGTGTTCATCGCCTGATACAACGCCACATAAGCACCGGTAATTGCCGCCGTCCGGGTACCACCATCCGCCTGCAATACGTCACAATCCACATAAAGAGACCTCTCCCCAAGCTCCGACAATTCGGCAATACCGCGCAAAGAACGACCGATTAGCCGCTGTATTTCCTGACTCCTGCCCGAAATTTTACCCGATGACGAATCACGCTGTGTCCTGGTGTTAGTTGAACGCGGCAGCATAGCATACTCGGCCGTTATCCAACCGGTACCGCTACCCCTTAAAAAGCCGGGGACTTTTTCTTCGACGCTGACCGCACAAATCACTTTGGTTTTGCCCATCTCGATAAGCACAGAGCCTTCCGCGAAACTCTGATAACCCAGAGTTATTCTGACCGGTCTCAATTCATCGTATCCGCGACCGTCAATCCTTTTTATCATTAAATACTTTTCCTCTCTGTCTTTATATTATTTCAGTCCTTACAAGTATAACATTGATATGATATTGCGGCAATCGAAGACATGTATATATCAATCCGCTTTTCTTACGCGCTTATGCCCCTTCTCTGCGTGCGGAGAGGGGAATAAAAAGGGGTGAGGTATTAGAGATGAATATAGCATGGATGATTACAGAAAGACTTTATACCGACCCTCATCCGCCATTCCCTATTCATCGGGACTGCTGACAACAGGTACAGACCGGGTACAAAGGTAACAGTTAAAGTATCGGTAAAAGTATAATATGTTCCGTTCGCTGAGCCTGTCGAAGGGTCTGTAGAACGGAACAATAATACAATTAATTTTCGTTGCCGCTATATGGATTCGACAAGTTCACCACGAGCGGCTACTGTTGTCCTTTAAAAAACATATCTAAGGAACACAGGGGGTATTGGAAAGGACTTTTCAATATAATACTATATTAAAAAGTTTAAACTATACGCCAGTTACACAACGTACAAATCGTAATAATCTATTGCCATCGATAGCTTAAATACTGTAGAATTCAACAGTTTATGGCAACATTAAAAGGGCGGTATAAATTATGTTAACCGACATAACCATGATAGTTGTCTTCTATTTCTTTGGCGCATTCCCTCATCTCTATCTCCTGTGCAAATTGCATAAAATTAGCACAAGCGGAGACCTTCATATGAATCTCTGGCAGGGTGCCGGGCCATTCTGGGGCATAACAGGGGTGCTGGCAGACGTTTTTAAGGGTGTTGCGACTATTTTGATTTGCTATGCCATCGGACTTGATTTATGGGTAATTGTCGCCTGTGGTCTGGCTGCCGTAGTTGGCCAGATGTGGCCGGTTTTTTCCGGATTCGATGGAGAAAAAGGGAACACGGTCGGACTGGGTATGGCAGTTACGCTGGCATACATGCCGACTTTAATTGCACTCATTCCGGCTTTAATCGGCCTGATATCAAAACTGGTAAAATTGCTCAGACTTAAAGGACAATCTACACGTACCCGTTTTACAAAAGGAGCAGGAACTTCCGATGCTCTTCCGATAGGAATAGCAATGACGTTTTTCATTCTGCCGATTGCCGCTTATTTTCTGGGCGAACCTGTTGAAATTGTGGTCGGATTTGTTATTTTATTTGCCATAATCATGATTCGACGCCTTACGCAGGGTATAACAAAGGATATAAAAGCCAAACGTAAAATGGGAAGAGTCCTCTTGAACCGCCTGCTTTTGGACCGCAGTATTAAGTAGCCCGGAGGAAAATATGTCTTCTGCTATTGAGTTTGTCGAATATGTCTGTTCGCAGATAAGCGGGGCCGGCAATGCCACATACATAAAGATGTTCGGCGAATACGGCATCTATATCAACGGAAAGATTATCGGTTTAATTTGCGATGATCGGTTTTTCCTTAAGATTACAGAGGCGGGACGCTCACAGCTTCGCGAAATCATAGAAGCCCCGGCGTACCCGGGCTCGAAACCGTTCTTTCTTATCGAAGACCTCGAAGACAGGGAATATTTATCCGGCTTAATTTCCGCTACCTATAACGAATTACCAAAGCCGACACCCAAAAAGATAAAATCTAAAAATGCTGACGCGGAAAGATAGTTCAAACGGATAGAGGCAAGTAGATTTTCTATCACGTCATTCACTTTCTATTTTCTTATAACAATCCCAGCAATATGCGGAATAAGCGCTGGGGTCATTACCACCGTAAGCAAAATGCTGGTAAAGTTTCCAACCTCCCGAAGCCGATTTATCCTGCATTTCGCGGATAAGCTTCTTATTGCATCTTATATACGAATGATTGTGAGATTGCCGGCAACATTCACACTTGCCTCCCGCCCTTTCCCATATCTTTTCAAGTATCTGCGTCAACATAAGCCTACCTCTCAATAAATGCTATGTCGGAATTGCTCTTTTGTCAATACCCCTGTTATATATAAGACGATTAGACTATTTAGAGGTTTGGAGTATAATAAACTGATATAGCGGTCAATTCTCTCATACTATATGATTTCGATAATAGTCCTGTTAATTGTCTTCTTGCTGATAGCCGTCCGGCAGGTCGGTAATGTAAGACTGCAAATATGGCAAATCATGCTTGGCGGCGCTATTGCCGTACTGCTGAGTTTGCAGATCTCACCATCAGACGCGCTAAAATCCATCAATATCGATGTCATGCTCTTTCTGTTCGGCGTATTTACCATCGGGCAAGCCATGGAAGAAAGCGGCTATCTATCGAGCCTTTCATACAAACTGTTCAACCACGCCAAAAACCTTGACACCCTGGTTCTCTTTATTTTGTTCGGCACCGGAATACTCTCGGCAATCCTTATGAATGATACTCTGGCAATTATCGGCACGGGCGTAGTCCTATCGCTGGCAAAAACATCGAATACCAAACCTAAGATACTGCTGCTGGCGCTGGCTTTTGCCGTAACCATCGGCAGCGTTATGAGCCCCATCGGCAATCCACAGAACCTGCTGATTGCTATAAACGGTGATATAACAAACCCTTTTATAACCTTCCTCAAATACCTGGCAATCCCGACACTGATAAACCTTTTTATGGCTTACCTGGTTATAAAACTGTTTTATCGTAAACAATTTAAAGGAAGCAGTTTCAGTCACACTCCGGAACCTGTAAAAGACCGGAAACTGTTCGCTATAGCCAGAATCTCACTGCTTCTGCTGGTTCTGCTGATAATGGGAAAGATTGTAATCGTACTCAGCGGACTGGATGTGGATTTCAAATTGACCTATATTGCCCTGATTGCCGCTCTGCCGGTTTTCTGTTATCTGCCCAAGAAACCGAGGATTATAAAGAGAATAGACTGGACAACGCTGGTATTTTTCGCAGCGATGTTTGTGCTAATGCAAAGCGTTTGGAACTCGGAGATTATTCAATCGGCTATTGTTAATGCGCATATCGATATAGCAGAGACCGGTGTAATCTTCGCCGGGAGCGTAATACTCAGCCAGATACTGTCCAATGTGCCACTGGTAGCGCTCTACCTGCCGATGCTGACACACCTGGGTGTAACCACTCACGGCTTGATGGCATTGGCGGCGGGTAGTACGATTGCAGGAAACCTTACGATACTTGGAGCCGCCAGCAATGTGATTATAATTCAGAATGCCGAAAAGAAATGCGGTGTTACTGTAACCTTTTGGGAGTTTATCAGAATCGGAATCCCGTTGACGATAACTAACGTTCTGGTTTACTGGGCATATCTTGAACTTGTTATGTAGTATTTTAATGCTTGATGTGCCTATACCAGTGTTTTCTAACCATGCTTACCCCAACTCTAAGAGATATTCCTTTAACCATAGAAGAGCCGCCTCAGCCGCTGCCCTTCTGTTCTGTTCCCTATCGCCGTTCAAATTAAGCCTGCGGTTGAAGGTACCGTCTTTGTGAGATAAGCCAATATAAAAAAGACCGACCGGTTTTTTATCGGTAGCGCCACCCGGACCGGCAATACCGGTGTCAGACAAACATATATCGACACTCAGCACCTTTCTGCCGCCGAATGCCATCTCCTCAGCCACACGCGGACTGACAGCTCCGTATTTTTCCAGCGTTTCCTTGCTTACGCCGACTAGATTTAGCTTCGCCTGATTGCTGTAGGAAACAATAGCTCCTTTAAAGTACTCAGAACTGCCAGCAATTTCCGTAATTTCAGCAGAAATCAAACCACCGGTAGCCGACTCGACACATCCGAGGGTGAGTTTCTTGCCCCGCAATATTTCCCCGATTTCCCGGGCTGTTTTATTCATTTATATCCTTCAAGTTATTGACATATCCAATAACCGGTGTTATTATCCAAAACCGTACGACACAAGAATATCTCAATTATCGCCAATTGTAAATATATAAGGTGGTGAATATGAAAGTACTATCAATAATTTTTACTACAACCGGAGTTCTTTGCTTTATAATGGCAGTTTTTACAGTTTTTGGCATCGCACCCGCTTTTATCGAAGCATTCTGGGAATTAAGCGAAATGATTGTTACCGCTGTTTTCTGGTTTTTCGCATCCCTTATACTGGTAATTAGCGGAAATGCATACGGCGTACTGGACAGGGAGCCTTAGTATTGGCAAGAAAAACAACCCGCCAGATGCCCCTCGATTTGCAGAACACAGATGAATCACATGCTAAAATAGCTGTGCAGATTACTCCGTCAGCATCTAAAAACGAAGTCATCGGAATGCAAAACGATGTGTTGCGTATAAAAATAAGCGCGCCGCCGGTTAAAGGGAAGGCCAACAAAGAACTGATAGATTACCTGAGCCATCTGCTCGGCATCAGTAAAGACAGGCTGGATATTATTAAAGGCCACACTTCAAAAAACAAGTTGATATCGATAGACGGCTTAAACAAGATTTCGGTTTTGGAAAAAATTTTATCGCACACAACCCGTTAGATTGAATCGGGACTTATTTTAGCGTACCGACCGGCATAACTCAGCGCTGTTTCCGCATTTTTCACAATAATAGCACTGATTGCTTCCATCCGTGTTTACAGAAACCAATTCACCGCACTTACTGCATAATACCTCTGTAATATTTTTCATATATCCGCACTGAAGACAATGGTCAAACCATATGTTCTCATCAACATCTATATACATATCGCCCCCGCATTTGGGGCATTTTTTTGCTTTCCACATAACCATTTTACCACCCCCCTTTCGTTGATAATGGGTATTTGGTAAAGAATTAAAACACCAATCTTTTTTATTCAACACCTTTATTTTAATTCGGTTCCGGATTGGTGTATGTAACCTAAGTCTCATAAAATGGGAATTTGTGAGCGATAGATATGGCAAACAAGCTATTGATAACAAAATAAAAATGGTTAAAAAAGTGAGGTTTATAAGAAGAGAGTCAAACTATACAAAAACTATTATAAGCGGACAGCGTATGGCGTCATTAGGGCAAACCGCCTCGCAAATACCGCACCAATCACATTCTACATCATTGATGGTAACAACAGTCTTATTGACTATCATTATGCCGTTTTCGTGGCACACCCCCACACACAGACCGCAGCCGTCGCATTTTTCTTTATCTATTTCAGGTTTCATTGTAAACATAGCACTTCTACACCTAATATACCCTTATTATACATGTCTCTTATAACTATGTATGTGACATTTATCTCATGAATATGTTTGAGACATCCTTTTTAATGCTTCTCTATCTTTGATTATAAGTTTGTGTTTATCAAAACCGATTATGCCGTCATCTTCCATCGCTTTTAACGAGCGGCTTATAACCTCTCTGGCGGTTCCCGCCATAGCCGCCATATCGCGCTGAGTCAATCTGGCACCGGACTGCCCATCGCGCACCGCATTCTCCAGCAGAATACCGGCTAATCTCCCGTTTACCCTCTTAAAAGATAGTTCTTCAACCAGGGTGACCAGTTGGCGTGTTCTTTTTGCCAGTATATGTATTACATTTGAAGCAACAAGCGGATATTTTCTCATCAGCATTTCTATGTCCCTCTTGTTAATTAAATACACCACCACCTGCATCATTGCCTGAGCGCTGGTTGCATTTAAGCCACCGTTGAATAGAGGGACTTCGTTTAATGTTTCCTCCGGATGTGCAATTGAAAGAATCTGTTCTTTTCCGTCAGGGGATGTCTTGAATATTTTCACCACTCCCGAAGCCAAAAATATAAGTGATTCGGTAGCATCTCCCTCGAAGAAAAGCATCTCGTCACGTTCGTATTTTTTTTCTATGATGAGTTTTATTATCGGCTCAAGCTCTTCGGGCTTTAATCCGGCAAAGAATACCGATGTATTAACAAGCTCTGCTTTTGATTTCATAACTTTTTCGCTTTACTAACCTCTCACCATGGCTGGAGTACCCTAATAATAATGTATTTGGCGCTTAAAAACAATGGTTGGAGTACTATCCGATATCAATCGGATTCATCGGAGTAGTGAAACTCAACATCCGGTCTGTACCCACTTGGTAACTGACGGATGAGGGCTGTTATTCCCATCTGATGATGTATCTACCTTTGTGCTATTTCTCCCCACCCCCCGGATTCTTCAGTCACCCCTTGTGACTTCCAGAATGACAATTTAATCGTTAACCCGGTATGGACGGGCATTGCCCGTCTGTCAAATACCAAAGCATAAATGCCAACGACCATTGGTCGTACCTACGTTTTCCTGTCATATTGAGCACAGCGAAGTATCTCAATGCAATTCGATATTCGCCGCCGTTATGGTTCGACAGGCTTCCTTCGATTAACTCAGGACAGGCACCACGAACGGCTAGAGCAATTATTATTAAAAACTACGGCTACTTATACAAACAGGCTCTTTTCGATTTCTTTTAACCTCTCGATTCCCTTGATTTCATAAGGACGCATTGCCAGTTCAATAATATCAACATTCACAAACTTTTCATATATCATATCGAGATATCTTCTTTGTTGAGCAGCTTTAGACTTTAAAAACTCGGATTCGTCGGTTTTAATGACATTATTGACCACCAACTGCCCTATTTTAAACCCATTCCTCTCCATTTCCTTGAATACTCCATCCAGCTGTTCGAAAGCCAATGCCTCCGGTATGGTTACAATGGTAAAACGCACTTCACTACGCAGGAAATCAAGGCAATCTCCGGACAATTTTTGCCAACCTTTGATGATTTCCATAATGGAACTCTTCTGTCTTTGCCCGAATTTAAAATTGGTATATATTCTGGGCGCCAGTTTCAAGTGCTCTATCAGCATTGATGGGGTATGTAACAGCGCCAGTGTTTGCCCCAACGGCGCGGTATCCCAAATTATGGATTGATATTTGCCGCTAAGCTTCAAGTGCCGTATATAATCGACCATAAACTCATCGGCAAGCCCCGGCAACATCGATGACATGAATTCCTTAAACGAATCGTAATCCAGCGACACAATCGATGAAAACACCTCATAGACTTCCCTGCCGAACTTCCTGTCCCACATCTCTTCGACTTCGGGAGTACCGATTTCATCTATAAAAAGGGATTCGATTACTCTGGCAGGTTTTTCACTGTCTTTTATTTCGAAAATATGCGCCAGAGAAGGTGTGGCGTCGGTTGAAATAGCCAGCGTTTTCTCTCCCAAAAAGGCATGATGCAAGGCTGTCGTTGCCGCACAGGTGGTCTTTCCGACCCCGCCCTTCCCCGAGAACATATAAATGCTGCCGTTATTTTCTGCCATAATAATCCTTTTTAAGTTGAATTGCGATTATCTACGCCATCACTTTATTTTAAAAGACAACCACTGAAAAAACTTGCCATCCTAGAGGGAGTACATTCGCTTCGGTCAGTATAAATTTCACGACTGAAGGATCTGGGGGGAGGGGAATTTATGTCCTCTCCCCGGATGCTTCATTCGTCCCTCACGAATTCAGCATGACAATCTTCTTTTTGTCGTTGCGAGCCCAGACAAGTCGGGGCGAAGCAATCCCTACAATACAACATAATGACCCCCGTTTGCATACGACACGAAATACTTTGCTTTAATTTAAAGCGCAGCTATGACTATATTCAACGGTAGAGATTGCTTCGCTTTCCCTTCGGGAAAACTCGCAATGACAATATGGCTACTTCCCGTTACCGGACATTTTTATCGCCAGGTTTACAAGTGTCCTTACGGGCACTCCTGTTCCCCCTTTGACGATGTATTTTTTGTCCTTATCGGTAAAATTGGTTCCGGCAATATCCATATGTGCCCAGGGAGTGTCACCCACGAACTCCGAAAGAAACAATGCCGCCGTAATCGTTCCTGCGCCTTTAGAGCCGGCATTTTTGATATCTGCAACATCGCTTTTAATATTCTCCCTGTAATCCTCAAATAACGGCAACTGCCAGACAGCTTCACCTGCTTCGTTCCCGGAATCAATAACCTTATCCACAAGGGACTGGTCGTTTCCCAATAACCCCGTGCACTGCTTTCCCAGAGCAACAACACATGCTCCCGTTAAAGTAGCAATATCCACAATTGCTTTCGGTTTCGATTTGTTAATATACCCGAGCGCATCGGCAAGCACCAGCCTGCCCTCGGCATCGGTTGAGATGATTTCAATCGTTTTCCCCGTCATTGCAGTTAAAATATCACTGGGCTTGATAGCGCTTCCGTCCGGCATATTCTCCACTGCCGGAACGACTGAGGTAACATTAATTTTTAATTTAAGTTTGGCGATACCGCCAATGGCTGCCAGAACAGCGGCTCCACCCGACATATCGCCTTTCATTTCCTCCATACCTGAGGCTGTTTTTAATGAGATGCCGCCGGTATCGAAGGTAATCCCCTTACCGACCAAAGCCAGGTCGATATCATTTGATTTTCTGCCTTTGTAAGTTAGCATTATCATTTTGGGAGGTTGAGATGTTCCCAGGGATACACCGAGCAGTGCCCCCATTTTTAGTTTCTGCATATCTTCGCGCTCGAGAACATTGATTTCTAAATCGTTATCCTTCGCAATTTGATTAGCCACCTCAGCCATAGCTGAAGGTGTCATATAGTTGGCAGGTTCGTTGACCATATCCCTTGCCAGACAGACCGCTTGGGCAATAATACGACCCTTGTTGCTTCCCTTTTTAATAGCGGAAATATCATCTTCCTTCGTTGAAAGAAGCGTCAATTTCTTTACTTCCGTAAAATCGTTTTCCTTTGTGAAATACTTTCTGAAGGTATAAAGTCCAAGGATTGCCCCCTCGGTTATTGCCTGCGCATAATCCTCTTGGGAAAACTTTCTGCCATCGGCGATAGAGCTTGCCAGAACTGTAATATCACAGACTTTTTTCTGCCTTAGTGTACGGCAGGCATCAGCTACCGCTCCGCGAATAATATCCAATTTGAATTCTTCCTTTTTACCCAGCCCCACTACCACAACCCGCTCCGCCGGTATCCTGCCCAGAGAGTGAAATATATTTGTCTCTCCTGCTTTTCCTTTGATTTCCCCTTTTTCAATCGATGTGACAATAACTCTGCCCAGCTTTCTGTTTAAAGCGCCAAGTCCCAAGCCTAACCTTTTTTCCCCTTCGTACATACCGACAACTACCGCGCCGGTTTCTGTTTTGGTAATTTCCCCGCTTAATACCTTAATATCCAAATAAAACCCCTTTCTATATCTATTCTCTTACTGATTTTTTATTTCTTTGATAATCTCATCCGGAATATTTTCATAATTTTTAGACGTATCTAAAGAATAATGCTTGCGCTTAATTTTATCAACCGATTTCTTCATTTTGAGGTAGACTTTCCAGTCTGCATCTGAGTTACCACCGGACTCTTTTCCCCTTTTATCCAGCCGTTCTTTCACTGCCTGTTCCGTCGCAGCCAGATATACGATTATCATTTTAACCCCTAATCTGTCGGATATATTATAGAAATGCTGCCGGTGCCTTTCGTTCAGGTTGGTGGCATCAACGATAACAGAGTGCCCCTCTCTTAACAATCTTTCGCAAAGCAAATGGATGGCGGTAAAAAGACGTTTGCTTTCCGGTTTACTATGTGTTGGATTCGCATTCAGAACACACCTCAAAGCATCGCTTTCAAGTATAACAAAGGGCAGACGTTCAGAGAGTTTTTTAGAGAAATAAGTTTTGCCTGTTCCCGGCAGCCCGTTTACAAGCACCAATGCCGGATTTTTCACTGATTCCGGTAATTTGCCCAGACCGGCATAGAGTTTGTCGGCATCGGCTTTATGTTCGGACTTTTCCATAGGGTAAATTATAGAACAACTTTACATTGTTAATCTATGGATCGAGGATAATTCGCGGCAATTATGCCTTCCCCCCGGGGAAGGCGTCACACTGATGTATCGGTATGACAGATGAGGGTCGATTTGCAGTATCCCTCATCAGTTTCACTTCGTTAAACAGCTTCCCCCAAGGGAAGCCTTATTTACATCTACAAGTGTCATTCTGGAGGACGCCGCAGGCGGACGAAGAATCCGGGGGGAGGGGTCTCTTATTGCCCCCACCCGAGATACTTCATCCCGATAAATCGGGATTCCAGCATGACAGTTCAGTGTTATTTGAATTTCTTTAGCACTTCTTAACAGGTATACCCAAGTATTTAGCCGTCAGCTCCATAGCGCAGAAGTCGCCGCACATGCTGCATGCCTTTCCGAAAGTGGTATGCTGCGCATGTACTTCCCTGTGATGCTTCGGGTCTAACGACAGGCGAGCCTGTTCTTCCCAGTCGAGATTCTTGCGTGCCAGCGACATTTTCCTGTCCCACTCCATCGCTCCTTTGACGCCCTTCGAAATATCTCCGGCGTGCGCCGCAATACGTGAGGCGATAATACCCTGTCTCACATCCTCCATATCCGGCAGCGACAGGTGTTCCGCAGGGGTAACATAGCACAAAAAGTCGGTTCCGGCGGCGGCGGCAATCGCCCCGCCGATAGCTCCGGTAATATGGTCGTAGCCGGCTGCCACATCCGTTACCAGAGGCCCCAGAACGTAAAACGGAGCCTCATTACAGATGGACTTCTGTAATCTTACATTGGCTTCGATTTGATTCAAAGGAAGGTGTCCGGGGCCTTCCACCATTACCTGAACACCGGCGTCGCGGGATCTCTTTACCAGTTCGCCGAGAATAATAAGTTCCTGAACCTGTGCCCGGTCGGTAGCATCGGCAAGGCTTCCTGGACGCATACCGTCCCCTAAACTCAGGGTAACATCATACTTAAGGGCAATCTCAAGCAGACGGTCGAATTGTTCGTAGAGCGGATTTTCCTTCCCGTTATGAATCATCCAACCCATTATAAAGGCGCCGCCGCGCGATACTATATCGGTTAACCGTTTCTGTTTTTGCAGCCTTTCGACGGATTCGGTGGTTACACCGCAATGCACGGTAACAAAATCGATTCCGGCTCTGGCATGTTCTTCAATAGTATTAAACAACTCATCGGCAGTCATATTTACAATAGCACCGTTCTTTCGGGCTGCTTCCAAACCGGCCTGATAGATGGGTACAGTGCCGATAGCAATCGTGCTCTTTGAAACTATAGCGTTTCGAATTTCATTGACGTTGCCGCCGGTAGAGAGGTCCATCACAGCATCGGCGCCTGTTTCGATTACCACCGCCAGTTTTTCAAGTTCAGTTTCAACGTTGCCAAAATCGGAAGAGTTACCGATATTGGCATTGACCTTGGTTTTCAAACCCTTGCCGATACCGCAGGGAATCAGTGCACCGTGATTAATGTTGGCAGGGATAACAATCGTGCCATCAGCCACTCCCTGTCGTATAAACTCTGCCTCAAGCCCTTCGGACTTCGCCACACATTCCATCTGAGTTGATATGATTCCTTTTTTTGCCAGTTCAAGCTGTGTCATTTCTCTCCTTAAAAACAATAAAACCAGAGATTCGGAAATACCGGACCCTGGTTTTCTGTGTCCGCTTTCCTACGCTCGCATTACCGAGTTCAGGTCATCAGGGTTGCCCCGATTGTATCGGGACTCTCAGCTTTTTTGCTCCCCTAGCGGTCTTTTTATGACTGCCTTTGTAAGAAAACTATAACACAGATAATCGTATTCCGCAATTTAATGCTGACTATTAAAAAAGCTGCGCCCAGATAATAGCATCCAGTACTAAAGTATGAAAGGTAAAATAAATGCCGCCGGCGATTGCAGCACGGCGTGGTATGCCATCCGTATTGGGAACTGTCTTAATCAGCGCCCAAACCAAAGCCTGTGAAGCAAATCCGACCATAAAAAGCACGGTACGAATGAGTATTCAGTAGATAAGGACGGGATTGGCAATATAAAGGTTGGTTAAAGGTTTCCAGAAAGCCGATGGCAGCAGCATAGCGATGAATATCAGTAGTAAAGGCTGTAATTGAACTTGCCGGATATCACTGCTTCTGCCTGATTGAGCCTGATTAAGATGTAATATATAAAAGCAAAATAACCGATAGCCGATAATATCATCGACACAGTATATATCGGTTGTATATTCGCAGGCACGCCGCCCCATAACACGGCAGCCCCGGCAGATTGCGCATTCAAGCCATAAATATAGCCGCCGATAACCAGAAAACCCCAATTACGTTAATCAGAAGCAGAATTATTTTTTGTCTATTCATTGCTTTCCCCTTATGAATAATATAAAAATTATTTCAAAGGCCTTTTTTCGGGCATACCGGAACGCCTCGGATATGTCACCGGCGCAGGTTTTATTTTATCGATAATTACCAGATAACGCTCATCTTCAAGCCCGTCCAGTTTAACCTTTTCTACGCTTGATAGCCTGCCTCCCAGCATTGCGACAGCTTTAAGAGAGTTTTCCATTTCAAGACTGATATCGCCTTTTTTCTGTGCTATAACACAGCCGCCTATACTGCAGAGAGGCAAGGTCAATTCAGCAAGGATTGCCAGTTCGGCCACGGCACGCGACATTACTATATCAAACTTCTCGCGGTATTCCGGATTTTGCCCCGTTTCCTCCGCGCGTTCATTGATTACTTCAATATCAAATAGTTGAAGTTTTGTAATGATATGTTCCAAAAAGCGCGTTTTTTTAGTGGTAGCTTCAATTAATGTCATTTTAATATCAGGTATAGCTATTTTTACGGGTATTCCGGGAAATCCGGCGCCCGTTCCTACATCGATGATGCGAAAACTCCTTGATGATAATCCCTTTATCAGCGGTACAAGTGACAGAGAATCCAAAAAGTGCTTTATCTGTACTTCCCCGACATCCGTTATGGCGGTCAAGTTGATACGGTTGTTCCAGTCGACTAAATCACGATAATATATCTCAAATTGATTCAATTGATACCAATCAAGTGCTACCCCCAGTTTTTCCGCCTCTTCAGACAGACGATTCATCGATAATTCAGCCATTCTGTTTAACCTCAGCAGTTATTATATCACTAACAATAAGCGATTACTTATACCTCTTATTAAAGAAATTGTAATATATTTTCGCTTGTAAACATATATAAACAAAGGGTACAATAATCCTGTAGATAAATTAAGGAGTTTTAGATGGAAACCGGTACTTGGAAGGTTAAAACCGGGCTTGCTC
>DIFM01000028.1:24252-24441 GCA_002419135.1 Dehalococcoidia bacterium UBA5748 | reverse complement strand
ATCCGTTAAGCCACGGCCCTTCCACTCGGAACCGTGGGATCACTTTGCCCGACTTTCGTCCCTGCTCGACTTGTAAGTCTCACAGTCAAGCTCCCTTATACCAATACACTCTACGGGTGATTTCCATCCACCCTGAGGGAACCTTTGGGCGCCTCCGTTACATTTTAGGAGGCGACCGCCCCAGTCAAA
>DIFM01000028.1:23987-24217 GCA_002419135.1 Dehalococcoidia bacterium UBA5748 | reverse complement strand
AGGGTGGTATTTCACTGGCGGCTCCACCGAGGCTAGCGCCCCAGCTTCATAGTCTCCCACCTATCCTACACATAATAAGCCCAGACCCAATGCCAAGTTGTAGTAAAGCTCCACGGGGTCTTTTTGTCCTGTTGCGGGGAACCCGCATCTTCACGGGTATTTCAATTTCGCCGAGTCCCACGTTAAGACAGCGTTCAAGTTGTTACACCATTCGTGCGGGTCGGAACTTA
>DIFM01000028.1:0-23916 GCA_002419135.1 Dehalococcoidia bacterium UBA5748 | reverse complement strand
CTTAACCTTCCAGCACTGGGCAGGTATCAGCCCCTATACATCAGCTTACGCTTTAGCAGAGACCTATGTTTTTGTTAAACAGTCACTTGAACCCATTTATTGTAGCCTACCGAAGTAGGCACCCCTTCTCCCGAAGTTACGGGGCTAGATTGCCGAGTTCCTTAACGTAGGTTATCTCGATCGCCTTGGGACACTCATCCCTACCTACCAGAGTCGGTTTGCGGTACGGGCGCTATTACTTCAATGATAACGAGGCTTTTCTAGACGGTTTGGCGTCAGCTGTATCGAATCGAGTTTCCCCTCATCTTCCCCCCACCTTCAGCTATATTATCCGGGGTGGATTTGCCTGCCCCGGCATCGCCTATAGTGGACGACACACCATGTCCAATGGGTATGCACAACCTAACCTTCCGTGTCCCCCCTTTATCTCCATAACAGCGGTACGGGAATAATAACCCGTTGTCCATCGCCTACGCTTCTCAGCCTCGGCTTAGGCCCGACTAACCCTACGCGGATTAACCTTCCGTAGGAAACCTTAGGTATTCGGCGGATATGTTTCTCGCATATCTTACGCTACTCATGCCGACATTCTCACTTCTCTCCGCTCCACAGTAGTTTACACGACTGCTTCACTGCAAAGAGAACGCTCCCCTACCCCTCCCTCGATAAATCGAGGAAAGCCATAGCTTCGGTGATATACTTAGCCCCGTTGAGTTGTCGGCGCAGTATCACTCAACCAGTGAGCTGTTACGCACTCTTTGAAGGGTGGCTGCTTCTAAGCCAACCTCCTGGCTGTCTATGCAATCCAACTTCCTTTACCACTTAGTATATTCTTAGGGACCTTAGCTGATGGTCTGGGCTGTTTCCCTTTCGACTACGGAGCTTAGCCCCCGCAGTCTCACTCCCAGATTGTTAGCTAATGGCATTCGTGGTTTGGTTAGATTCGGCAAGATCTCTCTCACCTAGTCTATCCAGTGCCCTACCTCCATTAGCAAATATCTGAGGCTGCACCTAGATGCATTTCGGGGAGAACCAGCTATCACCGGGTTCGTTTGGCATTTCACCCCTACCCACAGTTCATCCGATAACTTTGCAACGTTAACCGGTTCGGACCTTCACTTCGAGATTATCGAAGCTTCATCCTGACCATGGGTAGCTCACCCGGCTTCGGGTCTAATCTATGCAACTTTCGCCCTATTCAGACTCGCTTTCGCTGTGGCTCCGTAACTTCTATTACTTAACCTGCTACATAGATTAACTCGTCGGCTCATTCTTCAATAGGCACGCCATCATTCCGGCGAACCGGAACTCTGACTGCTTGTAGGCACATGGTTTCAGATCTATTTCACTCCCCTCCCGGGGTGCTTTTCACCTTTCCCTCACGGTACTAGTTCACTATCGGTCATCAAGAGTATTTAGCCTTACCCTGTGGTCAGGGTAGCTTCCCACAAGATTTCTCGTGTCCCGTGGTACTCAAGAACAGATTAGGAGCCTCCCCCTTTCGCTTACCGGACTGTCACCGTCTGTGGTGGTTCTTTCCAGAAACCTTCAACTAGAGTTCGGTTTGTAACTCCTTGGCCCGTTTCAAGCCGGACCCAATCTGCCTTACAACCCTCTCATAAACTCAGGCCTTGAAACCGTTAGGTTTATAGAGTTTAGGCTGGTCCCCGTTCGTTCGCCACTACTAGGGGAATTTTGTCTTTTCCTCGGGGTACTGAGATGTTTCACTTCCCCCGCTTACCTTCACCTAGCCTATGTGTTCAGCTAGGGATACCCAGGTTTTACCTGAGTGAGTTGCCTCATTCGGGAATCCCCGGCTAAGCTTGCCAGACAGCTAACCGAGGCTTATCGCAGTCTTACCACGCCCTTCTTCGGCTCTTGATGCCAAGGCATCCACCATGCGCCCTTCACGCTTGACCTGCTTCAGATTTGATATTAGCTATATTCTTCTTTTAAAGTGCTTTGCACATAAAAAAACGGCTCGGTAAATTTCCCAAGCCGTTTGCCTGGTTGTTTACACCGTTTAAGCCTTTATGTGATTACCTCTAACATTGCTTTCTCCTATAAAGGTAAATAGATAATAGCATAAGGAAAAATGTTTGTCAACACGAAAAATCAAGTCTTTTGAAAGAATATTTTCCAATTTGTTTTACGATTGACTGAAACCTTTTACCTGTCCAAACATATATTTTTAAGTTTTTTCAATTCCCTCAAGAAATTTAATCATTCAGGTGATACAATTAGCGTCATAACGAACGGGGCTGCCTTTTAGGCAACCCCGTCAATAATTAACCATACTATGTAAAGTTTTATAATCCTAACCAAAAAACCAGTCGAAGAAATCATCATTGCCATCGAATTCCCAATAATCTTCATCATCAAATAACATGAAGATTTCAGCACCCGGCATATCCGCTGACCACCAGTTTAACCAGTTGTTTATTTCCTGTTCCACGGGAACGCCGGTATTTACTTCACCCCAAGTATTTGTAAAGTAAGCGCCTGTCGGGTCGAATATTACCAGATTGCCTCCTTCAACAAACATGAAGACTGCCATATGCCCTGATTCCCCGTTGCTAATTCCTACACAATATGCATATGTCTCGCCTTCCCCATAGTTCTTAATCATGCTGGTTAAAAGCAGTGATTGGTCTTCACAATCCCCTGTTTCCCAATAAATGGTTTCGACCGGATACTGCCAAAATTCCCTAAACCAATCTATAGAACCCCCTTCAAGTAAATCCAGAGGCAATACCGGTAAGGGAGAATCATAGGAATACTCTATATTACTGCGTACCCAGGAGTACATATCTTTCATGTCTTTCCAAGCTCTGGTCCAATCATTGGAATCGAAGGGATAAACCAACCAATCAACCAAATCTCCTACAGTTTCATCATAGGGAGTCACAAACTGCTTGGCGTCCTCTTCGGACCACCCAAACCTCATGTCGATAAAGGCGACTATTTCACTGTAGGTATAATCCATTATGTCGACTATCGAATTCAATGCCAGAATGGTATCGTTGGCTTCCGTTAAATCCGCCGCCAGTTCGCTTTTATCGGCAGCCAGCTCTGCATTTTCCTCATTTAAATCGGCAATGGTTGCATTAGCTGCATTTAAATTGCTGCTAGCCGTAGCAAGTTCACTGTTAGCCTGAGCCAAGTCGCTGTTTAAGTCGTTAATAGTGCCGGTTGCCTCGTTCAGGTCTCCGGTTAACTCACCGATTTCGCTGTTGGCGGCGACTAAATCATTGTTCAACCTGAGTATATTGCTGTTTGCCGCATTCAAATCGCTTGTGAGCCTGTTCTTATCAGCAACAAGTTGCGTGTTTTCTTCTCTAAGGTCACTGACTGTACCCGAGAGGGAAACAATACCGATAATGCCTCCGACCAGCACGACTACAAGCGCACAGGCAAGAATTATCGCCGGCAGACCGAATTTTTTACTACCACCCGTCATTGCAGGTGGAGCCATATATCCGGTGGATTGATACGGAGGAACATAACCCGGCGCTGCGCCGACCGGTTGAACCGGCTTTTCTTCTTCTGCAAGTGCCCCGCAGGTTTCACAGAACTTAGCCCCTGGCTTTAATTGACTGCCACAATTTTTACAAAAAGCCATTCCTTTCTCCTTATATTATAAATTCAATATGCCCGATGTATAAAAATAGTAATAAAGTAATATATATAATTATCTATACAACAAGGAGATTAGTCAATAGTAATAATTCGAAAAATAAACATTAATAATGAAAACAGTAAATTTTTTTTGGAAATAATCCACCTGTCGCCGCCGGTTATATGCAACTTGCCGTCTATGACTTAAGGTTTATCGGGGTTTAACAATATACTAAACATAGGAAGTGAGAGGGGTTTTAATTTGTTTCACCTAAATCTAGATATTTGAACCAACCTGTTGGGAAGTTGCCTAATAGTGAAAATAATATTGATATAATCCCCGCCGCTATGGTTTCTCGATAAATCGGGATTTCGTTCCGTTTTCCGGAACTCAACCTTCGGTATAAATCCACGTATTATTATCCACGCATCCTGAGCCTAGCGAAGGACACGAACGGCTTTTTGGGGGTTTTATCCCCATCCCCGGATGCTTCGTTCGACCACCACGAACTCAGCATGACAACGAAACAGCACTATTCCTCTTTCGGGTGGCGGGTTTGAATCCACTTCTTTTTCTGCTCGATGCGGACTTCCTCGTTGGTGGGTTTGTAGTTATTCAGGAATTCGGACTTAAAAGAAGCGAAGTTGCCGTTAAGAATAGACTTTCTGATATCGCTCATCAAGTTGTTCATAAACCTGAGGTTGTGGATTGTCGCCAAACGGTATGCCAGAAGTTCTTTGGCATCGAAAAGGTGATGAATATAAGCTGCCGAGTGGTTTTTACAGGTATAGCAATCGCACGAAGGGTCGACCGGTTCGTCTTTCCTGCCGTAACCGCTGTTTGTGATATTGATTCTCCCGTTTCGGGTAAACAATGCCCCGTTGCGGGCAACGCGCGTCGGCAATACGCAATCGAAGATATCGATACCCCGTGCCACCCCCTCGACGATATCCTCAGGAGCGCCCACTCCCATCAGGTAGCGCGGTTTGTCTTTCGGCAATAATGACACGGTCTCATCGACGATATAATAGGTAACCTCTTTTGCCTCCCCAAGGCTTAAGCCACCCAGCGCATATCCGGGAAAATCCAGCGATGTCAGATATTCGGCAGAGCGGCGTCTTAAATCCGGGAATACTCCCCCCTGCACTATCGCAAAAAGCGACTGGTCAGTGCGTTTATGGGCATCCATACATCTTTTTGCCCAAAGGTGAGTACGCTCCATCGCCTTTTCCACCTTAGCATAATCGGCATCGATATGTGCGCATTCATCCAACACCATTATAATATCCGCCCCCAGCTTCTCCTGAAACAACGTAGCGTTTTCGGGGGTGATAAAATGACGGCTGCCGTCCAGATGTGAACGAAAAACAACTCCTTCATCGGAGAGTTCGATTAATGGGGAAAGGCTGAAGACCTGATAACCTCCGCTGTCGGTCAGAATTGCCCCGTCCCATTTCATAAAGCGGTGCAATCCGCCCAGCTCTTCTACAACGTCTATTCCGGGACGCAGATAGAGATGATAGTTATTACACAGAATCATATTAAATCCGAGGCTTTTTACCTCCTCGGCGGTAAGCGTTTTAACAGCAGCCTGGCTGCCGACCGGGCAGAATACCGGAGTTTCCACAATGCCGTGCGGTGTCTTCAACTCCCCGGCGCGCGCCCGGGTAGCGGGGCAGGTCGTAGTTAAATCCAGGATGCTCAATCTATTGTTTCCGGCTCCTGTAAATTGGCAAGATATTGTTCTTCCAGAAAGTGTTGCAGAATGTAAGCCGCAGCTATGGCATCGTCCCTGGTGTTTCTGCGTGTTTTTTTTGATTTCGTTTGCAGCATCAATTTTCTGGCGGAATCGGTGGAAAAGCTTTCATCTCTGAACTGGAGGGGGATATCGATACTTGCTTTCAGCTTACTTACAAAATCGTATACTTTTTCAGCCTGCATACCGACGACGCCGTCAGCGGCAAGCGGCAAACCGACAATGATATGACCTACTTCGTTGCGCCTGACGATATTGGAAATGGTTTCTATATCGATGATATCGTTTTTTCGCTCGATTATTGTAAGCGGACTGGCAACTATTCCGGACGGGTCGCTCATCGCCACTCCGATTCTCCTATCCCCTACGTCAAGCCCCAGCGAACGCATTCCGATATCTCCTGTATTTACAGACAATAATGTTTATAATATTCCTTTAACAGAATTGATAGCTTCTTCCAGTTTATCTATATCTTTGCCGCCGCCCTGTGCCATATCCGGCTTGCCGCCGCCCCCACCACCGGCAACGGATGAAATGTGCTTTACCAGCTTACCTGCATGATAACCTTTTTTAACCAGGTCGGGAGTAACCGCTACTATAAATGATGGTTTATCATCCATAACGGCACCCAGCACCACTATACCGCTGCCCAGTTTAGAGCGCAGTATATCCGCCATATCACGCATCATATCGTTATCGACAGTCTCAATACGACTTGTCAGCAGCTTTACTCCATTTGCCGTTTCTACTTTTTCAAGCAGTGATTCGGCTTCCTGTTTTGTCTTTCCGCGCTGTAAAAGCTGTATTTGCTTGCGTTCCTTATCCAATTCAGTCTGAACCGCCAGGATTTCCTTGTTTAAATTAATAATGTTATCCTTTATCGCCTGCTCCGCTCCCCTGCCGCTAACCGCTTCGATGCGGCGAATACCGCCGCCGATGCTGGATTCGGAAATAATCTGAAAGTATCCGATTTCACCGGTTGCGGAAACGTGAGTGCCTCCGCACAGCTCGGCGCTAATTTGTGGCTCGCCGATTTTCAACACCCTGACTTGATCGCCGTATTTTTCATCGAAAAGCGCAATTGCCCCTTCTTTAACGGCCTGCTTATAAGGCATTGTTACCGGACAGACAGAGTGATTGCGGCGTATCTCGTAATTGACTATGGTCTGCACCTTCTCGATTTCCTCTTCCGTCATGGCAGACATATGCGAAAAATCAAACCTTAACCTGCCGGGAGTTACCAGCGAACCACGCTGTTGAACGTGCTCGCCGAGCACTTTCCGTAAGGCATACTGTAATAGATGCGTTGCCGTATGATTGCGCGCAATATCCATCCTGCGCTCGATATCCACTTCGGCAGTCACTTCGTCACCGGTTTTGAAAACACCCCACTCTACGTATCCCTTGTGAGCTACCACCTTATCAGTAATTTGAACGGTATCCTTAACAATGAATTTGCCATTGGAGCCGCTTATTACTCCGGTATCGCCTACCTGTCCGCCCTTTTCGGCGTAGAACGGGGTTTTATCCAACATAATCGCGGCTTCCTGCCCCTCAACGATTTCGTTTACATTTTTATTATCGGATAAAAGACCGGTTATTACGGATTTATCAGCCAGATTTTCATATCCGGTAAAGACACATGTTCCACAGCCGTTGATAACTTCGACATCGGCAGCCAAGGAAAGGCTCTTTTTAAAACGGTTAGCCGCCTTGGCTTTTTCACGCTGTTTCTCCATTTCGGCTTCGAAGCCCGCCATATCCACTGTAAATCCCTGCTTTGCGGCAACTTCCTGCGTTAAATCAACCGGGAAACCGTATGTATCATAGAGCTTGAAAGCCTGTTCGCCGGATACTTCCTTTTTGCCCTCGACAAAAACCTCCGCCATTATTCCTTCCAATAACTGTGTACCTATTTTTAAAGTATCGCGGAAGCGTGCTTCTTCTTCCTGTATTACCTTGAGGATGAATTTCTTTTTCTGCCCCAGCTCGGGGTACTCGTGCTTCATCTTTTCGATAGTGACTTTGGCTACCTCTTCCAAAAAAGACTTGCCGGAAACCAGTTTTTCCCCGAAGAATACGGCGCGCCGCATCAGCCTTCTCAAGACATAGCTCTGTTTTTCGTTGCCGGGCAATACCCCATCGGCAATAAGAAACGTAACCGCCCTACCATGTTCGGCAATAACGCGCATATTGTTATCCAGAATTTCATCGGAGCCATACTTGACTTCGGCAATTTTTGATACTACATCCAGCAAGGGAGTAAACAAATCGGTTTCATAGACCGAGTTTTTGTTCTGCATAATAACGGTCATGCGCTCCAACCCCATACCGGTATCGATATGCCCCTTGGCAAGAGGCGTGCGCTTGCCGGATTTATCCTGATTATATTGTACGAACACCAGGTTCCATATTTCGGAAAAACGTTCGCAGGAACAGGCCGGAGAGCAATCGGCTCTTCCACAGCCGGCATCCTCTCCGAAATCGTAATGCAGTTCGCTGCAGGGACCGCAGGGACCGGAATCGCCGGCAGGACCCCAGAAGTTCTCTTTTTCGCCGCAGCGGACGATACGTTCAGTAGGAACTCCGATTTTCTTATTCCAGATATCGAAAGCCTCGTCGTCATCCTGATAAACGGTTATCCAGATGCGTTCTTTAGGAAGTTGCAGGCGTTCAATGACGTATTCCCAGGCGAAGTCAATCGCCCCTTCCTTAAAATAATCGCCGATGCTGAAGTTTCCCAGCATTTCGAAAAATGTGAGGTGCTTGGTATCCCCTACCGAATCGATATCGGTTACCCGAAAACACCTCTGGCAGGATGCCATGCGAGTTGCCGGGGGCTTCTCGCCCAAAAAGTAGGGTTTGAACTGTACCATTCCGGCGCTGGTTAAAAGAAGAGTCGGGTCGCCGTGGGGCACCAGTGAGGCACTGGGCATTATTTTATGCCCTTTTTCCTCAAAGTAACGTAAAAAGCTTTCCCTGATGTTATCGCCTGTCATACTCATAGTAGAATTAGATTGTAATTTAAGGAATGGTTTCTGTCAATTTAAGATATAGATACAATCCGATTGAAATAAATATGATGATTACTGAGATTGAGACTGTTATTTATCAGGCGGTTTAAATTTATTCAGCACATTCCCTATTCCGATAAATATTAATCCTGTGATTATAGTAAAATAGAATAAATTGTTGGAACCGTGAGGATTAGAATGAACACGTATATCAGAAGTGAGCGATGTAATGATAGATATTACAACATATAATATACAAAGTAATAAAATTAAAGAACCCGATATTTTAAAAAATTTCCCAAAAAATGCTCTCATATTATTTCCCTTGTATTCGGTTACTCAATTCAAGGATTGATGGCATTATATGTCCGATATTCACACAAGTCAATAGAGTGCAAACAGAACAATGCTGACCCTCATCCGTCACCCCGGCTTGCCGGGACGAACACCCCCGTTCGCCCTTGTATCTTAAAAATATTGTATCATTATCATTGATGGGCGAGACAGTCCGATTCGTCCTGGGTTTAATACAATTAGGTCACCGTTATGGTTCGACAGGTTCATCCCTCGTCACACCGGGACAAGACCACAAACGGCTTTGTTTTTGTCATGCTGAGTTCGCGAAGGATAGACTCAGAACGATAAATAAATCGTCGTTGCGAGGATGCCGCAGGCAAACGAAGCAATCTCTACAGTACAATCTAATTACACCGCTCTGTATATGCCATTTATATAGCTTAGCCCCGGCAATGTTGAAAGGGAGAGATTGCCGCGTCAGTCGTCCCAACTGCAGCTGGACTCCTTCCTCGCAAAGACAATTAGGATGTTCCTGTAGAGCACATTTCGGCAATGAGGATGTTTAAAGCCAGTTCATCATTGTATTTTCCGGTCTTGATGGCAACATCGGTATCCAGTAGCTTGTGATATAGTTCCTCCAGTCTCTCGAGGGAATACATATTGCTTTGTTCCAGTGTTTTATGCCAGACGAAATCACTATTCAAACCGAGCTTCATTTGTATTTCGGACTGCGGCTTTCTTTCTTTGAGCATCGCTTTAACCTGAATCATCAGGCGAACCTGCCGCGATATCATAAAAAGGATTTGCGGCGGAGCCATGCCTTCAAACATCAATTGCTGCAGCATCTGCTGCCCCACCCCGGCTTTAAACCCGAGCACGGCATCCACCATACTGAAGATATTAGCCTGGCGCGTATACCCCACCAGCCGGCTTACATCTTCTACTTCGATTTGCCGTCCGAGCGCAAATGTTGCCAGTTTGGCAATTTCGCCCGACATCACCCACAAATCGCCCCCTACCTGTTTTTCAAGTAATTTGACCGCTTCGGGAGATATTTTACCCCCCTCTTTAGTAACCCGATTCTTTATCCACTGCATCAGCCTTTCACCCTTCAAAAGTGGAAACGAACTGACTTTGGCTTTTGCGGATATACCATCAAAGAGCGGATTGTTTTTACCCATTTCTCCATCGATTAGCACAGCGACAGTGCTTTCCGGAAGATTAGTAAATATATTGATATATGATTCGATATCGTTTTGTTTTGCAGATGCGCGGGTTGTTTTTTTGCCCCTGCTCCTGGAAGCATCGGAGCTGAATCTTTCCAGCAATCCTTCAACAACTATGAGCCGTTTTTCCGATAAAAACGGCATCGCCTGAGCCACAGCAGCCAGTTCGCCGGGAGTAGTTTTCTTCCCGTCGAAAACGCTGGTATTGGAAGACAGCATAGAGGCATCGCCCAGCCCTTTTTTTATCCCGGTAAGGGCTTCGGTGCGCGAAAAATCATCCGGTCCGGCAAGAATATACAGCATTGCCCGACTATTTTAGCATAACGCGGAAACGAGTAATAACTGCTTCCTGATATCAATTTACGAAAGTGGCTTATGATTTAAAAAAAGTTTGCAAGAGTGGCGGTAAAAAACGGCAATATTAAAGGCAGCCAGCCCGATTATACGGATTAGCTGCCTTATTTATCTTTTTTTAAGGTGACAATCAAATATCACCGCTTAATTTCTTATTAATGTGTTACTAAATATTTCCCTGCTATTCTTCTATAACAAAATCATCTTTTGCCGAACCATAAGTATAATTCCTTACGGTTATGCTGTATTTTCCGGGATTATTGTTTAACAGGGTGGCAAATGTACCTCCACCATTGGCATCTGACGTTACACTTCCCAATCCGATAGATTTATATTCATTGCGTTGCCCTATGTTGTAATCGAGGGAAGTATTAGGGGGGAAATTGGCAATGGTAAACTTCAGATATTCACCTTTTTTCACCTTTTTTTCCGGGTTATCAACCGAGACTTGATACATACTTATATCCTCCTTGTATATTTATTAATCTTTCATCTCTTTTTAAAATAATCGTAAACGTATGAATGTACTATTTTTTGAGTGGCTAAAAGACACTGCTCCATAAGAATAATACCACAATTCGCCGGTAATTGTTGCTTCAAAACCGATATTATCTCTCCGTTAACTATTTTATCTATTTTTAAAATATTGTCAACGCTTACGGCTGCCTGCTCTCAAGCTGTTATTTTAAATTCGTTTTTAAATGTAATGCCCGTGGCTTTTTCAATTTATTCCTTAATGCTTCTGTTGCAGTACGCCATACCATAGGGTAGAATTATGCAGAGTGATAGTCCCCCGCTTTAATGGTATTTGAACCGGGGAAAAGGAGATTAAAAATGTCAGAACAGATTAACAATGAACTGCAAAAATTATGCGGGCTTGCGGCTGACATGGATCTAACGGAAAAAATCAGGCACGAAGCCGTTCAATCCGTTGCCAATATAGGCAATCACGAGGCGCTCCTGGCACTCCTGGACCTGGCCGCCAACAAAAACCTGACCGTCAAGGACAGAGAGCTGGCGCTTAAATACGCTAAAAACATTATAAAAAGAGATTAGAATATAATTGTAAATATAACATCTGGATTTATATTCGCATAGACGAAAGCAGAGGAGATATTGATTTCAATATGAGTGTAGGTATCGGAATTATAGGATTACCGGAAAGCGGCAGAACAACAGTTTTCAATGCTTTAACAAAAGGAAATGCCGCTACCGGCATACAGGCCCCGAAAGCGCCTCATATCGGCATATCCAAAGTACCGGATGCCCGCCTGACCAAACTTGCCGGGATGTTCAACCCCAAAAAAATCGTGCCTGCCGAAATCAAGTATCTCGATATCGGCGCATCTATTAAAGGCATAGGCAAAGACTCTTCCATCAGCGGGGAACTACTGACGCAGTTGAGCAACGTCGATGCACTGATAAATGTGGTGCGCTATTTTTCCGATGACAGCATCGCACACTCCTCAGGCAGCATCGACCCCTCCAGAGATATCGATAATATGAATATGGAACTCAGCTTTTCCGACCTCACTATTATGGAAAGAAGAATGGAGAGGATTGCCAACTCCTTAAAAAGCGCCAAGGCCGATGAAAGACAGCAATATAAAAATGAACAGGATTTACTGGCAAAAATTAAGACAGACCTGGAAAATGATATCCCCATAAGAGAGCAGAAGCTGACCGAAGAAGAGAAAAAACTGATTGTCGGTTACCAGTTCTTGAGCGCCAAACCGCTTTTAACCATTGTTAATATCGGTGAATCCCAACTTGCAGATACCAATAAAATAGAGCAAGAGATGAACACGGAATTCGGTACCGCCAACCACCATGTTATAGCCTTCTGCGGAAACCTCGAGATGGAACTGGCACAGTTGGATGACGAAGAATCGGCAGCGTCCTTCCGCAGCGATTTCGGGCTTACGGAGCCGGGGCTGGACAGGGTAATCAAGCAATCCTATGCCCTGCTCGGACTGATATCCTTCTTAACAGCCGGCGCCGATGAGTGCCGCGCCTGGCCGATTACCGAAGGAACAGTTGCGCAAAAAGCGGCAGGTAAAATACATTCGGACATCGAGAGGGGATTCATACGCGCTGAAATTATCAGCTACGAAGACCTGATAAATTGCGGCAGCCTTGCCGAAGGGAAAAAGCGCGGACTATTGAGGCTGGAAGGCAAGACCTACGTTGTAAAGGATGGGGATATCATCAATTTCCTGTTCAATGTGTAGGAATGGTAACTATTTTATACGCTACATCAGTTCGATAGGAAAGTCCCTCAACAAGTTTACGGGTCTAACGGTCACTGAGTTCGGAACAACCGAAAAATCCTGTGGATGGTTAATTTCGTCCGAAAACCTATCTTTCTTCCCAAATCACTATTGCCAGAAATATTCTAAAGGGGTAAGATATAGTTTATTCGTTTTAAACTTAAAATGGCTTCCACATAACTAATTAGAGGGGATAAATATGTTAGGAGAATTGGTTCATATAGGTTTCGGTAACATACTGGCAATGAACAGGGTTATTGCCATCGCCTCCCCCAACTCCGCCCCCACCAAACGCATTATTCAGGAAGCCCGCAATAAGGGGCAACTAATCGATATGACCAGCGGCAGGCGTACCAAGGCGGTAATCTTTACCGATAGCGGGCATATTGTGCTGGCGGCACTTGCCCCTGAGACAATCACCGGCAGGTTCCAGATATTGCGTGGCGGCACAGTTATAAAACCGGAGCTGGGTGATGACAAAATCAAGCTCTAATGACGATGTTTTATGGAACAGGGGAAGGGAAAACCTTTTGCTTGTTCTTTCAGGACCGTCAGGCGCCGGTAAAGATGCCGTTTTAAACCGGCTGAAAAAGGCGCACTTCCCGATTGCTCATATTACCACCATGACTACCCGCGCCAAACGCCCCAGGGAAAAAGACGGCATCGATTATAATTTTGTCACCAAAGAGCAATTTCAGAAGCTGATTGACGACAACGAACTGCTGGAATGGGCTAATGTTTACGGCAACTTCTACGGTGTTCCCAAGCAGGCTGTCAGGGAAGCGCTCTCTGCAGGGAAAGACACCATTATTAAGACCGATGTTCAGGGCGCCGCCACTATAAAAAATATCCTACCCCAGGCAATTTTTATATTTTTAGCACCGCTTAAACTGCAGGAACTAATCGACCGATTAACGATGCGCAACACCGAATCAGAGCAAAACCTTAAGTTGCGAATCGAGACGGTAAAAGAAGAAATGACCAAAATCGATATGTTCGATTATGTGGCTGTCAACGAACACGGTCAAATAGACCGTGTTGTAGATGAAATCAAAGCGATAATAACTGCTGAGAAAATGCGGGTTATACCCAGAGAATACATCCTCTAGATATTTCTAAAACAATCCGAGAAGCCACGAAAACAGGTAACCCAACCCCCCACACGCAGGAAAAGTGATTATCCAAGCCATTACCATTCTCCTGGCAACCCCCCAACGCACCGCCGATAGACGCTTGGTAGCACCGACTCCCATTACCGAACTGCTTATACAATGTGTCGTGCTGATGGGTATTCCTAATTGAGAAGCCCCCTCAATCACAGTAGCTGCTGCCGTTTGCGCTACGAATGCATGCTCGGGGCCGAGTTTGGTAACCCGCATACCGAGTGTCTTAATTACACGCCAGCCGCCTACTGCCATACCTAAACTGATAGAAAGAGCCGACGCGATTATTATCCACCATGGAATACTTTCCCAAATGTCTGCTTGCCCTGTATAAAGCACCATTGCCATAGTTATAATACCGATCGGCATCTGCCCATCATTTTTACCGTGGCTATACGCTATGAAAGCGGTAGACGGAATTTGAAGCCTGCTGAAAACGGTACGCATTTTGGAGGGGAGGCTCCTACGAAACAACCACAACACAATTATCATAAGTATGAAACCACCGATAAAACCGAGTACCGGTGCTGTTACTACCGCCGACATAATCCTGCCGATTACCGCCCAGTTGACCGCTCCTGTCCCCGCTGCCGCCACCCCTGCAGCTCCCAGTGCAGCTATAAAGCCGTGTGTTAAACTAACCGGTAACCCCAAAAAAGTGGCTGTTCCTGTCCAGATGATTACTGCACCCAGAGCCGCAATTATTGTTTGATATGAAATTGCTTCCGGAATCAAAACGCCCTTTCCGACTGTTTGAGCGACTGCCGTTCCGGTAGCCGCGCCCAGCATCTCGAAACAAGTTGCAATAATTAAAGCCTGTCTGGGAGACAAAGCTCTTGAGCCGATAGAGGTGGCAATGGCATTGGCTGCATCGTTGAAACCGTTTACCAGTCCAAAACAGAGAGCCAGTATTATAATCAGAATAAGTATAATAATTGATGGATCAGGCATTCTTCAGCGCTACACCTTCAAGCACATTGGCAACATCTTCACAACGGTCGGTGGCGGTTTCCATATGGTCATATATTTCACGCCACTTTATTATGTATTTGGTGTCCTTGCTGTCGTCAAATAATTCTCCCAGCGCTGCCCGATAAACGGCATCGGCTTTATTCTCAAGACGATTAATCTCGACACAATGCTCGACGACCTTGTTTAAATCGGAGCGGTTACCGAGGCACTTCACCGCTTTTTCTATTTCAGCGCACGCCTGAACGATTATTTCAGACAGTTCGTTCGCTCGCTGTGTGGTGGCTTCCACCTTGTAAATGTAGATGGACTCTGCGGTAGCATGGATAAAATCGGTAACATCATCCATTACATGCGAAAGCTGAGCTATATCTTCGCGGTCGAAAGGAGTGACAAAAGTACGGTATAACATAGCGGCAACCTGATGGGTCAAAGAATCACCTGCGTGCTCCAATTCGGTAATGTAGGCTACTTTAATGTCTATATTTTCCCAGTTTTTCAGTAAATCCTCCAAAGCCCGGGCGGTCTTTGACATATTGGAGGCACTTTGTGTAAAAAGCTCAAAAAATTTGTTTTCGCGAGGCATAAATGATATCTTCCCCAAGTACAGACCTCTTTCACCAGTATCTTTACCCCCGGTTTAATTCCCCATTTTTGTCGTAAAGATTAAACCTGCAATACTGGATTTTAATAATATTACCAACTTCTTCTCATCATAGAGTGTATAAAAATATAATATCAATGTCAATAAAAATACAGCTGAATTATAAAAATATTTCCTTCCTCAGGTTGACACGCCCGTCCTCTTTA
Organism: Dehalococcoidia bacterium UBA5748; assembly: GCA_002419135.1. Taxonomy (GTDB): domain Bacteria; phylum Chloroflexota; class Dehalococcoidia; order Dehalococcoidales; family UBA5627; genus UBA5627. The sequence goes on along the minus strand of DIFM01000028.1, from coordinate 8,438 downwards.
CCGCCATATTTTTACACCCTATTGACAGGCTGAAAACAAGAGCATAGAATGCAACAATTGAAATAAATGATATACAGATATCGGGAAATACAAATCAATCTCGAGGAGAAGACAGAGTGTATATTATAATAGCCGGAGGCGGAATAATAGGCTCGCACATTGCCTCCCTTCTGGTTCAGGAAGGGTATGAAGTCACTGTACTGGAACAATCCGAAACAGCTTTGAAGACCCTGCAGGGGCAGCTCGATATAAAAACAATCAGGGGTAATTCGGCCACACCCAAAACATTAAAAGAAGCGGAAATAGAGCGTGCAGACCTGGTGCTTGCCGTTACTAACAACGACGAAACCAATATGATAACCTGTTTTATGGCGAAAGAGATGGGCGCTGTAACTACTGCCGCCAGAATACGCAATATTGATTATTCCGGCTATTTTGTAGCGCCGGCAAAAACCCCTAATTCCCCGCGCAAGATAGTCAGACCCAAAAGCCTCGGCATAGATGTTTTTATCAATCCCGAGCTGGAAGCCGCCACGGAAATAATGGAAATCCTTTCCGGTTTCTATTCCACTCCGGTTGAGAACTTTGCCAACGGGCTGGTGCAAATAAGAGAGTTTAAAATAGAAAGTGAGTCACTGGTAAGCAAAAAACTGACATCACTGACACTGCCGCAACCGAGTATGATAGTTGCCGTTATCCACCAGGGAGAGATAATCGAGCCTGAAAAAGACTTCGTTTTAAGTGAGGGAGACAGCCTGCATATTGCTGTTCCCGCAAATAATATGGACGAACTCGGTAAGATTTTTTTACAAAAGAAACGTACAGCAAAAAGAGTGGTTATTTTTGGCGGAAGCCGTGTCGGCGTACTAACCGCTTCCGAGCTCCAAAAAAGAGGGGTAAAAGTAAAGCTTATCGAGCAGGACCTTGTTCGCTGCCAGGAACTTGCCACACAGCTGGAGAAGGTAGATATACTCCAGGGAGACGGTACCGACCGCGCATTCCTGCTGGAACAGGGAATATCTTCGGCGGATGCTTTCGTGGCTACCTCTGAAAATGAAGAGATTAATATACTCAGCGCGTTACTGGCAAAAACTCTCGGCGTTCAGCGGGTTATGGTGGTGGTCAACAAACCCGGATATATACCTTTAGCGGAAGCTATCGGAATCGATGTTGCCGCCGTACCTACCATATTGGCTGCCAATAAAATAATCCGCTTCGTGCTTCGCGGCGGCGTAATCTCAGCCTCTCTTATTGAGGGACAAAAACTGGAGGCAATTGAATTTGTCACCGGCGCACAGGCTGTAATAGCCAATAAAAAAGTTACTGAATCCGGTTTTCCGAAAGAAACAAAGGTGGTGGCAATCATCCACAATGAGACAATTTTTATTCCGCCCGAAGATAAAATTATTAAACCGGGCGACCATGTTGTTATAGTTACTCCGCCGGAATCGGTACAAACAATAGAAAAACTCTTTAAGTAATAATCTGATGAGAATTAAAGCTATTCTGCATTACCTCGGTCTTATCATAGCCATAATAGGCGTTTCTATGATAATTCCCCTTTTATGGAGCCTTTTCCTAAAAGAATCACAGGCGGTATCAGCCTTTGCCATATCAATGGCTCTAAGCATAGCCATCGGGATGATACTATGGAGGCTCATAAAGGTCAAAGAGAAAAACATCAGCCGAAGGGAAGCTGTTACACTGGTTGCTGTCGGTTGGATATCCATTTCACTGGTCGGAGCACTGCCTTATACTCTTTGCGGGGCAATGCCGAATTTTCTGGATGCTTTCTTTGAATCGGTATCCGGTTTTACCACGACGGGCGCAACGGTATTTACAAATATAGACATCCAATATCAGGGGCTTCTGATTTGGCGCTCTTTGACACAATGGCTGGGCGGTATGGGTATCATTATGCTGTTCGTTGCCCTGCTGCCGCTTTTGGGAATCGGCGCCGCCAGGCTTGCCGAAGCGGAATGGACAGGCGGAAAAGAAGATGAACGCCTTACTTCACGTATGAGGGATACCGCCAAAATATTGTGGCTCATCTATTTAGTAATGACTGTCCTGGAGTTTATCCTGCTTAAAATAGCAGGTTTATCGAATTTCGATTCCACAATGGTGACCCTTAGCACCATCCCCTCGGGAGGATTTGCCGCCTATAACCTCAGCATCGCCGCCTACAACAGCCTGCTGGTGGAAGGAATCGTGCTCTTCTTTATGATAGCTACAGGAGTAAACTACGGATTATATTACTTCCTGCTGTGGAGACGGAAGCCGGGAAAGCTCTTTAAGAATCCGGAGTTCAGATTTTACATTTTACTGCTCCTTGGCGCGGCTCTTTTAATCAACCTGGATTTGATAATCAATATGGGTATGTCTATCGGAGAAGCTGTCAGATACGGTTCTTTTCAAACAGCAGCCATTATGACCAGTACCGGATTTTCCGTTGCCGATTTCAATTCATGGCCTCCACTTTCAAAAGCGATATTGCTGTTCTTGATGGTAACCGGCGCTTCGGCAGGTTCGACCAGCGGCGCCTTGAAAGTAGTTCGCGTGCTAGTACTGGCAAAATACGCCTACCGGCAGATTAAAAACGCCTTTAACCCCAGCGCTGTGATACCCTTAAAGCTGGGAGGAAATATAGTACCCGAGGGCATTGTTAACAAAACGGTCGGAATGGCGATTATCTATTTCTCGGTTGCCGTAACCGGTTTTTTAATAATGAGCGGACTGGGACTTGATACAGTCACGGCACTATCGGCTACGGTTTCCGCCCTCGGCAATGTAGGTCCGGGATTAGGAGCCGTTGGACCCCTTGAAAACTATGCCTCTATTCCCGCCCTGGGGAAAGGCGTGCTGATTTTCTGTATGATAGCAGGCCGTCTCGAATTTTTCACCATATTAATACTGTTCCTGCCTACTTTCTGGAGATGGAAATAGATCGGCTGCCCGACTGTCTTTCATTAGTTTTTATACCCCCTGATATGCGGGATAAATACAATTTATACCGAATGTAGTCTTTTCACTTTCCTCTTTCAATACTTAAAATGGTAATAAAAACAGGGAAACGCATCAAAAAACACCCGATATTTTCACATTTTTCAATTTTAATTTTTCTTAATTTATTGCAAAATACCCGCATCAGTTGTAAATTTCGGGGACAGGGTTTATAATACCCGCTTGATGGTTGGTAATAATGGTTGAAAAAGACGAGATAGAATTTTCAAAGATACTGGTTCCGGTTGCAGGCACTACTGCCGATGAAGGGGCAATCGAGCTGGCATGCAAGCTCTCTAAAAGTAAAAGGGATATGTGTGAGATTTACGCCATACATGTAATACCCGTGGAGCGTTCACTGCCTCTCGATGCCGAAGATACTACCAAAATAGATGCCGCTGAAAACATCCTTAACAGTATTGAATCGATCGGTCAGAAACAGGGATGCCTTATTGAAACAGAAATGATGCAGGCCAGAGATATCGGCCCCACTATAATAGAAGAAGCCAAAAAAAGAGCGGTCGATTTGATTTTAATGGGTATTTCCTATAAACAGCACTTCGGGCTGTTTTGCCTGGGCGACGTAATCCCGTACGTGCTGGAAAACGCACCCTGCCGGGTTCTTATTGACCATCAGCTTCAGTCAAAATTATAAACAGGGTTTATTATGAAAATAATTATCATGGGATGCGGACGTGTTGGTGCCCAACTGGCAATACTTCTGGATAAAGAAAACCACGAAGTCATTACTTTGGACTTAAATGTTGACAGCTTCCGCAGACTGCCACCCGAATTTAAAGGCAACGCCCTGTTGGGAAACGGGCTTGATGAGGATATTCTTATAAAAGCCGGAATAGAAAAAGCCGATGCTTTCATCGCCGTAACCCAGGGCGATAACCGCAACATAATGGCGGCTCAAATCGCCAAGCATATTTTTTGTGTCCCCAAAGTGATTTGCCGCATTTACGACCCGCTGCGGCGGGATTTATACAGCATGCTGGGATTGGAAGCGCTCAGCCCGACCACCATATTTGCCCAGATGCTGAAGGAAAAGCTGGAGAGTTAACGAACAGATGTATATAATAATTGTCGGCGGCGGGCGCCTCGGTTATTACCTTGCCAGAACCTTGCTGGACGAGCAGCATGAGGTATTGATAATCGAAAAAGATGCTTCCACTGTTCAGTCCATAGTAAATGAGATGGGAAGCGTCTGTATTAAGGGTGACGGCTGCGAAACGGCGGTTCTGGCTGAAGCCGGAACTAATAGAGCCGATATTTTTATTTCGGTCACAGGTGACGACGAGGACAATCTGGTTGCCTGCCAGGTGGCAAAATACAAATTCAATGTCCCTCGAACAATTGCCCGCGTTCGCAATCCTAAACACGAGATGCTGTTTAAAAAACTGGGGATAGATGTCACCGTAAGCAGCACATCCATAATTCTCGAACATATAAAACACGAGGTTCCTACCAACCCGTTGATGCACCTGTTATCGATTAAAGAAAAGGGGCTGGAAATAGTCGAGATAAAAATACAGCCGGACGCAAAAACGGTCGGCAAAGCTATTAAGGATTTAACACTTCCACCGGAAAGCATTCTAGCGCTGATAATTCACCGTGACACTAACCCTACTGCCCCATCTCCTGCCACCGTGCTCCAAGCCGAAGACCAGATAATTGCCATTACCAGGCCTGATAATGAGGCTTTATTACGCTCGGCGCTAACCGGCAACTAGTACAATTATTTTTGCAGAGGATTGCGGTTTAACTCCACCACACGGGTGATTGTCCCGTCATCCATCTGAACATCAAGCTGAACATTAAAGACGAACCTGTCATCATTAAATTCCACATGTGTCATCCAGCCCTGTTTCGGTTCACGGAACAGCGGGAAAAGCTCTGCTTTAAGTATAGTAATATTTTCCGTATGCTGCCCGTAAAGAGCTTTAACGGCTCTCAATACTACCGGCTTTAATTGCGTGGCATCTTTAATCGGTTTTAACATACTTCACCTCCCGGAGATTTGACTAAGGTAACCCGGTTCACTATATTGTGTGATAATTATTGCCATTTGGCTTTTCTCTTAATAAAATCCGGTACAAATGAAGTTGCATCATCTCAAGGAGGACGATTAAATGTTAAAAAGAACTCCCCTTATTTTCATAGTAGCGATTATTTTGATTATTTTCAATCTTTTTTCTTTTACCGGGTGCGGCAACCGGCCGGAAATATTGATTACACCGGCAGACACCCCCGGGGATTCAGCAACCGAATACGTCTATGTGGGCGGCAGTGTCAATAATCCCGGCTTTTATCCCTTAAAAAGTACCGATTCTATCAAATCCCTGCTAAACGCAGCAGGAGGTATCGAGAGTGATTTAACGGAGCATCAAATAGAATTGACAATAAACAACCTTAATAACACTTCTCAAAAGATTAATATCAACCGCGCCGAAGCCTGGCTGCTTCAAGCCCTGCCGGGAATCGGTGAAACCAGGGCAAATGCCATAATTCAGTACCGCACAGATAACGACGGATTTAAAAATACCAATGAATTGTTAAAGGTGAAGGGAATCGGAGAAAATACCTTCGATAATATCAAGAGTTTGATCACGGTAGATGATTGAAAATACCAACGGATAAGCCGCCCTCATTCAAAGGAAAACCTTCTTACGCTGTTTGAAGGACTTTATCGGGTGATAAACAGACAAATTGAAGGAGTAGATTCATAAATGCAGAATAGAATGGAGCCGACATATTAGATGATTCTAATCTGCCTGGGTATCAGCTGGATAGCCGGTATTGTCATCGGATTTAATTTCGAACTGCCGGCAGTACTTATATTGACGGGGCTATTGCCCCTCCCCCTGCTGCTTTTAAAAAAATATCAAAAACAGATAATACTGGCGGCACTTTGTATCGTATCCATTTTTTCCGCTTCCGTTTGGGCATATGACCGCCTCCCGGAAAACGATTCGAGCTTTATCAACTTTTTTAACGACAAGGGAACGGTGACTGTTATCGGTATGATTAGTGACGACCCGGATGTCAGGGATGGTAATACCAGACTTGTAATAAAATCCAGCTTTGTTGAAACTGATGAAGGGCAACGTGAAGTAGAAGGCAAGGTGCTGGTTTTTGTTCCCGGATATCCCGCTTACAGTTACGGAGACGTATTAATGATAACGGGGGAACTGAAAACACCTCCCGTATTCGAGGATTTCGACTACGCCGCTTATCTTTCACATGAAAATATCTACTCCACAATGCTCTATCCGCAAATAAAACTTACCGAAAGCGGACAGGGTTTTGCTCTTCTTGAGTGGGTATATTCACTAAGGTCAGAGCTGTCGCAATCTCTGACAAGGGTTTTACCGGAACCGCAGGCTTCACTGGCTCAAGCCATGCTTCTGGGTATCCGCAGCAATATCCCAGATGATTTGAAAGAAGACTTTTCGCTCACCGGAACCGCTCACCTGCTGGCGATATCCGGTCTGCATACCGCAATCGTGGCAGGTATTATGCTAGGCATCGGATTGGCTCTTTTCGGAAGGCGGCACTACTTGTATATCTGGCTGGCGCTGAGTGTTATCTGGCTGTATGCCATTCTTACCGGTCTGCAGGCGCCTGTCGTCAGGAGCGCCATAATGGCAAGCATCTTTCTGGCAGCAGAGCTTACCGGGCGTCAGCGAAACGCCATAACTGCTTTGGTATTTGCCGCTGCTGTAATGGCCGCCTGCGACCCGCAGGTTGTTTACACCGCCTCCTTTCAGATGAGCTTTTCCGCTATGTGCGGATTGATTTTTATATTGCCAGCACTGCAAAGTTTGGGAAATAATATGATAAACAGGCTGCCGGACAGATTCCCTACTGTGTTGAAGATAACAAAACTTACTTATGACAGTCTGGCGGTAACACTGGCGGCACTGGCAGGGGTACTGCCGCTGATTGCCTACTATTTCGGTATTATCTCTATCGTAAGCCCGCTGGCGACACTTCTGATATTGCCGGTGCTTATCGGGATTATTGTACTGGGGACGCTTACCGCAGCGACAGGTTTGTTTCTCTTACCTTTATCACAGATTTTCGGCTGGTTGTTATGGCTGATACTTTCTTATATGATCGTAATCGTAGAGGGGTTTGCCGGGCTCTCGATAGCATACATAGATACCGGCAGCTTCAATACAATTTATGTGTGGATATATTATATCGGGCTGGCAGTAATAATTTGGGCAGCAAACAGATACGGGTTTTTTACCCCAACAGTTAAAGAGGAAGCGGAATATACCCGATTATCCGGTAAAACAAACGACAGAAAAGAACAACCGGAGCAGAGTTTTTTACTGCGCCGCCCGGTGAAAATTACTGCTCTTCTGATAATTACGGCAGTTGTTCTCGTTTTCAGCTCCGTAAATGCGGCACCGGACGATAAGCTGCATGTTTCCTTTCTGGATATCGGGCAGGGCGATGCCGTTCTCCTTCAAAAGGGGAACATACAGGTGCTGATTGACGGCGGTCCGAGCGGGCAGGCTTTAAATCTGGCTTTGAGCGAAAAAATGCCATTCCGGGACAGGACAATCGAGCTGGTGGTTTTAACCCATCCCCACGACGACCATATTACCGGATTGGTGGAAGTGCTGAAAAGATATAAAGTGGAACATATTTTGACTACAAAGTCGGAAAGCTACCTGCCGGTTTACGATGAGTGGCTATCACTGATTGAAGAAAAAAGTATTCCGGTCACGCTGGCTCAGGCAGGACAGCAAATCAATATCGATAATGCAATAATAGATGTGCTAAATCCCCAACGTGAATACTTCGAGGACACGGGAGCGGATATCGATAACAACGCCGTGGTACTCGACGTAGCTTTCGGGGAAATCAGCTTTTTACTGACGGCAGATGTGGGTAAGTATGCAGAGTTGGAACTTATCACAGACAGGTTGATACCACAGGCTACTATACTGAAAGTGGGGCATCACGGCTCAAGTTCATCCACTTCTGTTGAATTCTTAAACGTTTGCAGACCGCAAGTTGCGGTTATTTCCGTCGGAACGGATAATGACTACGGACACCCGAATGAGGAAGTAAACGAAAGACTGGTTGAGATAATGGGAGAGCAAAATATTTACAGAACCGACAAAAACGGAACGATAGAGTTTATCAGCGACGGAATGCGTTTGTGGTTGATTGCGGAACACTGGTAAAAATCTTTAATTGCTGATAAAATGCAAAAATTATTGTATTAACGGAGTCGAAATGGAGTTTTTTGAGTTCTTTTTCAGCAGCATTATCGGCTTAACATTATTTGTTTTCAGCCTGGCTATATATTTTCTGCCGACTATAGTTGCCGTTATCAGGAAGAAACGCAATACCCTGGCTATTTTTCTAATAAACTTCCCACGACCTTACGAGCCTGTCTCAAAAATGTAGGA
>DIFM01000013.1 GCA_002419135.1 Dehalococcoidia bacterium UBA5748 | reverse complement strand
TAAAAAAGCCGTTAATAAATTGAATTGAAAGAACACATTTTTTCAATTATACAGCGCTACTGGCTTTTTCAGAGTTTCCCTAAATAATTTGTTAGCGGCTTAAAGCTGACAAATTATGTCTTTTTTCCTGCAAAAATTTTCGTAAGAGGTATTGACAAGTTATCGCATTGGTGTATAATAATATCTAGATATATTTAGATATATCTAGATATTATTAGTAATATCTAGATATATTTAGAAAGGAGTTGTAAATGTATAGAGGAAATCATAACGAAGACCGCTTTTTTCGCGACTCGCGGAGGGAAGCTTCTTTTCAAAAAGGGAATCTCAAGTATGTAATACTGGACCTGATAAAAGATAAGGCGAGGCATGGCTACGATATAATCCGGGAATTGGAAATACAATCGCACGGTTTTTATAAACCAAGTCCGGGTGTTATTTATCCGACACTGCAAATGCTGGAAGAAATGGGATATGCAAAATCAGCGGAGCAGGAAGGCAAGAGGATATACACCATAACGGAAGAAGGGTTAAGATTTCTCAGTGAGCAAAGCAATATTGCCGATGGCGTAAGAAACCGGATGAAACGCAGCTGGAATTTCCAAAATGCAGGGAAAATGGCAGCGGCAATGAAGGAATGTTTGGACCTGGAAATTTTAATCGGGCGCGCTTTATATAATATTGACGAAGACAGGGCGGAACGAATACGCGGCATTCTTTCGGAAACATATGGAAAAATCAATGCCGTAATAAGGGAATAAATTACAAAGGAGTAAGTAATGGGTTACTTTAGAATCTTATCCGCTATACCCGGTTTTTTCTTGAGTTCACTGTTTTTAATGCTTTTATGGGATGTTATTGCATCCAGGATGGGTATTGCGGCAGATATTAACTATGTAACATCAATGCTGATAACTATCACATTATGGATAGCGGTGGCTCCGCTGGCGATCACTGTGGAAATTGAACAAATAAAAAGTATTGCAACCAAAACTAAAGCTATAAATAATCTCTTCATATTTCCGCTCCTCTGTTTGGAACCGCAATACAGGTTATTTTAGATCCACATGGAAAAAGCCTACCAGAAGCTTTAAACGCGGTTGAATTAGTATTTGAAAATAAACTCCCCACGAACTTACGGTCGGGGTATTAAGTTCGGTAAGATAAAAATAATAAAGGAGATTTAATTATGAGTCAAACTCAACGCAACTGAGAAAGGCAACCCATTAAAATTTGAAAAAATACATATAGACAATTATGCTGAGAGGTAGTGAATGCAATGATACAAGTAGAAAATCTCACCAAAGATTATGGAAGCGGCAGGGGTGTTTTCGATGTTTCTTTTGAGGTGAATAAAGGGGAAGTATTTGGATTTTTAGGCCCAAACGGTTCAGGCAAAACAACAACCATACGGCACATCATGGGTTTTTCAAACCCTGACAGCGGGCAGACCCGGGTTTTTGGAAAGAACAGTGCAAAATACTATTACAAAATACTGGCGAATGTCGGGTATCTGCCCGGAGAACTTGCGTTTCCTGATGGGTTGTCTGGTATTGAGTTCCTGAAAATAATGCAGGACTTACGGCATTCCAAAAATAACGAGCGCATGAATTATCTAATGGACAAATTCGATCTTGATCCTAAAGATGATTTGAAGCGGATGCCGCTCGGCGCAAAACGCAAGCTTGCTATTGTGGCAGCGTTTATGTCCGATCCGGAGGTGCTTGTTCTTGATGAACCAACAAGCAGTCTTGACCCAATCATGCAGGAGCAATTTATTGATTTTATCAAGGAAGAAAAAAAGAGAGGCAAAACCATCTTACTTTCCAGCCACATTTTCCATGAGGTGGATTTGACCTGTGACCGGATTGCAATTATCAAAGACGGAAAATTAGTATCTATTTTTATTGCAGATGATTTGCGTCACAACGAAAACAAGAATTTCAAGATAGAATTTACATCAAAAGCTTCTTATGAAAAGTTTATATCATCGGGGTTTAACATTTATTATCAGAACCCCGAAAAATTAAAGGTGAAATTCAGCATTAACGATGATCATATCAATGATTTTATTGGTGCTGCAAGTGATGTAAAATATCTTTCTGAAATCAAGTTTACTTTAGAAGATTACTTTATGAAGTTTTACCGTGAATACAAGGAATTCGGGGGTGAATTATAATGGCTGAAATCAATGTCCGCAACCTTACAAAGGATTATGGCAATGGTAAAGGAATTTTCGATATAAACCTTGAGATTGAAAAAGGCGAAATATTCGGATATGCCGGTACGAACGACAGCGGAAAAACAACAACAATTCGGCATATTATGGGCTTTTTGAATCCTGACAAAGGCAATGCGTTTGTTCACGGTAAAGATTCGTGGAAGGATGCCTACGCAATAAAAAAATTAGTCGGATATGTACCGGGCGAAATCGCTTTCCCGGATATCGATACCGGATCGAGATTTTTAAAAATCCAAGCCGAGTTGTTAGGTGTTAAAAACATGGGATACACCAATGAACTGATAAAGAAACTACAACTTGATACAAGTGCCAATCTAAAGAGAATGAGCAAGGGAATGAAACAAAAAACTGCCATTGTAGCTGCGTTTATGAGTGATCCTGAAATACTCATTTTGGATGAACCGACGAACGGACTTGATCCTCTTATGAGGGCCGCATTTGTTGATATTATTCTGGATGCCAAAAAGAAAGGCAGGACTATATTTATGAGCAGTCATGTTTTTGAGGAAATGGAAGATACCTGTGACAGAGTAGCCCTTCTCAAAAATGGCCGGATCGTAAGTGTGGCCAAAATGAAGGATATACATCACCACAATATCAAAACATATAAAATCGAATTTAATGTAAAAGAAGAATACAGCCTTTTCTTACAAAACAGTTTTAATATTATCGAAACCAAGGGGCAGTATAATCAGGTTACCATTGATATTGATGACAAAGATATTGATTTGCTGCTTGAGGCATTAAAGCAAAGCAATATAAAATTCATATCCGAGAAAAAGTACACCCTGGAACAGTATTTCAACAATATATATAAAAAGGAGCTTGTTTAATATGATTAGTAAACCATTATTAAAACAAACGATAAAGTCCAATTGGGGCTTATGGGCGGCGTCAACGGCCTCTGTGTGTATTCTGCTGGTTATCATTAAGGTGGCAAGCGGGTCGGTTATGACTAATTCAGCTTCCGATGAGACGGCTCTTTTGCCGTATATACAGGCACTGATGTCGCAGGGACTAACACTTGAAGGCTTGTTCGCTGCAATGGGACTTAATCCTGACCTGCTGACCAATATAACATCTATGGATATGGACCAGGTAATCAATGAAATATTTTATTCGCTGACTATGGTTTTGCTACCTCTGGTTTATGTAATTGTTACAGGAAACAAACTCTTTGCAAGCCAAGTAGACAATGGTTCCATGGCTTTTGTATTATCCACGCCAACAAAACGTACGACCGTTTCTTTCACCCAAATGTTCTTTATGATTGTATCCTTGTTTGCGATGTTTACAATCACATCTGTTGTTGATATCACTGTAACGCAAATTTTGGATAGGAACATTGACTCATCAACTATCTTGTTGATGAACTACGGACTGTTCTTATTCACCTTAGCCATGGGGGGACTCTGCTTTATGTTTTCATCGATTTTTAACTATTCTAAATATTCGCTGGCCTTCGGCGGTGGATTTGGACTATTATTCTTCTTGTGCAAAATCCTCGGATTATTTGGAACAGATATTTTTATGCAGGCGGGAATTGGCATTGAATCTATGAATACGTTCAACTATTTGACCATGATTTCACTGTTTGATACTGGGTCTATTGCTGACGGAACATCTGATTACCTATGGAAATTCGGTATCTTATTTGGGATAGCCGTTATATCATTTGCAATTGGCACAACAAGTTTTGCCAAGAAGGACTTACCGCTTTAAAACCCTTATCAAGCATCCTTCTCCGTTTAGTTTTATCTTACTGTACTTCATCCCTCGATCGTACAGTCGAGGGATGAAGTACTCCCTGCATCTTTTGGAAAATGAGGGAGTATAATATGAAGCATGGAAATGATAGAGCTATCGCATTGTGTATATCAATGCGAATACCGTATACTGCTCCCTATTAACAGATAGGCTCCAAAATATGTTACACTACCGAAGATGAGGAGGTAGTTATATTTTGGACTAAAAAACACTATAAGAAATTTACTCTTACCTCTGTTTTTATGCCTAAGTTATGGGTTATGATTTGCCCAAAGGGTGCTTATGTCTGGCCTAATATTTCCCCAGCTTGTATTGTTCAATGGCGTATGAAACCGTTCCCGAAACGCCGGTAAAAACGTATATTCCGGCTGCGGATAAAATCGAAGCCGAATTACCTCCCATCTCTCCCGTCAACACTCCTTTAACCCCGGTATTGACAATTAACTCTGCCGCGGCCTTTCCCGCTCCTGAGGTAAGATTATCTCCGACACCTTCAATCGCTTCAAATTCCATTGTTTCCGTGTTTACCAGAATAAACCACTTGGCTTTACCGAAATTAGGGTCGACTTCCGAATCAAGGGTATCGCCTGTAGAGGAAATGGCGATATAAGACGGATAGACGAAACTGCAACCGGAGAATAATATTGCGCTCGATAGCGACAATATCAGTAACAAGATACGGGCTAACTTGAAAGTTTTTTTCTTCAATTCACTACCTCCCCCAAGGCTTTTTAGCCTTGAATCATATTTATATCGGCAATATCGTAGCTCTGTCATATAATACGGATAAAACAGAGTACAATACTCGATAGATATTACCTGAACTAGTATAATAATACAGATTTACGGTCTTATCAACTTATCCTCTCATACCGATTTTACTTTATTTGCTTAACCATTCATAATTCTTAGTAATTATATTTATATGAAAGATATACAGAGAATCCCCGCAGATAATATATTTTTCACAGAAAGAAAAAATATGGAAAATAACCTTACCCGCTTAGATTACAACGGTAAAAATATCATTTTAATCGCCACCGCACATGTATCTGAACAAAGCGCACAGCTGGTTAAAAAAGTCATTGAGGAAGAGAATCCCGATAGCGTCTGCGTTGAATTGGATGAAGGGCGTTACAAAAGTATTTTAAACCCCAAAGCCTGGGAAAATACCAATATTGTGCAGGTAATTAAGGAAAAGAAGGTTGGTTTTATGCTTGCCAACCTTTTCTTAAGCGCCTATCAGAAAAAGATGGCAAGGCAGTTGAATGCCGTTGTCGGCAGGGAGATGCTGCAGGGGATAGAAAGCGCTAAGGAAATCGGTGCCCAACTGATTCTGGCAGACCGCCAGATTCAAATAACCTTCCGTCGCATATGGAAAAAGCTGGGATTATGGGGAAAGATAAAGCTTTTTTATAGTTTCCTCTTTTCTTTCGTCGATAGTACTAATACAACAATAACCGAAGAAGATATAAACCAGTTACTGGAAGAAGATATACTGGAATCCGCCATTTCGGAAATACGAAATGAGTTTCCTGCAATCGGGGAGGTACTCATCAGCGAAAGAGACCAGTATCTGGCATATAAAATCAAGCAGGCGCCCGGGCCAAAAGTAATTGCAGTAATCGGGGGGGCGCATGTTCCCGGAGTTAAAGAGGAAATCTATAAGACACAGGATATTGAGAAAATAACACAGGTAGCCAAGGGCAGCCCGATACTAAAAATCATAGGATGGGTTATCCCGGTGCTGATCATAGGATTGATCGTTTACGGGTTTATTACCAATATTCAAACCGGCATACAGCAGCTATCGGTCTGGTTTCTGTGGAACAGTCTTTTTGCCGGACTTTTCACTACACTGGCGCTTGGGCATCCACTCAGTATCCTGACTTCGATTGTCGCCGCACCTTTTACATCCCTAAATCCGCTGGTGGCATGCGGATGGCTGACAGGACTGGTGGAAGCCACTCTAAGAAAACCTACCGTGCATGATATGAATAATATTCCGGAAGACATTTTCAGTTTCAAGGGTTTTTTCAAAAATCGTTTTTTAAGGGTCTTTCTCATCATCGTAATGACAAATCTGGGGAGCTCGCTGGGAACTTTTATAGCCGGAGCGGACATCATAAAAAATCTGTTCGGATAATCCGGCTACCGAATACCAGATATTTTCCCCGTCAACTTCGATAAATCCTTCTCTCACAATGAAGTCTCCCTTCAGAAATATTTATATCGTTTCCATATTAAAGGTAAAACCTCATTTTATCAAGATTAAAGGAATCTTAATCATAAACGCTTTCTTAAACAGACCGGGGTTCTATCTTAAGTATCGCTCATTAAATAGTAGCCGGTGAAGCCATTCGCTTCCGTTTGTTCAATTTTCACCGGTTATCGTGGTATCATATTTTTATATGAAAAAGATAATCATACCCTTATTTCTATTATTTTTTGCCGTAGTTATTGCGCTGAGTGCGGTAAACTATGAAAAAGGGCCTCCCGTTTCCGGCGAAATAACCGTCCACTTTATAGACGTTGGGCAGGGCGATGCCATACTTATAAATGCCGGAACTATTGAAATCCTGATAGACGGTGGGGACAGGTCATCGGGGGTTGCCGATTATCTCGATAAATACGTTGACGGCAACCTGGAAATCATAATAGCCACTCATGCCCATGCCGACCATATCGGAGGCTTGATTTCTGTACTTGAGAAATTTGCCGTAGAGCAAATCTGGTATGACGGATACGGGTATTCTTCCAAGGCATTTACTGATTTTATATCGGCCTGCGAAGAGGAGGGCGCCGACATAAATATCGCCGGGCGGGGCGATGTTATAAGGGCGGAAGAATTATCTCTGAAGGTTTTACACCCGGACACAACTTCAAGCGATTTGAACAACAACAGCATTGTTATAAGTTTCAGCTACGGAGAAGTGGATTTTCTGTTTACAGGAGACGCCGAACACGAGTCCGAAAAATCCATGCTGCTTTCGCCAATAATCTCCGTTCCCGATATTGAGATACTTAAGGTAGGTCATCATGGTTCAAGAACCTCTTCTTCTTTGGAATTCCTCTCCGCCTTAACTCCAAAGGTTGCTATCTACATGGCTAAAACCGGCAACAGCTACGGGCACCCTCACGAGGAAACTCTCGATGCATTACTTGACATAGGTGCGCAGATTTATGGAACCGATATCTGTGGTACGATAATTATCACCACGGACGGAGAGACCTATAATATCCGGACGGAAAAATAATTTACTGTATAACCTCGAAATAATCCAAAAAGTATTGTAAAGCTATTGACTTTTGCCTCATTTATGGTTTTTAATTAACATTGCTTTTACCCGTTCTTAACTGAGATTTTATCGGGGAGGATATGTATGAGAAGATACGTATTCGGATTGATAGCGATTTCACTTCTGACGGCACTTTTGGTTTTATCCGCTTGTAACAACGGGAATGGAACGACAACAAGTTCCACAACTTCGCAAACAACCTCAACTACTACGCAAGTGACCACTTCGACCACTTCATCAACTACTTCAACAACTACATCTTTAACAAGCAGTTCGACAACCTCTGAAACGACTTCGGCATCTTCAACGACAACTACTTCCAGCACATCGACGCCGGCAACTACAACGTCTTCAACTTCTACGACATCGTCCGCAACAGAGGAAAGCCTTGAGGATATACTTGGCAACGCGGATGTAATAACTTCCTGTAAATATGACATGATTATTACCAATCCCGAGGGCTTAACCCTGACCAATACCATCTGGTTTGAAAACAACAAAATGAGGTCCGAAATGGTAACGGAAGGGGAAACGGTTATTACATTAACTAATTTCGATACCAGGACCGTATATATATACTACCCGAGCGAAAACATGGCGATTAGAGCTACATACGAACCGGTTGAAACCGCCCTCGACGAAACCGAGGGAATCGAGCAGTATAATCCCGAAATCATCGGCACTGAGATGCTGGATGGGAAAGAATGCCTGGTAATACAGTACTATATCGAGGGCGCCACTACTAAAATGTGGATCTGGAAAGAATACGGATTCGCCATAAGAATAGAAGTAAGAGATTATCAAGGGCTAACGGTAGTCCAGTATAAAAATATCAGTTTCAGCGATATCGACGATAGCCTGTTCGAGCTTCCGGCCGGTGTGGAGATATTCGACATCCCGGGGGTGTAAAATTCAATCAAAACGGCTTACACAGCCTCCGTGTCATTTTTGACTTTGCGGATATGAATATTCGTGTCCCTTAATCAAGCCTGAAGACATTATCGGCATATTTTTAATCGAAAATCAGTTTCCTTGCAGCCTGACGACTTGATGTACCAAATGAAGGGAGAGTGTAAATGAAAAAGGTATTTTGTAATTTACGCAGAGGATATTTAAGCAGTTCCAGTAAATCACGGTTGCTTAGAGAAGTGTCATCTCTGTTTCTGTCCGTTATTCTCTTTTTTAGCCTGTTTCTGGGCAGTTTTTCCTGCCATCTGTTACCGGGAACGACTTCGACATCTGTACAGACCACCGGCGCAGCTATGGCCGGTTCAATAACAACAGGGAAGTCAGTGATTGCAGCCAGCCAGATTATTTCCGTTAGCGGCGGGACAATTACCGTAAACGATACTCTAAGCCCGATTGCAGGTTTGGAAATAATGGTACCTGCCGGCTCCTACGATAACGCTCCTCATTTTCAAATCTCCTATACTCCTATTGAAAGCCATAACCTGGGTGAAGACTTCAATCCCATTACTCCTCTTATTACAGTAGAAAACGGAGGAGCTTATTCCGCAGAGGTTATGGAAGTTAAAATACCGGTAGAGGTACCCGGCAACTATTTTGCCATGGGTTTCTTCTATGACAACGCGACGGGTAAACTGGAAGGGATACCATTACTGGCTCAAAATGAAGACTCCATTACTTTGAGAACCCGTCATTTTTCAAACTTTTTAATCAGTACCATTGAAAAAATAAAACTGGAAGAAGACATCGACTCGGGATTCAGACCTGGGGTTGACGATTGGGAGTTTACCAACTACGGTTCTTATATCGCCAGTGGCGGACACTGTGCCGGCCAGAGCATGACTGCTATGTGGTACTACTTTACGCGCCCCGACGGCGTCGATGTTTCGCTTTACGGTCGCTACGATAACAATGGAAACCTGCCAAAAACCCCGGATATTTGGCAGGATAATACTATAGGGTACCGCTTCGCTTCCGTTATCCAAAAGGACCAATGGAACCTGGAGAATATACGCTCCTGGAGAGCACTCTCCGGTATCAACGACCAGATAACACGATATCTTTTTGCTTATGCCATCAAGCTCACCGGAGAACCGCAAATGGTAGTTATCTGGAGTAGCGGGGGAGGAGGGCATGCCATGATTGTCTACCGCATAGAGGGGGATACATTTTATATAGCTGACCCCAACTATCCCGGCGAAACCGACCGGATTATTGAATACAATCATGAAACGGATACTTTCAAACCTTACCACTCAGGTGATAATGCCGAATCTATAGCTCAAGGTGAAGGCAAACTCTACGAAACCATTGTATACTGGGCAAAATCTGCCATAGTGGATTACCAACACATAAATTCCCGCTGGCAGGAAGTGAAAAGTCAGACTATCGGGAATGACAAATTCCCTGCTTACACCGTTTTATATAAAAACAAAGAAGGAAAGTATGAGGAACTGAAAGACGGGCACGTGACTGATACCCGGCTTTTTGATATCACTATTCAATCCAAAATTTCGTGGGTATTTTCTGTATTCAGAGACGGAGTTGAACTTTCCTTCGATGAGAATTATAACATTGAACTTATTGAGGGAAATAACAATTTGGGAATATATATACAGGGGTTGATAAATAAAGGGACTGAAAACGAACGCCTGAGTTACGTCGATTTCATATATATCAATGTTATGTATAACCCCATACCTACCACCCTGATAATCAATCCCGGTTCTGTAAACCTGAAGCCGGGGGAATCACAGGTTTTTACCATCTCAAGCAGTAATCCGCCGGAGAATGCTTCTTATGAATGGTTTGTAAACTCCGTTCCGGTGCAGTCCGGCTCAAATAAAACCTATACTTTTACCGCCGGAGAGTCGGGGATATACGAGTTATCCGTAAAGGAATGGGATGAAGAAGATTCACCGCGAAAGCTTAGCGGCAGCTCTTCCTGCAAAATTACAGTTGCAGATACCCCTATCACGACCGAGACAATAACCAACAGGCTGGAAATACTTCGTCAGCATGCCGGCTTATACTTGCAGGTTTCAGGGAAAGCTACTATTGAAGAATGGTGGGCACCGGATGAATCAAATATCAAGACTGTCGATGTTTTTTATGAAATACCGGAGTATATGTATTCAGGACCGATAAGTGTCATGCCGATATCATGGGATGGTACCGGTTTCTACGGACAATACAGCTACACCACTGTTAATAACAGCGAAAGTGTTTGGACAATAAGCGGTACTGTCTCGGCAGACGGAGCAATAGTGGAAAGCCTTACATATACATATGATTTTTATTGGCCGGGAGATTGGGATACGATAGAGAGAACAGTAACGTTTTCATTTGCGGGCATTCCGATATGGGAATTCGAAATGCCTGATAATATCATCTATGGGCCGCAAATATCGGATTACATAGTCGGTTTTTCGGATACGCAAACCATTTATAAAAATACAGGTGAGAAAAAATCCACATACAGTTACATTTCTGCAGACTGGAGCGACGGATACATTTTTATCCGGTTTTCCTATGAAAACTAGATAATACCGGGAATATACTGAAACTGAAGAAGGCTACGGAAATAACCGTAGCCTTCGGGTTTGTAAATTGGTAATGCAGCTAACCCTCGATGAATTTGCCCTTCTGATAGCTGCCGAGCACTTTTATAAAAGAGGCGCATTGCTTAAGGCTTTCCAGCGCTCTTTGGGTTTCCGGTTTATGTATCCCGGTTTCAAAATCCATATAGAAACTGTATTCCCAGTTATGGCTGATAACCGGCCTCGATTCCAGTTTCGATAGATTAATGCCTTCATCGGCAAAAGCTTTCATACACTGGAAAAGACTGCCGGGTGTGTTTTTGGCACGTATAACGATACTGGTTTTATCGGCATTATCGGGGTAATTTTCTTTATTGGATATAATCAGAAAGCGGGTATAGTTGTTTTTATCCTTGCCGATGTCTTTTGCCAAAATTCGTAAATCATATAACTTAGCCGACAGGCTGCTGCTGATTGCCGCTGCACCGGTTAGCCCCTGTTCTTTTATCAATCTGCCGCTACCGGCGGTATCGTCAGTTTCAATGCGAACCATTTGCGGATGTTTTACAAGAAATTCCTCGCACTGAGCCAGCGCCATGGAGTGGCTGTAAACCTCTCTGACGTCTTCCAGTTTAACACCCGGAAGCGCCAACAAATCAAACCTAATCTTAAGATATGATTCCCCGACAATTCTGGCGTCGTATTTTAAGAGCAGGTCATAGTTTTCCAAAAACGAGCCGTAGATGGAGTTCTCTATAGCCACCACACCATAATCGACCAAGCCCTTCTTTACATCTTCAAAAACCTGTTGAAAAGTTGCCCCTTCGATAATTTCGGAATCATCGGGAAACTTTTCCCTGGCAACGATATCATGAAAAGAACCGCGGGCACCCTGTATAGAAATCTTTATCATTTTAAGCCTCCTTGAGTTGCGGTATAAAACAGGGAAAAAGGACTATCCGGTTGTCATATCTAATAATATAACGTTATACAAAACGGAATACAAGAGAGCAGGTTTCTTGGTATATTTTTATCTTACCGAACTTAATACCCCGACCGTAGGGTCGTGGGAAGTTTATTAACCCTAAAAAGTCCAATATGTTATGGACTCTTACAACTACTTTTCAATAACTGTTAAGTCTGCTATTATGTATCAAACTAATAGCTAAAAAAGGAGATATGTATGAAGAAATTGCTTCCTATTGCGATTATCATGGCTTTACTGTGCAGTTTGCTCTTTGCGGCATGCGGAACCGATTCGGGAAAAATCCGCGTAGCCACCGATGCCACCTGGCCTCCCTTTGAATATGTGGATACAGATACCAAGCAGATTGTCGGCTTTGATATCGACCTGTTTACAGAGATTGCTGAACGTGCCGGTATCGAATTCGAATTTATCAATGTCGAATGGGACCCCCTGCTCGCCGGTGTTGCCCAGGGCACTTATGACGCTGCTATTTCATCCATAACAATCAGGGAAGACCGCCTGTCCGATATGGACTTTTCCGACCCGTACTTTGTTGCAAAACAAATTATTGTAACCAAGACTGACAGCGATATTTCGGGTGTATCCGGACTGGTGGGTAAAACGGTTGGTGTACAGACAGGTACTACCGGTGATATAGAAGCCAGCGCTGTAGAGGGTGTTAATGTAACCGGATATGATGAAATCGGAATGGCATTTGTAGCGCTGCGCAGCGGTCAATTAGATGCTGTTGTCTGCGATACACCGGTAGCTTCAGGTTACGTATCAAAGTATAGCGACCTCAAAGCGGTTACTGAATTTCCTACCATTGAGGAATACGGCATTGCATTCCCTAAGGGCAATGATGAGCTGGTGCAGAAAATAAATGAAGCTCTGGCCGAGGCAATCGCTGACGGTGTTATCGATGACCTTATTCAGAAATGGCTGGTAGATTAGTTGTAAAAAATAGTGCATGGGGGGCTATCCGCCCCCCAGGGCTGTGATAAATGGAAAAAGAGAAAAAGGATGCTCCGAACCGGGAGCTTAGTTTCGTTACCGGTGGAGAAGTAAATATACGCCAGGACCCCTGGTGGTGGCTGGTAGTAGTTGTCATTGCGGTAGTTATACTGCTGGTAATGCTGCAACCGGTTCCTTTTAAAGATATTATTGTCTTTGCCAAAGACGGAATACTGGTTACCATAATTGTAACCGTAGTTTCCTACTTCCTGATGCTTATTCTGGGTCTTTTCGGCGGATTGGGTCGGCTATCCAATAACAAGTTGGTCTTCGGTATCTCCTCGCTGTATGTCGAAGTAGTACGCGGTATTCCTCTATTGGTGCAGCTTATCGGCTGGTATTTTGCATCACCGGTAATTATTCAGAAACTGGGATTGTGGACGGGTATTGAAGCGCTTATTCAATACCGTGCAAATCCGATTATAACCGCCATTATGGCGATTACCGTCTGCTATGGCGCTTATATGAGTGAAATAGTGCGCTCCGGTATCAGCAGTGTTCCGCGCGGGCAAATGGAAGCGGCACGCTCGCTTGGAATGTCATATTTTCAGGCGATGCGATACGTGATATTGCCGCAGGCGTTTCGTGTAATATTACCTCCTATGGGCAATGAATTTATCGCGCTGCTTAAAGATTCCTCTCTGGTGAGTGTTGTGGCGGTGGCGGATTTAACAAGAAGAGGCCGTGAATTTATGTCGGCTCATTTCAATCCGATAGAAACATGGTTAATGGTGGCTTTGCTCTACCTGATAATGACTCTGATTGCTGCCAGAGTTGTTTCATATATAGAAAAACGTTCCAAGTACGAGAGATAAAATGTCTGAGCCAATTATAAAAATTGAAGATGTGCACAAGCATTTCGGCAAGGTTGAAGCTCTGCGCGGAGTCAACCTGAATGTAGATGAGCGTGAAGTTGTGGTTGTAATCGGTCCTTCGGGTTCGGGTAAGTCAACTATGCTCAGATGTATAAACAGATTGGAAGAATACGATAAGGGTTCCATAACTGTCGACGGTATTGATTTAAATAATCCTCACAATATTAACATGGTACGCTGTGAAGTCGGTATGGTATTCCAATCGTTCAACCTCTTTCCTCATCTTAAAGTCATAGATAATCTAACGCTGGCGCAACGTATAGTACGCAAGCGTTCAAAAGAAGAGGCTTTTGAAATCGGCATGCAGCTATTGAATAAAGTCGGCATTCCGGAAAAAGCCGATGTTTTCCCCGGGCAGCTATCCGGCGGACAGCAACAGCGGGTAGCTATTGCCCGTGCGCTGGCAATGAATCCGAAAATAATGCTTTTCGACGAACCGACCAGCGCTCTCGACCCGGAGATGATTAAAGAAGTACTGGATGTGATGGCTCAACTGGCTAAGGAAGGCATGACAATGATTGTCGTATCTCATGAAATGGGGTTTGCCCGGGCGGCAGCCGACCGTATTATATTTATGGATGAAGGCGTTATCGTTGAAGAGAATACCCCGGAACTGTTTTTTACTTCCCCCGCTCAGAAACGTACTCGGGATTTCCTCAGTAAAGTTTTGCAAATATGACATCGGCCTTTCCGCAGAATCAGCAAGTTGATATTTTCGGGAATTCCGCTATAATTTAACCTTTATAATTATTTCTTGAAAGAATGTTTTGATATAGTTCAATGTTCGATAATCTGAAAAAATCTACTAAGCTGGCCGTAATAGGCCTTATTTTTATTACGGCTATATGGGGCTGGTCATTTGTCATTGTAAAGCAGGCGGTAGCTCAGATGCCGGTAATGGATTTTCTGGCGCTGCGGTTTGCTGTAGCGGCGGTTATAATGTTTATCATCCGCCCGCGAAGCCTGAGCGCAAGTAGAAAGCCTGAACTCAGCCGTGGCTTTATACTCGGCATTTTTCTCGGTTTAAGCTATATTACTCAAACATATGCCCTTGTTTATGCTTCGGCAACCGTTGTCGGTTTCATTACCGGGTTATATATAGTAATGACTCCTTTCCTTGCATGGTTATGGCTTAAACAAAAAATAACCGGCAATGTCTGGTTGGCGGTAATACTGTCCTCCACCGGTTTGGCTTTTATCAGCTTAAACGGCTTGGGAATAGGCATAGGCGAAATGCTGACGATTTTATGCGCCATCACCCTGGCTTTATACACGGTAGGATTGGGTAAATGGTCGCCTCAACACGATTCTTACAGCCTTACCACAGTTCAAATGCTGACTATGGCGATAATATTGTTGCTTATTACCATACCAGGGGGGATGGTCATACCGACCGACCCGCAGATTTGGTTTGTGATTATTGTAACCGGTGTTCTGGCAACATCTTTAGCTTTCTTTGTTCAAACCTGGGCACAGTCCATTTTAACCCCGACTCATGCCGCAGTTATTTTAACGTTGGAGCCCTTATTTGCGGGAGTATTCGGGGTTCTTCTCGGGAATGAACCGCTGACGTGGCGTATTGTTCTCGGGGCTGTCTTTATGCTGACGGCAATGTATATTGTTCAGCTGAAATCGCCGGTTGCGGATAAAAAGCTTCTTCCGTGATGTAAGCAGGGGGACCTCAATCCCTTGAATCTTTCCTGACAAGGCTTTTACCGGGGTTGATATCAACCTGAATTTTAGCTTTATATAATAGGGGGCGGTATCCCGATTCCATCGGGATGACCCCTTGGCTCGAACATAGGGTATTCTTATTCTTTAATATCTATGTGATAGTGC
Organism: Dehalococcoidia bacterium UBA5748; assembly: GCA_002419135.1. Classification (GTDB taxonomy): domain Bacteria; phylum Chloroflexota; class Dehalococcoidia; order Dehalococcoidales; family UBA5627; genus UBA5627. Next base: position 5,676 of record DIFM01000013.1, on the reverse strand, counting down.
TACATATACCTTTGCATACAGAATTCTGCTATAATTTTAAGTGATAGAACTTGACAGGATTCTACAGGTAGGTTGAAAATGGAAACTATGAAATTTGTTTATTACCAGGAAGGCGGAATATGGGTCGGTTGGCTTGAAGAATATCCTGATTATAAGAGCCAGGGGGCAACGCTTGATGAATTAAAAGCAAACCTCAAGGATATTTATCAAGACCTCAATTCCGAGGAAATCCCTTGCGTGTAAATTCTAAGTCAGACCTGTTTTCTAATAGTTTCAAAGCTAATATGTTGTTTTGTGCCTATTCTTATTTTAACTTTGAAAATTCGTTTTTTACTTTTGTTTGAAAAGTATTAGTGCCAATTTAGTGCCCAATATACATCTGATTATAAAGCTAGGGAGAGTTCTGCTCTGTTACGATTTCAAGTATGTTAAGTTATACTTTACATTAACATCTAAAGTATGTTGTCAATCGTATTATTTTTCAAACTCTTCGATAATATCTTTTACTTGACTATAAATTAACATGAGTGTATCTATTACAGAACGACCATGCACATAAGGATCGCTTTCTTGAAATTGTATAGTAAATTGCATTTCTGGATTAATATTTATCTTTTCAGCCTGAGGAATAGTAAATTTAGCTACTATTGCACCGTCTTTGGTTATTGCACCATCGTTAATCTTAGTACCAGTAAAACCATTACCAAAGTTAAATCCCTCGGATACTCTTAAGCTAGATCCATTCCCAAATTTTAAAAAATCTGGCAAGCCGCTAGTTCCATCGAATATGAAATAGTTAAGAGTGGCTATTGCACCTACCACAGGGATAATCCTGTGTTTATCAGCATCATTGATATGCCGAAGAAGTTTTAAAGGATTATCGTCAAATCCCACTTTTTGTTTGTATGGCTGATATTTTTCGATAATTTTTTTATACTTATGTTGGACACCATTTAGATATACTTTTTCATATCTGTGATAGTCAGCATCATGGTCAAAGATTGGGAATTGCAATTTAAACCTAGCTTTGTCTCCAGCGATAAGATCACTAAGTTGATATACTAACAAATCAAGGGAAGAACGAACATTATGAGCAAAATCACCAATAATACATCCATATTCAGTTGGTATAGTATTATTAATTTTAGCTTGAAGCATGTATTGAGGAGGATAAGGGTCCGGGTGGAGAATTAAAGAATAGGGATTAGATTCGACAAACTCTTGAATATTCGCTGTAAGAGTATTGAGATGTTGCTCTGCTCTGCTAAGCTTCAGTTTAGAACCTTTGAGTAAAGCCATATTTTATACCCTAATAGTTGTAAAATACACATTTGAAAGCAATTATCCTACTAGGGATAGTCAAAGTCAATAAAATTTACTAATTACATCTTTCTGCGAACAAAAAGGCTTATGCCGGAACTGACATAAGCCTTGATTTTAGCTTTGAAAAATGTTGGGCGGTATCCCGATTCCATCGGGATGACCACCTGCGTGATGATTTAAGGAATAATAATCTTGACAGATGGATAAATGGTGGGCGGTATAGGACTCGAACCTATGACCCCCTGCGTGTAAAGCAGGTGCTCTAACCAACTGAGCTAACCGCCCTCTCTGTAAATGGCGCGCTTGGTGGGATTCGAACCCACGACCTCAGCCTCCGCAGGGCTGCGCTCTATCCAGTTGAGCTACAAGCGCCTATTGGTGCCGAAGGAGAGATTTGAACTCTCACGCCCGTACGGACACTACGCCCTGAACGTAGCGCGTCTGCCATTCCGCCACTTCGGCTTGAAACACTCATAAATTATACTTGTGATGTAACCTAGTGTCAACGACAGCTTGAATATCGGAAGCTTATAAGGATTTAAAACTGAAAATTAAAAATCTGGGATGGGCGGAGTATTTCTCTTATGTTCGCTTTGTGCAAACTTAGCCTCAATTTTCTGTCTGATAACATCTGTCGCCTGGTCTTTAAGCAGGTAATCATCGATTTCCTGATACGTCAATCCCATTTCTTGTTCATCGGTCTGCCCCTGCCACAGACCGGCTGAAGGTGGCTTTGAGATTATCCCTTCGAGGATTTCGAGATAAGCAGCCAGTTCCCTGACCTGCGCTTTGACCAGGTTGCCCAGCGGCAGGATATCTACGCCGCTGTCTCCGTACTTGGTAAAATATCCGGTAGCCAGTTCGCTTTTGTTGCCGGAGCCTACCACGATATAGCCGAGTTGATTGGCATACGCATACAGTGTTGTCATACGGAGCCTTGCCTTGATATTTGCCTGTGTCAGATTCGAAAGCGGCGCGTCCATCTCCCTTGAAAGAATTTGTACAAGGCTGTCATAGACACTGTCAAGTGCTATTTTTTGTGTCTTAATCGCAAATTTACCGGCTAATGCCATAGCGTCCTGTTCATCCTGTCCGTTACTATGGCAAGGCATGACCAGCCCTAGACAGGAATCCGGAAATGCCCTTTTTGACAGCACGGCGACCACGGATGAATCGATGCCTCCGCTCATGCCGAATGCTACGCCATTTAAACCGGCAGCGGTTACTTTCTCCTTTATCCAGTTTGTCAGTCCGTCAGCCATTTGTTGATTGTCCATAGTCTTATTCCCCTGTTTTATTTGCGATGATTCAGTATATATCCCCAGAGGCATCCGGTCAAAATACACAAAAATATTTTGACTTTAGAAAGAGTGCGGAATAGAATCTTATTAGAGATAAAAAATGCCGATATACGAATATTTTTGCCCGGTATGCAAATCGAAATTCGAACTGCTGCGTTTAATGAGCGAAATCGACGTAACGGCAGTTTGCCCGGTCTGTAACACACCTTCAAGCAGGACGCTCTCAAAATTCGCCTGTTATGTAAAAGACGCCGGCGGCTCAAGTTCATCGGTCGGCGGCAGCAGTTGTTCAGGTTGCAGCGCTACCGATTGCGGAAGCTGCGGTAAGTAATAAAGGTTCCTCATCTTGATATTTGGAGGGGGATATGTGCAGGAAGGTGTTTCACATTATACCGCTGTTTTTCGGGATTGCCGTTCTGCTGTGTACTCTGGCAGGATGCCAGAACACGGTAAACACGGGAGAAGAGGTTACTTTACGTGTCGGGCAATCGGTTCAGATTGAAGGAAAGGACCTTAAAATAACCTTTGTCGGAATATCGAATGACAGCCGTTGCCCTACCGGCGCGACCTGTGTTTGGGCAGGTGAGGTTAGCTGTGACGTTGAAATCCGCCATGGCGGCAAAATATCCTTTGTAAAGTTCGTATATCCGGGAGCAGCCGACGGCTACAGCCAATTGACATATAAAGGATACACTTACTCCTTTAAAGTCGAGCCTTATCCGGAAGCAGATAAGGCGATACCACCCGGTAAATACCGGCTTTTTTTGATTGTGGATTGAACTTTAGTACTTTTTTCTTAATAGTTGACACTTTCAGCCCTAACTTTTAGTGTAAACCCTCGTTATATTTAGTACAAGGATATTAGAACGAGGAGGGACATCATGAAGGATGCGGTTAACAGGGTGCTATTTCAAATCAGGTGGCTTTTTATGGGGCCGCAGAGAAGATACGCCTATCTGTGGAACAGAACCAAAGAAAGTATGAGGTAGCAGTGTCAAAACAAGGATTATTATCTCATAGGAAATCTAAATCAACCCGACAATGCCGCTCCCTTTACAGCGAGGGCACGTTATCAGAGCGGTTTTGTCGGCACGCGTATTCGGAGCCTTAGGATTTGCCCACAGAGGCAATTCTTTTTTTACCTTACCCGTTCCTTTGCAGAGCGGGCATTTCGATACCACCGACATCCCCATTGTTTATTCTCCGTAAAAAGGCATATTCACGCCATCTTTTTTTCTTAAATACCACCACGTTACGATACCGGCGATAAGCGCGCTTAATGCTATGGCAATCGCAATATACATCACGCAATCGAACCAGAAACCGCCCGGAAACAGCATTATCAGGTAATCGGTATTCGGGTCTAAAAGCCAGAAATCATTGGCAAAGCTTAAAAGGTGGAAAGCGGTAAAAAAGGCATTGAAATCGGCTACCGCTATGATTCCCAGTATCAAAATAAGCCCCAGGGTAATACCGGCGCCGCCAAAAACTGCCGATGCCAGCGGACGGTAGAATTCCCGCCTGCGATAAAAAATATTTAAAGCTATAAATAACAGCATAAAAAGGCCGGTTCCAAGTAAAACATAGTAATCCAGCCTCACCAGCGCTTTGACATCCTTCATATGCGCCACTTCTTTTTCATTGAAAAGCACGAAATCGGCGCCGTCTTTGACAACCGTGACTGATAAATACTGCTCGGATGAATTGAAATAGCGGATTATCTGTGTCGCCGCTTGCTCCAGTTCGGCTTTATCGATGCCGGTCGTTTCCTCAACCCCGTAGGTGTTAAAACTGTGTTCGTACAGCCACTGGCTGTTGAGGGCAATGGCTATAAAACCCGTCAGTAGAAAAAGAGGGATGCACAGCATAAAAAGCCATTTGCTGACCGTTCGTATGTATTTTAAAACTGTTTCGTTCATCAGCTAGATTGTACTACTAAACCTATAAAGAAGTCATTCATCCGGTTGTTTTGCTTTCGTAGCAAGGCTTTTATATGAATTGTCATGCCGGAGACCATAATGGATGGACGGATTATTACTAAAGCCGTTCGTGTCCTTCGACAAGCTCAGGATGCTCGGATATTATTAGAGCCATTACGAAGATTGTTGAGTTCCGTAATTCGGAACGAAATCCCGACCGGTCGGGATCGAACCATAACGGCGCCGATAAATAAGCCCCCCGCTTAAAAATCCGTTCGTTTAACCCTTCGACAAGCTCAGCAACTGTCTTGTTATGAATTAATCAAAACAAGGAGAATAAGACCATTTAGTATTATGCTTAACCATAGAATTCAGTATGATGAGAAGCTTTTGCATACAAGCTACGATAGCCACTTTTTTGAGCTTACCGGAATCAAGCAATCTTTGGTAGAGCTGCCTGATCACGGGATTGAATCTGGTAGCTACAAGGGTAGCCATATACAAAGCTCCCCTAACCGTAGCTCGTCCTCCCCAGATAGTTCGTTTACCGCGCAAGGTTCCGCTATCACGATTAAGTGGTGCGACACCGGTAAGGGCAATATAGAGCGGCATTTCATAGCCACCTGTGGCTTCAAATACTATGAGAGTTGGTTTAAGTTTAGTCAGAAAATCACAGATTGCTCTAATGCCATCTGGAGTATTCATGAATTGTCTGGGTTTGTCATCTCCTTTAATTGCAATATCCGGAGTATCACGGGATATATCTATTCCAACGTATGTCTCCATCGAGTTCGTCTCCTTTCCGGCCCTTCCTTGCAAAATGCGGGCTTGGTTAACCCATGCAACTGTTCGGGCTCTTATTATATTTGGGGCGAGACGACCATGCTGAGTCACGGTCTTATTAAACCCAGGGCGAATCGGTCTATCCCGCCCGTCAATATTAATGATACAATATTTTTAAGATACAAGGGGCTTATTGCGGCGTATTCATACCTGAACTCCCTGATTATTGCCCGATTAACTATCTCGGTCTATTTGGCATCGGTGCCCAACATGCCCGCGGGTCACTCATCCGCCCAAACCGGGCTTCATCCCGAGACATAAGCCACACAGGTAAATCCCCCTGGTTCTTT
>DIFM01000047.1 GCA_002419135.1 Dehalococcoidia bacterium UBA5748 | reverse complement strand
GAATTAAGTTAGGTAAGTTAAATCTTTTCTTTATGGCATTTTAGTAAAAACACATTTATAATTGGATATGGTGAAGTAAAAACACGTACTATGGATATCCGGAAAAGAGTCTGGAAATGAAAATCGAAGGTAGCTGCATTGTACTTACAGGAACATCCTCCGGCATCGGTTTGGAACTGGCAAAGCTGCTGCTGGAACGCGGGGCGAGAGTACTCGGTGTATCGCTCCCCGGCGAAGACAGCTGTCTTTCTCACCGCAATTTCAAAGAGATATATATCGACCTCTCCAGCCGCGAGGGCGTCGATAAGCTGTTCGAAGAAGCCTTGAAGCATTTCGAAGAAATCAATGCCTTCATCGCCAATGCCGGCATCCCCTATTATGAGAAACTGCAAAAAGCCGATTGGGACCACATTTCGGCTATTGTCGATATCAACATCAAAAGCGTCATCTACAGCGCTATGAAGATGAAGGAACTATACCCGCAAAAAACCTTCAACTTTATGGTAACCTCCAGCATAATGAGCTACTGGCCCCTGCCGGGATACTCTCTCTACAGTGCCACCAAGTCGGCCGTGCATGCTTTCATCGAGGGGTTGAGATTGGAATGGGAGAAAGACCAGTACTTGCAGATTGTCTTTCCGGTGGCAACCGCAACGCGCTTTTTCGAGCGCGCCGGACAGCCCCACAAATCGTGGCTGATACAGACGCCGCAGCATGTAGCAAGAAAAATGCTTTGCGGACTGATAAAAGACAGCAAGCGCATTTATCCGTCGCTTTTATTCGAAGTTTCATATCGCCTCGCGCCCTGGGCGTTATCCTTTTACCGCAGCAGGGAGAAGAAAATACTACGCAGTTACGAAGTAAACAGCGAACAGGAGGGGTGAGTTATGGATAAACTGGAATCCTATAAAAACAAGCGGGATTTTACACAAACCAACGAACCATCCGGCGAAAAAGTGCAATCGGGAGAACAGCCGCGCTTTGTCGTCCAGAAGCACAATGCTTCCCACCTGCACTATGATTTCCGCCTTGAAGTAGATGGCGTACTGGCGTCGTGGGCGGTACCCAAGGAACCCTCCACCGACCCAAGCGTTAAGCGGCTGGCAGTGCGTACCGAAGACCACCCTTTATCCTATGCCGATTTCGAGGGGGTTATACCGCAAGGGCAGTACGGAGCCGGGGATGTGGAAATATGGGATAAGGGCACTTACCGGAATATGAAAGATATCCCGATGTCCGAGGGATTGGAGAAAGGGCATATCACTTTCAGCTTAAACGGCGACAAGTTGAAGGGCGGTTACGCCCTGACGCGCACGGGACCGGGGAAAAACTGGCTGATGATTAAGATGAGGGAGTGAGGGGGGAATAATAGATATTATACGTAAATTAGTTTAACATCTGGAGGATTCTATTTCGCCATTCGTCGCCATAAACAACATGGAACTCGAATTTTTTATCGCCGAATTCAGCGTTAAGTTCGCGCCATTCTTTTTGTACGCCTAATTGGTTACAATAATTAAATACGTTTTCCTTATATTCGGTATCAAGGTTACCTGCCAGTTGCTCACCCTTGGTTTCAACAACGTATATAGTATCGTAATCATTTTCATTTTTCTCTGACTTATCCGTAAAAATAAAATCCGGATATATTTTATTCTTACGCCAGCCTTGAATAAAATAGTCATGTCTGGACATATTACGATACCACCAGAGAAGTTGAGCGTGTTCATCCAAGCAAAGTGCTACAGACTTTTCCAATTCGTTGATGCTTTCTTCCGGTACTATTTCAAACAGACTTTTTTGGATTGGCGCACCGTTATATTTATTTAATTGTTTTGAATCGCTCCTTATCGGTAAATGATGCGGTAAGGCATAACCACCTTTATCCACCTTCAGGAAAAACCAGAGTCTCTTGTTTTGTACCATATTGCGAAATACCAACTCACCCAATCTGTCGCGTTCAATTGTGATATATTGCCGAAGCTGTTCTATAATGAATGACAGGTTAACACTGATTAATTCATCGGAGTATTTCTGTTTTAATAACCCTATCGCTTTTTCAGACAACTCGTGAGCAACCCATGGATTAGGTACTATATCGAGAAGCTGCCTGGTCATAAATGTTTTATCCATATGCCAGCCTGTGGCTTTTAAAACATTGTCTTTCTGCTCTATCAGTTTATCTTTATCAGCGGAAAGCCCGATAGTTATTTCATTATCTTCAGGTTTTCTTTCCTCAAGCGCCAAATCCCCTATTTTGTCAATATTCATTGCAGCCCAATCTATGCCGCTCAAAATATCCATTTCGTAATTAACATCACGCCAATAGGCTTTTTCTTGAATAACGAATTTAGGGAGATATATTTTACCTTCGAAAGGTTTAAATTGTGAACGATATCCAATTGTTTTTAATGATGTTGCCTGTAATCCGGTATCGTCGTGGTCGATTGCAATTCTTCCTGCAATATCACCCATACCGTCATCTTGAAAGCCTTTTCTTATATTTTCCAGCAATACGGATGCATTCGGTTTATTACAGAACACATAGCTCTCATCCAGTTCCTTGATTTTGGTTTTCGTAGCATAAGGTTGGCGTAAAACACGCCCGACGAGTTGTGTCATGCTCAATTGTGAGCTTGGGTTCGTAAGCACGGTTAGAATATAGGCAAACGGGCAATCCCAGCCTTCTTGAAGTGCCTGTTTGGTTATAATAAAGCGGATTTGGCAATCCTGCGCCAATAAATCCATATCTTCAATATCGTTTATTTCACTGCTCTTTACGGCTACTTCCTCCGGTTTAGCTCCGCAATATTTTATTAAGTATTCCCTTACTTCTTCGGAGTGAATATAGCCTGCTCCTCTTTGTTCTGCCCCTGTGCGCTCAACCTGTATCAAGCAGATAGGTCTTATATGAATGCCGGTATTTGCTTCATATTCTTTTGCTTTATCCTCAAGTTCCTGCCGTTTTTTAAGGGATTCTTTTAATACACCTTGCCATTCAAAAGTAAATTTGTTATTAACGTGAAGGTCTAATTTAATCATGCCTTCCGCTTCAAGTTCTCTGCCTAATATTTCTACCAGCTTATTGCTATTTTCGGGGGGTGTTGCCGATAATTCGACAATAATAGACGGGTTAAAATCCAGTATGGTTCTTTGTGCTCCTCCGCTATAGGCTTTATGACCCTCGTCAATGATGATAATGGGTTTTAAGATTTTCAGCGTGTTACCCAGTGAGGTTTTAGCGACTTTACCAAAAAAGCCGTCTTGCTGCCCGAAATAATCCAGATTTGGGAAAGTGTTAATTAATTCCTCATTTCCTTTAATGTCATCTTCTAAAGGAAAGAAATCCATAAAACCGCCGTTATCCTTAAACATTCGCAGAACGTCTTTATTCAGCCTGTTGGCGGATGGTAACATTAGCAACATTACCACAAGGTTTTGTTCGACGTCTTCACGTGAAAAACGGTCGGTTTTTTCGCAAATTATAGTGCGTCCGGCACTGGCAATATCAAGTACCTGGCGGTAGGGGTGTGCCCTGTCGCTGATTGCTTTTAACGTTTGAGCATAGATAGTCTGTGTTGGTACTATCCATAAAACTACTCCGGTTTGTTTTTTAAGGTAAGTACGGTTTATCAGGTCAATTGTGTGACAGGCAAGCAGTGTTTTTCCGCCGCCTGTCGGTAATTTGATATAAAAATCCGCAATATTTCCGCCCAAACCGTTCTTTTTAGGATAATATGTCCTTCCGTTGGTAACTTTATCCCAAGCTGTTTCCGTATAATCGGTTTTAGGTAAAGAAGCCAATAGTTCCGGCGGTAAGGCTTTTTTAATCTTCTCGCCGTTTTCCTTTTCAGCAACAAGCTCACGCAAATACCTTTCAATTATTGCAAGCGTATCTCTCTGGTATTTTTTTAGTTCCATATCACTCTTTTAACCTGTAAATCTCGAAAGGCAATTGGCAGTATTCCAGCCCTTTTATTCCATGCTTGGCTAATAATTCACCATCAGCGAGGTCAAGATATTTAGTAGGGGCAAACACCAGCTTCTTTTTCCCATTGTAATCTCCCAATTCTTTAGCCGAATCGAGTGTTAATGCCGTAGCTTTAAGATAAGCTATATCAGGTTTATAGAATAAGTATACTTCGTATTCTTTTGATTCGCCGATAAAATGCTTGTCCTCATCCACTTTTTCAGGGATAAATTCGTCTCCCGTTGCGGTGTAAAAAATGTAGCGCGCCAGATTCATATAGCTTGGTAATTTATCGCCTTCCAGAATACTCTCCACTTCAATAGCGTCGCCAAGCTCGAAATAACTGAATGTGCCGCTAAGACCATTCTTTAGCTTTTCATCTTTCGCTTCTGGCACGCCTTTAATTACGCGCCGTACTCTTTCTGCTGTAATGCTATCAGCATAATCCTCACATTCAACGAGTATGAATTTACGATTGCCCCCGTCTTCTTTATTTAAATCAAGTATTGCATGAGAAGTAGTACCAGAACCAGCAAAAGAATCAAGGATAAAAGAATCTTCGTGTGAAAATATTTGTATTATAGCTTTAATTAGCCTTACAGGCTTTGGATTATCAAATTCAATGTCTAGTTTCTTTATTTCTTCAGAAGCCTCTTGATTTGAACCAAATTCTTCATGCCCCCAAAAGTTATTTGCACACTGCCCTTCTTCTTCACGTTCGAATTTATAATATTTTTTTCTAGGGAAACCATCTCCTTTTCTCGGGAAATACATCCTACCTTCTTCCAAATAAGTTAAATAAGTTTGTTCTTCGCCTAACCACTCTTCATCAAGCTGTTTTCCTGAAGGCGTTGTAATCACGTATCTACAACCGGTTTGGTTGCTTCCAGCCTTCCATGGTTTTGAAGCCCAATCTCCTTTTTGGTCATTATCTGGATTTGAAAAATCACCAGTAAGGGGTAAACCGTGAAATCCTTTTTTAATTTTTAAAATTTCCAGATTCTTTGCATAAACGACGATAAACTCTGCAACTTTTGATATAGCTTTACTTTTATCATTCGGTTGGTTATGTCGCCTTCGCCAGCATATTATCTCCTCTTTATTTTCTTCCCCAAAAATCTCATCCATTATACAGTTCAATTTCGCAAGTTCTGTATCGTCAATACTAATTGCTATTACCCCGTCGTCACTAAGCAATTCTCTTAACAACTTTAATCTAGGCATCATCATACACAGCCATTTGTCATGGTGTGTTAAATCATCTCTATCAACAGTCTTGCCTAGCCATTCCTGCATCATCGGGGAATTAACATTGTCATTGTAAACCCAAGTCTGGTTGCCTGTGTTATATGGCGGGTCTATGTAAATACATTTAATCTTACCCGCATAGGTAGGCAGCAAGGCTTTTAGAGCTTTTAAATTGTCGCCGTGGATTATCAGGTTATCGTTTAAACTTACTTTGTCAGTGAGGCTTTTTTCTTTATCGGGGATTAACTCATGGTATTTAACAGCAAGGTGGTAGTTCTGGATGATAGACTTACCTTTGAAATTCAGGCTTGCCATAATATCATCCTCCTAAAATGTCATTACAGTGTATTCAATGTAAATTAAACCCTATTTTACATCTTAAAAATAATATCAACAAGTTTTATTAGCTCTTCTACATATACAAATATACAGTAGTAAAAAGTGCATAAAATTGCTAAGTCATCATCGACTTAAAGTCTATTTCTAACTTAATCACCAAAACCGAGAGGCAGCTAGCCCTATTTATTCGTTATCTCTTCCAATTTTTCTATAATCCTTACCATTCCCTCGGTATCCAGCCCGCAGTAAGCCAGTAATTGCTCCCTTATAGTAAGGCATTCTTCATCGCTTAAATCCCCGTAAGTCATATCGAGATATGCCAGGCTGGCATCATCCCCTTTGCCGATTTCCAATCCCATATAATCCATACCGGTAACCGCCGGCAATACCTTTTTCAGCGATGCGCTTCCTTTTTGTGAAGGATTATAATAGGCAAAAGCGCGGAATGGCACCAGTAAATCTATAAATCTGGGCAGCATGGAGTTAATCCGGTCGGCATATTCCGGAAAGGCAATGCTTAAGTCTTTAAGCACTTTTTCTTCAAATTGCTTGTTGTATGCAACAATACTGCCGCTATCGCCGATATTTCTGCTTAAAGAGTCAAGTAAATCCGGCCTCGGGTCGTTCTTACCCTTCGCCAGAAATGAAATATGCCGCAGGCCGCTTTCCGGGGTTTCCTTTATATGCAAAGAAAACTGGAAGGGTATGTTCTGGTAAGGATGCGTACCGTCGAATAAGGGTATTACCGTATTGAAAGTCTCGAAGTCGAGAAAGTACAAAGGATACTGCAACTGGCCAAGGAAGAGCTGAATACGCTCCCTGTCCAGATGGGTGTTGTTATTAACAATGCATGAACGCTGAATCTGCTGTTTTTCATTGAGTTGAAAAATCGGTGGTATTTCGGCAATTTCCGTAATGCCCAGGTTGTATAATTCACAGGCTTTTTTGCCTCCGTAGTATAGCGTGAAAACATTATGTTCCGGCAGATTAGCACGGCAAAAGCCGTTCAAAGCGCACTCATACGGTTCATCGCATTGCGGGCCGATCGGCGTTTCGGGGCAGTCCGCCATAATTACGATTTCAAACATCTCATCGATTCTATTCAATATGTCATTGCCGACTTCCTCAACGCGTGCGCTGATATCCTCCAGAATGAACAATTCGTGCGGATTTATATCGCCGTCTTTTATATATTTATTGTTGATGTAAGCCAGAAAGCATTTTCGGATTCTAACGCCGCTGTCTTCCCAGCACAGCTTCTGAAAAGAGACGTCGTGGAGATTGATATCCTTAACTTCCGTAGAACTTTTAACCTCGATTATATCCCATTCTTCTTCGTTAACCGGTGACAGGATATCTGCCCTGGAATAGCGTTGCCCCACCATTACTGCCGCTTCAAACAACGGTTTTCTCTGTTTGAGTAATTCCTTTGTCATACGTATGTTTTCCATAAAATCATCCGTGGGGATATCAACGCCTTGCGGGAATAATTGCTTTGCCAGATTACCCACCAGATTTCCCTGGTCGAATCTATTCTGCGTTACCGCGTCCGGCTGCGGAATTAAATCCGGTCGATTAAAGGATATCCACAATAACTTCGGACACTGTAATCCGTTCAGATATTTACTTTTTGACAGCAATTTCGATGACATCTTATCCTCTTTTCACAAATCTCTTTTATATAATGGTTATCCGGCTCTAAACAACTGCAGCCTGTATCTTAATACCTGCAGATTTATAACATCTTCACCGTTGTATTTTAGAAGGGTTTTCAAAGCGCTCAAATCGCCGTAATTACGGTATTGCCACCACAGCCTGACCGCATCAAGGCCGCCGATTCCCTGCAATTTACGGGATATACCCAATTGCTGCTCAACGGATTTCAAACCACCCTTCAAATTGCAGCGCCAGCAATCGTACATCAAGTCATGATGGTTGAGCCACTTTGCCAAATCTATCCCCAGCGCATTGTTAATAAAGGGTAAATCAAAGCGGCTTCCGTTGTAGGTATAAATAGTTTCAATCCCCTTTAATGACGATACGAGATTGTTATAGTTAACATCTTCCCCTACCAGCTGAATCAACCTGTCGCTGAAATTATCGGCGAGGTAGATACCGATAACGGTAATCTGCGCGTATTCCCACGACAGTCCGGTAGTCTCGATATCAAGATAAGCATTCATCATTTCGGGATATTTTATCACTTTCCAATGACACATAACGTCAAAATTACTGCTACGGTTAATCTATTTTACAGCTTTTTTGCTTTTTCTATTATACCATCGTTAAGTTCCGATGGCTTCATACGCCCAACCCCCGAATACCTCTACCTTTGACGTAAGCGGAAAGCCCGAAAGTCGCCGGTCCGACAAATAAGACCCTTCTATAATTTAAGTACCGGGGGGAGTAGTAGTTGCCATCATATTTATAACCCGGCAGTTACGATAAGATAATTACCTTGTTGAAACCGGAACCAATTGTTATTTTGTAATTTTCTGATAATTTAGTAACATTCGTTCCTTTGTTTGACACAGAAGAGTATAATTGAGGAGAAAATCTTAGTCCCACCTTTTGTACAGAATGGTGGGCGATATTGGATTTGAACCAATGACTTCTTGCGTGTGAAGCAAGCGCTCTAACCACTGAGCTAATCGCCCCGACCTCGTATTTTAGGTTATCCAACGCAATTTTGTAAAGAATGGGATGTCTGTTAAAAAAGCGACATTTACCACTTTTAATCAGGAAGCGGAGGCTTTTCCTTCATTTTCAAACCTTCCAGTGATTTGTCACGCAGAATATTCAAATGTTCCCACAGGCTTTGCCTCTGTTCCTCAGTAAGCGAATCCACCATTTTTTCCAGGCTGTCCTCTTTATAAACTTTCTTATATAGTTCTTCGCCCTTCTCCGTCATGGATACGCGTATCATATTTTTTCTCCTGAGGTCTTTGTTTCTGACAATAAGTCCCTTTTTCTCCATCCTGAGTAACAAACCGGTAACCGAATGGTGTTTACGAAGCAGTTGGCGGGATAACTCCACGGGGGTTGTTTTATCTTTGAGTCGTTTAATATAAAGCAATATTGTAGCCTCTTCGAAGGTAAGCCCGAATTTTCTGAGTTCTTTTCGTTTCAAATTGAGCATTAAATCCCTGGTCTGAAACAACAAAACCAGCAGCTGATGAGAACTGAACTTTTGTGACTTGCTATTCATTTCACCCTCCTCGATAAACGTGACAACAGCTATTGTCGTATATATTATTATACAATATATTTCCCATACATTAGTAATTATTTGCCGGAAATCGAGTAATTTCCTGCTTTTCGATTATTCTACTACAATGCCATTAGAAAATATAATACAGGTTAGAGTGTTCCGGCAGTCTTTAATTGATACTCTGATTTTCTACTCTTTGACTACCTACATACCTATAAGCATAGAAAAAACAGAAAGCCGGGTTTTTAACTCGGCTTTCAAATTATTAAAAGAACAACCTTAAAGCTGTATCAATCCTGTAGCTTTATATAATAACCTACCCCGGGCTCGCTAATTATCAGTGCGGGCTTGGCAGGGTCGTCTTCCAGCTTTTGGCGAATGCGGTGCATATAAGATTTAACATTAATGGAACTATAGAAACGCTCTCCCCATATCAATTTGGCGATTTCATCAGACGTAACTACTTTCCCCTTGCTTTCCATCAGTTTATGAAGAATGCGTCCCTCGGTGAGGGTAACATCTATTTCCCGGCCGTTGTAAATAATTTGACGGATAGATTTTCCGAATTTTAAGGCACCGTAACTAATCGATAAGTCTTCTTATACCGACAACTTCCTTCTTGTTAAAGCCCTGATACGGGCTAAAAGCTCCAGCTGCCTGAACGGCTTAATAATATATTCATCGGCGCCGAGGGTTAAGCCATGAACGATATCCGATTCATCATCTCTGACTGTCATTAATACTATTGTCATTTCGGTGTTATGCCGAATTTGCTTTAAAACCTCAAACCCGCTCATATCCGGTAAACCCAGATCCAACAGTACTACATCCGGTTTTTCGTTTTCTACCAAACCTATACCATTTTTCCCACTGTGTGCAAATACGAATTCCGCTTCAGGCCAACCGACATCGAATACATTTTTTATAAAATCAACTGTATTCCCGTCTGCTTCAATAATCAGTATTTTCATATGCGCCCCCCATACTGCATAGTCAATCACATCTTTATATATATCTACCCTGCAGTCAGACAATGATAAATCAGGGTGAAACACTTCTGCCATTTCATACCTCCTTCCTTCTCCGTTTGTCTGCGAGGATGGCAACTACTGCCTTTAAACTATATATTGAATCAACCATTGCAAACCATAATTAATAATCATTACCATTATGTTACTATATTGTTACCTTTATAACTATATGATTATAACACATTTTTATTTATTTACATTATTTTTTATATTTCATTGCAACAACAGTATTTTAAATAAATAATTCTTAATGAATTTTCACTTGCCGATAATAGTTTATTGATTTTACAGGTGACAGATGCCATAATTACCCCAACCTGTAGAGAGGAAACACATAATGGGCAAAAATAGTTTTGACGTTACAGACCTTAAAAAGTGGCAAAAACAGGGCATTATATCCGAAAAACAACTTGAAACCATCATTAAGCAGGAAAATATAGAAATTAAACCGTCCGCTGAAAAAAAGAGCGGTTTTAACCTGATTACGGTGCTTTATTATTTTGGCGGGTTCCTGGCATTGCTGTCTTTCACGCTTTTTATAGGGATGAGTTGGGATGATTTTTCCCAGTGGGCGCGCTTTGCGGTCGCTTTAATCGCTATTGTTGTTATCGGTGGACTGGGTTTGTGGTTACGTTTTTCTCAAAAATTCGAAACGGCGGGGGGCTTGCTTTTATTCGTTGCCACAGCTATTTTGCCTCTTCTGGTTTATACTGTAGCCAGTCTGACCGGATTCTGGGCTGAAGGCGCCTCGTTCTACGAATTAAGGTTTGCCGTTCTTGCTATGGGACTAATCAGCCTTGCCGGGGCAATTGCGGTTACATACTACACACGCTTCCCGTTAATCGCCCTGCCGGCAGCCGTATTTACCCATCTGACTTTAATTGATATAGTGCAGATGATATGGGGAGAATCGTTTCTTTTTACCGAAAGCACTGCTATCATAAGCGCTCTCTTCATACTTTTCGGAATCTGGATGACAATCTATAAAATGAAAAATTATGCCTTCTGGGTAAAGCTTTACGGCCTGGTCTGGTTTTTGATTACCTCAACTATTCTCTTTTTCGACAGTGAAAGCATCCTGTTCGGGTTATTGTTCCTTGCGGTGTATCTGATAATGGCAGGTGTAAGCCTCTTTTTACGCGAAGTAATGTTTATGGTTTTTTCCGTAATCGGCGTGTATATATATATTTTCAATCTGGTTTTCGACATCTTCGAGGGTTCGGCAATCTTCCCGCTTATTCTGGGAATTATGGGTGTCAGCATTGTGTTACTGGCTGTCTTTTTCCAAAAATACGGGAAAGGGTTGTTCCACCGTAGAAGCGAGGGAAAACCCAAACCGGTTATTAAAGAATAGTACTGTTTATTAGAATATTTATAATATTTCCCCTCCTCGCCTGGTTTTATTATATGCAATACAGTAAGCGGCACGCCGTTACAAATACCAACCCCTGAATATATCGCAGAATACTAACTGTTTGGTGTATAATCGTGTGTATAATATTCAGGGAGAAAGAAATATGCGCGGTATTATTACAGTAATCGGAAAAGACCGGGTAGGAATTATCGCCGCGGTCAGCAACATACTTATGGAAGCCAATATCAATATACTGGATATCACTCAAACTACGCTGCAGGACATCTTTACCATGATAATGCTGGTAGACCTTTCCAATCCTAATCTTACCTTCGACCAGTTATCAAAAAAACTTGATGACAAGGGAGAAGAAATGGGGCTTTCTATCAGAATCCAGCGCGAAGATATTTTCAACGCCATGCATAAAATATAATAATTGCTGCAGATTAACTGCGTGACAGGTCTTCGGGGAGAAGAATAATGATAAACACCTATGAGATTTTAGAAACTATAAAAATGATATCCAGTGAGAGTTTGGATATCAGAACCATAACTATGGGTATTTCTTTACGGGATTGCGCCCATAGCGATATGGATGAACTTGCCAAACGCGTTTATGACAAGATAACACGGAAAGCAGAGAAACTGGTAAAAACCGGAGAGGATATCGAGAGGGAATACGGCATACCCATCACCAATAAGCGAATTTCCGTAACACCGGTTTCTATTATCGGCGAAGCCGCAAACGGTGATTATATAAAGATTGCCATGGCAATGGACAGAGCCACAGAAACCACCGGCGTCGATTTTATCGGCGGCTACAGCGCGCTGGTGCACAAAGGCTATACCGACGGAGACAGAAGATTCGTGGATTCCATACCCGAAGCTTTATCCGAAACTAAAAGAGTCTGCGCTTCGGTAAACATAGCTACCACTAAAGCAGGTATCAATATGGATGCCATTGCCCAGATGGGGCAAGTCATTAAAAAATCTGCCGAACTCTCGGCAAAGGAAGACGGTATAGCCTGCGCCAAGCTGGTCGTTTTTTGCAACGCACCGGAGGATAACCCATTTATGGCGGGTTCCTTTCACGGAATCGGGGAACCGGAATGCGTTATCAATGTAGGTGTCAGCGGTCCGGGCGTAATGCATAACGCCCTTAAAAAAATATCACCGAATGCCGATTTTACAGAGGTTGCCGAGACGATTAAGAAAACCGCTTTCAAAATAACCCGCGTGGGGCAACTGGTTGCCACTGAGGCATCAAGGCGTTTGGGAGTGACCTTCGGGATTGTCGACCTTTCACTGGCGCCGACCCCTGCCATAGGAGACAGCATAGCCAATATAATTGAAGATATGGGTTTGGAGAAATGCGGCGCCCCCGGAACCACTGCTGCACTGGCGTTACTAAACGATGCCGTTAAAAAGGGCGGCACAATGGCAAGCTCACAGGTAGGCGGCCTTTCGGGAGCATTTATACCTGTTAGCGAGGATGCCGGAATGGTTGAGGCTGTTAAAGCAGGTGCGCTCAGTTTGGAAAAACTGGAGGCTATGACATGTGTTTGCTCCGTCGGACTGGACATGATTGCCGTACCGGGAGATACCCCTGACTATACTATTTCCGCCATAATTGCAGACGAGGCTGCTATAGGTATGATAAACAACAAGACGACAGCTGTAAGAATTATCCCTGTACCCGGTAAAAAGGTGGGTGACTTTGTAGAATTCGGCGGGCTACTCGGTAGCAGCCCGATTATGGCAGTCAACGTATTCTCAAGCAAGGCATTTATTGCCAGAGGCGGCCGTATACCTGCCCCTATCCACAGCCTGAGGAATTAAAACATCTATGAGCGATAAACTCCGCAAGAGACCAAAATGTTCTATGTGCGGCAAGTGCTGCAGCGCGCCGAGCGTTATGATTACCAAACCATCGGACTACCGGAGGTGGGTGCAGCAGGGACGGGAAGACATACTTAGATACGCTAGCGTTCCTCCAACCGGTGGTTATGGCGACCTTTGGAAAAACCCGGAGGACGGAGAGGTAATCACCCACTGCCCGTTTGCACAGGAAATCGATAATCATAAATATATCTGCACCATCCATGATACCAAACCGAAAGTGTGCCGCGAATACCGTTGCGAATGGGCATACGGCGCCGGTAAAAAAGGGGTGCCTTTCAAAACCGACTGCGGCTGGACAGATAAAGCTAAGAAATTGGGTTACGGAAAACCCGAAAATCCAAAACCAACCTTCACAAGATAAAATATTTACCGTTGCCATCAATTTAACATTTCTTACTATGTATTCGCATTCCCTGATATTCCCATAAAATACTTTTTGCTATTAACTTAATAACTAATTGTTAGGGGTATTGACAAACCGCAATTAGCATTATATAATAATGTTAGCAATCGTTGGTCGAGATTGCTAATTTTAAAACGATTTTATAAAAAGGAGGTTTTGATATGGTACTTCAGAGATGGAATCCCTACAGGGAATTAAAACAGATGGAGGATACAATGGACAGATTATGGAGAATCGGTGGTTTACCAAGTTATCGCGAGGGAGCGGAGGATTGGAATATCTTGATAGACGTCTTACAGAAGAATGACGACATTATCGTAAACGCATCCGTTCCGGGCATTAAGCCGGAGGAAATCGATGTAGCAATCGAGGATAATGTTCTGACCATTAGAGCCGAGAGAAAAGCTGACGTTGAGGAAGGGGTAAACTATCTTATCAAAGAGCGGCCGGTCGGTTCTTTCTTCAGGGCGCTAAGGCTGCCGGATACAGTGGATACCGAGAAAATCGCCTCTTCTTACTGTAACGGTGTCCTGACAATTACCATGCCCAAAGCGGAAGAGAAAAAGAAGAAGCAGATTCAGATTAAAGTGGAAAGCGAACCGAAGACCATCGAAACAACAGCCAAATAGTTAATACAATATTTCTTTTTTAAAAATTTCTCCTTTAAGTTAGCCCGGTGCATAGCCGGGCTAACTTGTTTTCGAACATTGACACTCCCTCAATTATAATGTATAGTTAGAAAGTAAGAATATTGGAAAGTAGGATTTTTTATGTCTGAAATGGTTCAAATACGTAAAAAGGCACAAATTACCCTACCCGCTTCGGTGCGGCAAAAACTGGGTATTGAAGAGGGTGATTTCGTTGATGTGCAGATTAAAGACGGTGATATCGTACTCAAGGTTATGAAGTTAGTCAGCAAAGAACAGGCTTGGTTCTGGACGAAACGCTGGCAAAACGGTGAGGGAGAGGCCGAAGAAGATATCCGCAGCGGCAAAGTACATAGATTCAAAGACAGCGATGATGCCATCGCCTTTCTTCACCGGCAAAGCGATAAAGAGGAAAAAGACACGGGCGCTTAATAATGCCCATCGTACTAACAGAACGTTTTGTAAGGCAATATAACCTTCTGCCGATATCTATCCGAGCCAAGGCGGATAAAGCACTGAAGTTTTTGGACAACGATTTTCGACATCCAGGTTTACGCAGCCACCCTATAGAGAAGGTCCCAGGTATTTTCGAGGCTTATGTAGATGATAAATACCGTATGACCTTCGAACGCAAGGGGGAAGTTTTTATCCTCCGCAATATAGATAATCACGATGAATGTCTGAAAAATCCGTAGAATTATTTCATTTATAAAGTAATAGACTTATTCAACTTTAGTATAAAAATCCGAGGAGATGCCGGTAAAAGGTATATGTTCAAATATATTTGGGGTTCACTTCTACTTGACCTTAACAGGGATACCCGCAACCAGCAGGTAAACCTCGTCGGCATAAGATGCCAGTAACTGATTTGCCCGGCCAAGTAAGTCTCTGTAATTTCTGGAAAGCTCGTTATCGGGAACTATTCCCAGCCCCACCTCGTTTGACACCAGTATAAAAGCAGCCGATTTTGCCTTCATGGCATTTATCAGAGAATCGATTTCTTTCAAGACTGCGCTTTCGGCAGATTTTTCATCACTCGCACCGAGCATAATATTGGAAACCAGCATGGTTATACAGTCTATAACAACAACAGGATACTCCCCTGCTTTTTCATTGATTGCTTTGCTGACTTCTGAGGGGGATTCCAGGGTATCCCAATTTAAAGGGCGTGATTTCTTATGTCTTTCGATACGCAGGCGCATATCCTCATCTCTAGCCTCGGCGGTTGCCACAAACAATACCTTTTCATCAATGTCGGCAGCCAGTTTCTGGGCATAACTGCTTTTTCCCGCCCGGGC
Organism: Dehalococcoidia bacterium UBA5748; assembly: GCA_002419135.1. Classification (GTDB taxonomy): domain Bacteria; phylum Chloroflexota; class Dehalococcoidia; order Dehalococcoidales; family UBA5627; genus UBA5627. The sequence goes on along the minus strand of DIFM01000047.1, from coordinate 33,174 downwards.
GCCGCCGGTTATTAAAATACAGCTCAACTTAAACCCCTTTATCCTTATATTTACAGGACTTTATATCCAAAAACCAGTGTTTATCCCTCAAGATTTTTTCAGCGCTGACTACTTCCAGTTCTTTTTCAAATAAAGGACCTCCGGTAACCAGTGTATGATATTCACCGTTCTCACCGCAAGGTGTAATATTTTTGGCATTTCCCAAGTCAGCCAGCAGACTTGAATCGACTACCCTACCCAGCCACTCCTGCCCCATCACAGCAGCGTCGGTAGCCACTATTATTGCCTTAAAACCGCTATTGATAAACTCTCTTAGCAATGCAGACTGGTTCTGCGTCCATAGGGGAAGATGCGGGGTAATCCCGCAACTTAAACAGACCCGTTCCACCCACTCGCGGTGCTCATCCAAATCGATATCACCGAAAATACCATCTTTTATACCCTGTTCTTTTAATTCCATCAGAACTTTACGGAATTCATCTTCATAGGTATCCCAGCTTGTTTTCCGCTGAATAATTGGTAGAAACATAGCCTCAGCCTGCATTTCCAGAACCTCTTTTGAAAGCCCGTGAGAGCGGGAACGCATACCGTCTTCACCAGCCATATTCAATAAAAAGCGGACATCCAGCCCGCTATCGGCAGCCCGATAACATGCAAGACAACAATCTTTTCCTCCGCTCCATGATACAAACGCTTTTTTCACCATTTTCCTTCTACCTCACCCCTTTTAATTCCCCTCTCCGCCGGCTGAGAGGGGAAAAGCGAGAGTTTTTGTATTTTTTCACGCCGTCGCTTTTGCACCTTAGTCCCGACTGGTCGAGACTTTGTTATCACCCTCATCCGTCAGTCCGATTAATTAGTCTGCCATCCCGACAGGTCGGGACTTAAAAATGGCTTCCCTTGGGGGAAGCTGTCGAGCGTTAGCGAGACTGATGAGGGATAGCTCAACAAGCTCATCCCGATTTCATCGGGACTTTTATTTCTCCCACTACAGTCTTCACTATATAATCTTTTTATGACAGCTTATTACTTTTTATCCTCCGTTCAAATGCGAAGTATCGTTCAACAACGTTAAGACAGCCCCCTGCGTAACGTTATCCACTACGGTAAGCGAGGCAACATCTATTTTAAACTGCCACCATTTATTTACATCGATGCCAAGTAAAAGACAGAGAATGACTCTCAAACAACCGGAATGCGTTACCAGAAGTATATTCGAGTTTTCATCTTGTTTTTTAACAATATCCAGGAAAGACTTCATACGGACAACGAGATTATCAAGGTTTTCTCCGCCGGCAAAGGTAAAATCGAAAACAGAAGCGTTCCAATCGGGGAAGATTTCATTTACCTCCCAGTATGTCTTTCCTTCCAAGCTGCCGAAACTCATCTCTACCAGCTCTTCGTTAGTCATTATGTCAATTTGATGATTACTGCGGATTATTTCAGCCGTCTGCTGTGCCCTTGAAAGCGGGCTGGTATATATTTTATCCAAAGGCTCGGAGGATAATCTTAAAGCCAGTTTTTGCGCCTGCCCGATTCCCGTTTCATTCAGAGGCACATCGATACGTCCCTGAAAACGTCTGACCTTATTTAATTCGGTTTGCCCGTGCCTAATCAGATATAATTTCAAAATCTAAACTCCTTAAAAACCAATCGAAAGCAGCACAGGTGTAACAATCAGCACGACTGCTTCATTAACTTCCTTGACGGCTCCGTATGTATCACCGGTTAATCCCCCCAATCGTGATTTGAAAAAGGAGCCTATCGTGATAGTAACCAGACATATTACTGCCATCATGACAATACCCCACCACCCGACCAATAATACGGCGGCGGCCAGTGTTATAAGCGATGCTATAACCAACTTCAATGCGGTAGCACCCTGTTTGAATGCCTGCCCCACCCCTTTCTTGCGTGCATACGGGAAGGCGGTAATTGACAAAACCATTGCCCACGACCCGAATACCGGCGCCAGCAGCAGCGCTTCCCAATCCCAGCCGGATAGTGAAACCATAGCCGCAAACTTGACCAGTAGCAGAAGAGAAATACCGACCACACCGAAAGCCCCGGTATGGCTATCCTTCATAATCTCCAGCCGTTTTTCGGCAGTACTGCCTGCCAACCCGTCGCAGCTGTCTGCCAGTCCGTCCAAATGCATGGCGCCACTGATTAATACCCAAACCAATAACGTTAGAGTAGCGGTAATTACAGGGGAAAAAACCGCTCCCAATCCCCAGTTAGCTAAAAACAGCAGCAGACCGATAAGTAAGCCGACTATCGGGAAAAAGACCAGAGAAGAGGCGATTTCCCGCATTTCCGGTTCTTTTTTAAAGGGCATGGGGATAATGGTAAGAAATTGCAACGCTATCCAGAAGCCCATCTAACCCTCCGTATCCTTATCCGATACACCCGCTTCTTGAAAGGTTTTCATCTCTTTTAATATCTTTACCGATGCCTCAACCAGAGAAATCCCCAGAGCCGCTCCGGTGCCTTCACCCAGACGCATATCCAGGTCCAAAAGAGGTATCAAACCCATATATTCCAGCATAATGCGATGTCCGCGCTCCTCGGACAGGTGCGATGCAATAAGGTAATCTTTTACCTGAGGCGACAGTTTAACCGCAAGTAAAGCCGCCGCCCCCGATATGAAACCGTCTATAACTACGGGGATACGGTTGGCAGCTGCACCCAGTATTACTCCGGTAAGCCCGCCGATTTCAAAACCGCCTACTTTCGATAAAATATCAATGGTGTCGTTGCCGTCGGGTCGGTTGACCTCCAGAGCCCGATTAATGACCTCTATTTTATGCTCCAGTTGATTATCGTCGATACCCGTTCCCCTCCCCGCAACTTCCGACACATTTCTTCCGGTAACCGCCGCACAAATGGCGCTGGCGGCAGTGGTGTTACCGATTCCCATTTCACCGGTGCCTATGATATCCAACCCCTCAGCTATTTGAGATTCTATAACGGCAATGCCTGCTTCTATTGAATCGGTTGCCTGTTTACGAGTCATTGCCGCACCTGTAGCCATATTGGCGGTACCGAATGCTATCGATTTGGATTGCAGCAATGGATGAGGTTCGAAACCGCCGATTACCCCCATATCCACCACTACCACGCGCGCTCCGATATGCCTGGCAAAAACGTTAACAGCGGCGCATCCGCTAAGAAACGGATAGACCATCTGTCGCGTTACCGACTGGGGATAGGCACTGACTCCTTCGGCTACCACTCCATGGTCGGCTGCCATAACCACAATAGCTTTGTTATCGAATGTAGAGCAAATGCAGCGACGCATACCTGCCACCCTGACAGATACCTCCTCCAGCTTACCGAGGCTCCCTCTGGGCTTGGTAAGCGAATCCTGCCGTTTGCGGGCAAGCTCCATTACCCCTTTATCGACAGGTTCTATTCTATTTATGATTTCTGACAGCGAACTGCTCATTCATACCTCTCTATAAAACAATCGATTATCTGCCTTTTTTAATTTCCGTTATGCCCGCGGCTGCCTGTTACCAGCGTAACCGGAAGCCTGTTTATAGGATGCGAAGATATACAGACGTCGGCGCCGTATACCTCTTTAACGTTTACGGCAGTGACCACTTCGCAGGGTGTGCCCTCATTAAAAATGCGGCCTTTATTCAGCATTATGATTCGGTCGCAATACTGGGCTGCCAGATTTAGGTCATGTAAAGCGGCAAGTACCGCCAAACCCTCTTCTTTACATAGTTCCGATATCAATTCGAGAGTTTCTATCTGGTAGTTGATGTCGAGATGCGAGGTAGGCTCGTCTAACAGGATTATTTGCGGTTTTTGCGCCAGAGCGCGGGCAATTGTTAAACGCTGTCTTTCACCGCCTGAAAGCTCTCCTGCACGCCTTTCGGCAAGATGAATAGTATCCGTCATTTTCATTGCTTTTACAACGATATCAACATCTTTTTGTCCTTCGTATTCCAAAAACTTCATATGCGGAGTGCGCCCCATAAGCACTATTTCAAAAGCGGTAAATGCCTCCGGAAGAGCAGTCGATTGAGGAACAACGGCTACAGTGCGGGCAATATCATTCTGTGGTATGCCGGTTATAGACTTTTCGTTAAGTAAAATATCCCCACCTTTAAGCGGAACAACCCTGGTTATACCTTTAATAAGAGTGGATTTACCGCATCCGTTAGGACCAACAATCCCCAATACTTCCCCCGAAAAGATGTCCATATCGATACCAGATAAAACTATTGTTTCGCCATATCCGAGAGTAACATTTTTTAAAGATAATTTTTTCATAATTTTTCTCCTTCCCTAAAAAACCGCTTTCTTTTTACGCTTCAGCAGATACAGAAAGAAGGGAGCCCCGAAGAAAGCGGTTACGATTCCAAGCGGTATTTCAGTGGGCGGCATAACAGTTCTTGCCAAAAGATCGGCAAGAATCAGGAATATACTGCCGCATAGTATAGACAACGGCAGCAGAAAACGGAAATCAGGCCCCCATATTAAACGTACCGCATGCGGGATTATAATACCCACAAACCCGATAATGCCGCCGAAACTGACAGCAGCGGCGGTAATTAAGGTGGCTACTACAAGTAAAATGCGTTTGGTTCTTTCGACGTTGATACCGAGTTGTTGAGCCTGCTCTTCATCGAACTGCATAACATTCAGAGAACGCCCGTGGAGGCAGATAATAAGTGAGCCAAGGATTATTACTGGCAGGGTTATCCAGACATGAACCCACTTAGGAGACGAAAAACCTCCCATAAGCCATGACGACATGCCATGAAAGGATTCACCGCTGGTTATTAAAAGATAGGAGGTAATAGCCGATAAAAATGCCCCCAGAGCGACACCGGCTAGAATCAGAGTTGTCATCGGCAGGCTTTTCCCCACTTTGCCCAGCGAGTAGACTACGAATACCGCTCCCAATCCCCCGATAAAAGCAAATACCGATACCAGGTTCAAACTCCAAAATGAACTGCTTAATGGAATTAAAAAACCGATAACGGCTCCCAACCCCGCCCCCTGAGATACACCGATAAGATAAGGGTCTGCCAGCGGATTGCGAAAAAGCCCCTGATAGGTAGCGCCGGCAACCGCCAGCGCCGCTCCTGTTAAACCGGCTAAAAGAACACGCGGCATACGCAGATTGATAATCACAGTTTCCATTGTTCCTTCCCACGCTTCGGGGATAGAAATAAAGGGTATTTGAGATATTATGATGCTAAGAGTTTTTTCCAAAGGTATGGATGAACTACCTAAACTTATAGCAAAAAATATTACCATAAGCAACAAAATAAAAAGGAAGACGGCAGCAAGCAACCTTCCCCTCCATTTGACCGGATTTGCATAATTGTTTTTCTTTTCTGCTATCATAACTATTGCCAAGTACATACTCAATACCGATACCGGCCCTACCATCCGAAAGCATTTCCTTCACGAATGGTTGTATATATTAAATGATATTGAGTTATATTGTTTTAAGAGAATAAATCCGGATGTAAAAGCCCGGCATAGATTTCAAGTGCATCAACTATACGCGGACCGGCGCGGCAGACAATATCGGAATCAACGATATAGATATGCCCGTTCAAATAGGCATTTGTTTCTTTAAAGGGGGAGTCTTCCGCAATAACCCCATAAAAAGATGATTCGGAGCCATGGTCGGTGACAACAGTAATAATATCAGGATTGCGTATTACCGCCTGTTCCAGGTCAACCTGAACGTCCCCTTCCACATCAGCAAAAACATTAACGCCGCCTGCCATATCAATAATAATATCCATAAATGTATGTTCGCCGGTTGTCCATAAAGGGTCGAACCATGTAATATGCAATACAGATGGTTTTTCGGTTTCATCAATCCCGCCAAGAGCGCTACAGACAGCATTTATTCTGTCTTGCAGACCCGCTACGGCATCAGCCGCGAAGGAGTGATGCCCAGAGAGCTCACCCACAAGCGTTATATCCCTCATAACACCCTCGATGTCGGAGGGGGCTATCACGATAACGGTTAATCCTTGCGATTGCAACCATTCGACATCCCCGGTGGTGCATTGAATGCTGTCTGCAAGTACAACATCGGGGTTAAGCAGAAGGATTTTCTCCTTGTTGGGGTCATAGTAGCCTCCGATGCTTTCGACTTCACTCACTTCTTCGGGATAGCTGCAGTAATCGGTTCTACCGATAAGTTTATCATCTGCGCCGACAAAATAGACGATTTCCGTAATGGAAGGCGCCATTGACACTATCGTATCGACCGCCCCCTCGAAGGTATAAGTTATACCGGCGTCATCGGTTACGCTTATCAATTGTACGGTTTCGGTTACGGTAGAAGTTACAGTCGAAACTGAAGTGGATACGGTTGTTTTGGTAGTGGTTGCGGTAACTGTCTGTACCTCAGGCTTACAGCTTGAAATAAATGGTACAGACAAAGCTATTATGGATACCAAACCGATAACAGTCATAAATCTTCTAAACGGCTTCAAATTAGACCCCCATAAAATAAAGTATTCTTGATAATTATCAATTTTACTTGATTATAATAACAAAAAGGGGAGCTGTCAATATACCTTTGAATCTTATGGGGATATTTTTTAATATGTTAAGGCTTTTTAGTTATTGAATCGCTTCCATCAGTGTGTAATAGTATTTCGGGTCACGGGTATTGTAAAGCTGATACCAGACATCCACTATCTCAGGAGTAAAAACGTCCAGCACGGCAAAAACCTGCGCTGAAAAATCCAACGGTGCAATACCACTTGCCGTTATCAGATTGCCGTCGGTAACCGCAGGCTGTTTTTGATAGAAAGCTTCCCCACTGTAATCGGGACAAAAGGCTTTCACAAACTCAAGATTGTTGGCAGTATGCGGTCTGTTATTCAGCAATCCTTTACATGCCAGCCCCATTGTAGCACCGCAAATTGCGGCAACAATAATATTTTCCTTAATACATTTTTCCGCGATTTCCAGCATTGCGTCATGGACGGAATCCAGCCATGTATCTCCTCCCGGTAAAATTAAAACAGCTATATCTTTGAGCTTCAAATCGGCAAGTTCTATATCCGGCTTGAATTTCAATCCCCCCAGCGTAGTTACCTCGGATTTATCGTTACCTACGGTAACCAGTTTTAATGAAGGGCTACCCTTTTTAAAAAATCTTCCCGAATTTATTTCAGCGGTTATATAACCCACTTCCCAATCTGCCATTGTATCGAAAACATAAAGATAAACTGATTTTTTCATCTTTCTTCCTTCTGCATTAAATTAAATACCGTATAACCGAGAATTGTCCATCGCATTTACAGGCTTGATTCCGCAACCAACCGGAAATGGATTTTCTCTTTTTCCAACCGAATTATCAACTTGTTTAATTCACCTTCAACACAACAAACAAACACGTCAAGTCCGGTCCTGGCAGCCTCAACAACAACCTCTACGATACCGTAGCGATAATAATCAACACCGATTTTTGTAAGTGCCGCATAGGACTCTATCCCCAGTCCGGCTATAATGCTGCTATCGCCTGCACATTTTTTCAGCAAGTTGTAATTAACATTACGGGAACCCCCGCGTGTAATATCGGGTATTCTAAAAACTATAACTTTACCTGTCTCCAGAGGAACAATACCCTTTATTCCGGATATTCCGACATCCTCTCCGGCTTTGGCGGCTGTTGCTGTAAAACCCGTTGCTCCGTCGTTAATCTTCGTTGAGGCATAAAGCAATCCACCCTTCATCTTTAATGATACCTGCTGACTGCTATCTAAATCATCTTCTGCAAGCGCGGCACAGACGGATATATTATTTACCGCCCTTTGTATATATAGATTGTACGAGTTTAATTCCTTTAAAGATTTGATTACCCGGTTGACCCCCTCATTTGTCAATCGATAACTTGAACGTCCCAGCGCCACCAGCATTCCTTCACTAATAAGCTGTGCGATATAATCGGAAACCGCCTGCGGTGTAATATCCAGCTCTCCGGCGATTTCACGCTGCTGAATATCGGGACCTTTGGCAGCTATTTCTACCAGAATCTGGAACTTGGTGGTTTGATTTTTATTACGCAATACTTCTATCATTATAAATTACACACATTTTACATTAATTTTGACAGATATCAAGTATCCTTTTTAAAAACTGCACGTTTTTATTATAGCGGTTCTTTCATAAAATACAACGCTTTTTTAAAATAAAAGAATCGACTACGGTTATTTTTGCTCTTAATCTTTTTTAGCACACGCCGGGCTCAGAAGGGACAATCCTATGATTTTCATACAGAGTCCCAATATGTTAGCATAGAGGCAATAAAAGCATAAAAGAATACTCTCACATCAGGATGTTTACTCATCAGAATGGATATAATAGTATTGTTGATTTAGAATGGGGAAATAATGAATTGGAAGAAATTTAAAATCAAGCCCGTTTTTTGGGGCATTTTAATATTTATTGTCGCTCAGTCAATTACCTTCGGCGTTATCGTACAACAGGAATCCTACCTGATAGAACATGGTATAATTATACCTGACCAACCCGATGAAGTAATACTGTGGCCGACTACAACTACCTCCACAGCCACCACCACCACTACCAACACGATAAAAACAACTGCAACTACAACCATTTCGAACTCGGTTATCCTGTCGATCACCACGCAAACACAGGTAACGGAATTTGTAACGGAATATGTGAGTGAAACCCCTTTATTCTCATCGCTGGGAGCAATCTTAGTCTACTTTTTCGCTGTTGTGATTGTACTGGCTGTGGTGTTGTTTGTTATACCGCTCTCGGCGCTCAAGCTATTATTCAGGGCGCTGTTTGCGTTCCTGTTCTCATGGGGCATATTTATTGTTCAGGTCTTCTGGATGCCGCTTATACCATCGATTGTTATTGCACTGACAATCGGTATTTTATGGTTTTTTATGCCACGCATCTGGCTGCATAATATAATCATGATACTAACAATGGTCAGCCTTGGCGCAGTATTCGGACGTCTTTTATCACCGTGGACTGCCATGATACTGCTTTTGGTAATAGCGGCTTATGACTTCCTGGCGGTTCGCTTCGGGTTTATGACATGGATGGCAAAGAAAATGGAATCATCGGACACTCTGCCGGCTTTCGTTTTACCGTCCGGCATCAGCGAGTGGAAGGAGAGTCTGAAAAGCCCGAAAAACAAAAATGCCATCAGCACGGAAACAATAAACACTTCCGGGAGTTTTAAGCACTCGATTCTTGGTGGAGGCGATATCGGCTTTCCCCTCCTTTTAACATCGGCTGTTTACTTTGCCATGGGATTTAATTCCGCTTTACTGGTTGCAGCTTTCTCGCTTGCAGGACTTATTTGCGCCTATATGATTCAATCTTATGTCCTGAAAGGTAAACCGATGCCGGCGCTGCCTCCCATTGCGGTTTTATCACTGGTCGGATTGCTGCTGGTAATTTGACATTTATCAGCTATAATAAATATTTCCTGCACTGTTAATAATAATTGTGAGCATTTTTTTCACCTAAAACCTCTGCTATAATAAAGACAATACGATTTATCTTCAGTACGAGTTTTTGGATTCGCGGCTTTACCTTTTTAACCGATAAACTTAAATTAATATCGAATAAAATGGAGGAAATGCTGTCATCGCGGTTGTATCAAAATAAAAGTGTGAATAAACTACGAAAAAACGAAACCGGGTGGTAAAAAATCCCTATTCCTAATATTTAATAATTATACCGATATCCAACCGGTATTCACCCAGGAGGTCTAAATATGAACAATTCAATTATCAAATGGATATTTGTACCGATTACTATTATTCTGATTATCATTACTTTAATCGGTGTATCAATGCTGTCTGCTCAAAACAATCAGCTCGAAAAAAATGAAGCGCAGATAAACTCACTGGAAGAACAACTGGCATCTGCCATACAACAGATCGGCTCGCTGCAAAGCGACATTGCAGAATTGGATTCTTTAAAAAGCAGTATAGATGCACTGGAAGAAGCAATACAAAATCCGGGCGGTCAAACCGGCACGGGAACGGCACTTAACAATATTGCCGACGTTGTCAGAGAAGTCAGGACAGGTGTGGTGGCAATCAATACAACTACGGTTTATACCTACGGCTGGGGCAGTCTTACCTACGATTATGCTGTCGAAGGTGCAGGTTCCGGCTGGATTATAGATGAGAGCGGCATTATCGTTACCAATTACCATGTTATTAAAGATGTCGATACTATTAAAGTAAAGCTGGATAACGGCGATATCTATGATGCAGACCTTGAAACGGTCTATTATAATGAACTGGCTGATATAGCTATTTTTAAAATCGAGGCAGATAATCTGTCAGCTTTAAAAATCGGAAATGCTTCGGCACTGTCAGTCGGAGACTGGGTGATAGCTATGGGCAACTCGCTCGACATGGGAGTCAGCGCCAAGGAAGGAATTGTCAGCCAATTACATGTCTCGGTTGCCGTTGGAGGGCAATCTCTTGATGAACTGATAGAAACCAGCGCCGCAATTAATTCCGGTAACAGCGGAGGGGTACTGGTAAACATGAACGGCGAGGTAATCGGCATTACCAACGCCAAAATATCCGCGGTAGGAGTTGAAGGTATGGGCTACGCCATCAATATCAATTTTGCAATGTCCATTATCAACGAGCTATCTGCCCAAATGGCAGCTGCTTAAACACCTTTCTCGTAACTGAAGGGAGTGTGTAATGAACCTACTATTTTTTGGCTATAGGAAATAATTGCTGTGCCAGGATTTTACCTGCACTGTCATTCTATGTTCCGCTTTACAGAAACAAAAAGTCTCAGGGTTATTGAATAGCATTGTAAACGTGTTTGACAATAAAACAGACTTGGAATAGAATAATTCACACAGTTCGCAGTAAATTTGATTAATTAGAGGAGACCTTAAGAAGGGGTTTCCTTATTTTTTCCCTTCTATGGGTATTAGTATATATTATTTAATGGAAACTCTTTTCTTAAGCGGATGCTCTCTCCTGTTATTGGCTTGCGTCTTACCATTTATTGCAAGGATTACGCCCGGCAAAACTGCTCGGCGTATCGCTTTATTCGTACTGCTATCGGGGTTAGCCTGCATAACTACCGCCTCTCTAATTTGCTTTCTGTCGGGCGCAGAATGCATTCGGTTACTATATTCGCTAACACCGGAACTGGTATTTGATATCCACTTCGACAGTTTATCGTCTTTCTTTATCTCTTTAATCGGATTTGTCAGTTTTTGTACCGCTCTTTATTCATTCAATTACATCGAGCATGGCGGAACTGAAAAAAGAAGACTTGTTTTAACCGCCCTGCTGCCGCTCTTTATTCTTTCCATGATTATGGTTGTCGCTGCGGACAACATGTTCGGCTTTCTCTTTTTCTGGGAAATCATGTCGATTTCATCATTCTTACTGATGATGTATGACCGTGAAAAAGCGGAAACACAAAAAGCCGGCATTTTCTATTTTGTAATGACGCAGTTTGGCACTCTTTTCCTTTTCATCGCCTTCCTGTTGATTTACAGGTATACAAACACTTTCGATATCAAAGCCACAGACGCCCTGCCGCAGGTCGTGAAAAGTTTTGCATTTATCGCTATTTTTATCGGCTTCGGCACCAAGGCTGGTATTATACCCTTCCATAAATGGCTGCCCTACGCACACTCGGTAGCCCCCTCCAACGTGTCGGCGCTGATGTCGGGAGTAATGCTGAAAGTAGCCATCTACGGATTGTGCCGTTTCGCTTTCGATGTGCTGCAACCGGAGTTATGGTGGGGATTCGTGCTGCTTGCCTTTGGAACTGTTTCGGCCTTGCTGGGGGTTATCTATGCTCTCAAAGAACATGACTTAAAGAAACTGCTAGCTTATCACAGCATCGAAAACATCGGAATTATTGTGGTCGGTTTGGGATTATATGTCATCTTCAATTATTATGGACTTGAGATACCGGCCAATCTGAGCCTGGTCGGCGCCCTTTTCCATACATTGAATCACGCCGTTTTCAAGAGCCTGCTGTTCATGACTGCCGGTTCGGTGGTACAGGCAACCGGTACGCGCAATATCGAAAAGATGGGCGGGCTGGTAAAAAAGATGCCGGTTACCGCCGTTCTCTTTCTTATCGGCTCCTGCGCCATTTCCGCCCTGCCCCCTTTGAACGGTTTTGCCAGCGAAATTATGATTTTCCAGGCATACCTGGAATCATTCGAATTGAATAATCCGGTAGTTGAAATTGTGATGGTTATCGGGCTAGCCGCATTCGCCTTGATGAGCGCGCTGGCGGCCGCCTGTTTCGTAAAAGCCTTCGGAGTCGTATTTTTAGCCAAACCGCGTTCAAGGGAAGCCGGTAAAGCCAGAGAAGTTTCCTTCGGAATGCTGGCAGGCCCGGCGATACTGGCATTAACATGTATCGTACTGGGAGTATTCTCTTTCCAGATAATAAGCGGAATCGGCTTTGACCTGCCGGTACCCAACATGCTACCGGTAAGCATCCTGTTATTGTTGATAATATTGATATTCGCCGGCCTGTTAAAGCTATTCCATGCACCTGTCAGAATAAGCGAAACCTGGGGCTGCGGTATAGCCAAACAGACTCCTGCAATGGAATATACCGCCACCGGTTTTTCGGAGCCGATTGTTACTATTTTCAGGTTGATATTCCGCACTAAAAAAAGCAACGAAAAAGAGTATTTCGACAGCGCCGAGAGCATCACAAAGCGCACGGAAGCTAAAATTACCACCTTTAAATTTTTCGAAGAACGTATCTATATGCCGCTGGCACACTTATTTATGAAGATAGCTGCATTTATTTCACAAAAACACAACAAGGACCTGGAAACATTCATGGTTTATGCCTTCGTTACCATCGTCCTGCTACTGGTAACTGCGGGGTTCTGGCTATGAACTGGAATATGATTCTTTATACCGTTTTGAATACCACCTTTGTATTCCTGTTTGCCCCGCTGATTGTCAGCCTGATAAAGAAGGTGAAGGCGATGTGCCAGGGTCGCCGCGGGACGCCCCTGTTGCAAACCTATTTCCAGTTATTCAAGCTTTTTAAGAAGGAAATCGTATATTCGGATAATTCTTCCTTTATTATGCGCATCAGCCCCTATTTGAATATTGCCTTTCTACTGGTAGCATCCATTTTCATACCGATTGTGTTCATTCCCGCCCAGGAAAGCGGCTTCGGCAATATTATCCTGTTCCTGTACCTGATGGTATGCGCCCGCTTTTTTATGGCGCTTTCAGGGCTGGATGCCGGCAGCACCTTCGGCAATATGGGAAGTTCGCGGGAAATGACGATTGCTTCGATTATCGAACCTACCACGCTCATGGCCTGTGCAGCTCTGGCTTTTATACTGAAGACCACGGATATACCGGAGATGTTCGGGACAGTGTTGAGCGGCTCGATTCTGCAGTATCCGACGCTGTTCCTGGTTGCCTCTTCGCTTTTTATCATTCTGATAGTGGAAACAGCCAGAGTGCCGGTGGATAACCCGGAGACGCACCTTGAACTGACAATGGTTCACGAAGCCATGATACTGGAACAATCGGGGCCGAAGCTGGCGCTGATGGAATTGTCTTACGGCATTAAACAGTTGATATTGATGGCCTTTTTAATAAATATCCTTTTCCCATGGGGAATGGCAACCGATACTACCCTGTCGGGTATTTTGATATCGGTAGCCTCTTTTATAATTAAAGCCCTCTTACTGGCAGTAGCGATGGGTGTATTTGAATCTTTCTTTGCCAAGATACGCTTCTTCCGCCTGCCTGATTTCTTTATGATAGCCTTTTTCTTATCATTTGTTACGATAGTTTTTGAGTTACTGTCATGATAGACGCAATATTATTTAATGATATTATTCACGGGTTATTCGTTCTGATAATGGGAACGGCAGCGCTGATTATTACCCAAAGGTCACTGACATCACTTTTCAACATCTATGCCGCTCAATCGATGATTCTGGCAGTTATGGCTATTGTCATGTATATAGAATATGGCACGTTAAACCTGTTGTTCATTGCATTGCTAACCATTATCGTCAAAACCGTCTTTATACCGTTGTTCCTGCATAATGTTTTAAAACGCATCCCGGTAAAAAGGGATTTGCAGTTCTCATTCCTTTCTCCGGCTAGTTCTATATTGATTAGCGCTGTCTTGATATTCATCGTCTATTTCTTTTTCACCGGTCTTGCCGGTGACATGCTGGATGACCGCCCGTTGCTGTTAGGAGGCGTTATCGGTATCTCACTGGCTCTGATGGGGATGATGATAATATTCAGCCGCAAAAAAGTGATTACAAAGAGTATCGGTTATCTTACAATGGAAAACGGAGTACTGTTATTCAGTCTTTTTATGGCGGAAATGCCGTTCATTATAGAGGTTCTCATCGTGATAGACCTGTTGATGATAATAGTGCTGGCGGCGGTACTGGCATTCGGCATCGACTCCAGCCTGGAAGAGTTCCACAAGAAATTAAACCGGTTAGGTATCTGGATAGAGGATTAGATGATAGATCTGGCTATACTTGCTTATTGCATACCGGGAATTTTATTCATACTGGCGCTTGTTTCAAGCGGCAAGAATAAGTTCCTCGGTAATGACCTGGTTTTAAATGCTATTAGCATTGTCCATGCGTTTTACCTGCTGGGATTGACCGTTATCATACTGTCGACCGCAGAGTTGCCGGTTTATTACTTGAACGGCCGTTATTTTGCCATCGACCGTCTTGCAATATACGAGATATTGATTGCCACGACTATTTTTTCTTTATCCGCAATCTATGCCAGGGGCTATGTCAGAGACCTGTTGAAAAAGGGTAAGATAGAGAGCAGCAACACTAGGCTGTTTTACGGGGCTTTTAACCTGCTGTTCACTGTTATCGTTCTCAGTTTTCTGTCCAATAACATCGCCCTGTACTGGATTTTCCTGGAATTAACTACACTGTTTTCGGCACTGTTGATTGTCATTCTCAAGGCTAAAGAGAATATTATCGCATCCCTGAAATATATCTTCATCGCTTCTTCGGCGATGCTGTTTTCATTTATCGGTATTATCATTCTCTTTGCCTTGAGCCGTGACATCATAAGCGACGGCATGCTTAACTGGGATACGCTTTTGGCAGTCGCTCCATCGTTATCCGGCACTGCTTTCGGTATCGCATTTATCCTGCTTTTTATCGGCTTCGGCGCCAAGAGCGGTTTGGTTCCGTTCCATACATGGTTGCCTACCGCTCATTCAAGTGCGCCGTCCGTAGTGAGCGCTTTGTTATCGGGTGTCCTTTTGAATATCGGCATTTACGGCATCCTGCGACTTAACTCTATAGCAATACAGACAACCGTGGCTGATAATCTAAAGGTTTTCCTGATTATCGCCGGTCTTATCAGCATAGTGATACCTGCTTTTTGCCTGGCTACAAGAACCAATACCAAGAAATTCATCGCTTTTTCCAGTATCGAACACATGGGATTGTTGGTGCTCGGCATCGGTCTATCATCGCCGCTGGTAATCTTCTGGGTGCTTTTCCATAAGTTCGGGCATTCACTCTCCAAGACATTGCTGTTCTTTTCAGCCGGTATATTCCACCAGCAGTATGAAAGCAATAAATACTTCCAGATCAAGAATGCCTTTAAAATGCAGCCGCTGGCGAGCTGGGGTCTTATTTTGGGCAGTCTATCCGTTTTAGGAATGCCATTGTTCCCAATATTCCTGTCCAAGTTAAATATACTGACAGGTCTTGCAGATTACTCGGTCACGCTACTTATCGTAGTACTTTTATTGCTGTTTTTAATAGCTTCCAGTTTCGGATATTACATGGTGCGCGCTTTTAACCAGAAGGAAGATGAAATGCAATTAAAACGCTACGAGACACCGGCCAGTATGAGTTGGCCGATTGTCTTGATTATAATAATATTACTGGTACTGGGTCTTTATATACCGAGCGGATTAACAGAACTGTTTAACGGTATTATAGCCGACCTTGGTTTTTAGGAAAGATATATGAATACATTGGGCATAATACTAAAGCAAACGCTGGAAGCACGAAATATCAAGTGCTTATTGCGCAAAAATAATTCCGGCGAGGATTATGTTTGCATAGAACTGGATTCGTTTGACGAAACCATGCTACTGATTAAAAACCAGCAATTACTGAGGCTTACTGCCATGTGGGCAGCCGAGGATTTTGAAGACCATTGCGGTTTTACGCTATTCTACGTTTTTGAAAATTACAATGTGCCCGAACTTCTGGCGCTTGAGGTAAGGCTTAAAGACAAACGTGCTCCTTCGATTGCGCTTGATTTTCCGGTTGCCTGTTATTTCGAGCGTGAGATAAAAGACGGATTCGGTATCGAGTTCGAGGGAGCATTCGATACGCGCCGGCTGTTCCTGCATGAAGTCTACCCTGACAGCTTCCATCCGCTGCTTAAATCTTTCAAAAACCAGGCGTTAGACTTAAACCACGAAGAGCCGAAAGGAACGGAGTATATTTTTAAGGAAGTGGCAGGCGAAGGGATTTACCAGATTCCCGTCGGGCCGGTGCATGCCGGTATAATCGAGCCAGGGCATTTCCGCTTCGGCGCGATAGGAGAAACCATCTTCAACATGGAAATCCGCCACTTCTATAAGCATCGTGGACTGGAGAAGCTAGCAGAGAATAGAAACCCGGCAGATTGTGTTGTTATTGCCGAGAGCATCAGCGGTGACGAAAGCGTGGCAAATGCTACTGCCTACGCTATGACAATCGAGAAGATAAACGAATGCATTATTCCCGCACGGGCATGGCAGCTACGCACAGTTCTTTTAGAAATGGAACGTATTTATTCCCACCTGGGAGACATGGCCGGTATGCAGGTGGACGTGGCGTATCCGGTAGGTGCCAGCATGCTGTTTATCCTACGGGAAGAAATACTGCGCTATAACGCATTGATGACCGGTTCACGCTTCTCAAAGGGAATTATCACACCGGGGGGGCTTCAACGGGACATCGGAACTGAAAAACTAAAGGATTTTAAAGTATATCTATCGGATTTCAAAAGCAGATTCGAAGAAGCCTTAAAAACAGCCTGTGATTCATCATGGGTTATCGACCGTTTCGATACCACAGGAATCGTCAAACAGGAATTGGTTTCTCCGCTTAACTTGAGCGGGCCGATAGCCCGTGCTTCGGGTGCCACTATCGATACCCGCCGCAGCCATCCCTACGGCATCTATAACAAGGTAAAACTCAGCTTACCATCAAAAATTGAAGGGGATGTACTGGCACGGTTCATGATAAAAGCTGCGGAAATAAAAAATTCGGCGGATATTATAAATGGCATTATAGATGATTTATATGAAGGGCCTTTTCTGTCACAGTGTTCAAACGACGACGGCTATTCGCTGACGGTTGTTGAAGCACCCAGAGGACAGAATTTGCACTGGGTATACGTTAAAAACGGAGTTATCGACCGCTATAAGGTACGCACAGCCTCTTTTTGCAACTGGTTTGCAATCGAGCATGCCGTAATCGGGAACATTGTCCCCGATTTCCCGGTAATCAACAAAAGCATGAATTTGTCCTATGCCGGTAACGACCTCTAGGTGATGAGCATATGATAATTGATTTATTGAGAAACTTCTTCGGTAAAAAAATAGCACAGGATTTTGACCCGGAACTGGCTGAGTTCCGCAAAATCGGGTTTGAGCTTAAAAGGCATATTGATAACATTTTCAGCCGGAGTATCGCCATCCGTGAAGTGGATTCGGGAAGCGACAATGCCGCCGAAATCGAATTGAACAACCTCGGGACACCTCACTATGATATTGAACGATTCGGCTTATCTTTCGTGGCTTCACCGAGACATGCCGATATTATCGTGATTACCGGAGCGGTAACGCATAATATGGCTCTGGCTGTAAAAAAGACATTTGAAGCCATGCCTCAGCCAGGGTTTGTCATTGCTGTCGGCGATGACGCCTGCGATGGCGGAATCTATAAAGATAGTTACGCCGTGCTTGGTGGCGCGGATAAAATCCTACCGGTGGATATCAAGATTCCCGGAAATCCCCCCACCCCGCTCCAAATCATGAAAGGTTTGCTGGCGTTGATGGAAGCGATTAAAAAACAAAAACCCCGATAGTTTTACGAGAATCCCCCAAATCGTCATTCTGAATTCGTGAAGGACGAATAAAGAATCTGGGGCGGGGTATAAATCTGAGATTGATTACGAAACATCTACAAAAAGACGAATTTTATCAAAAATCCTCATTCATTTGCCCTAACAGTTAATTCACTGATACTCGTCGCTAATGGTTAAGCTCCATACATTTTTTCTTCGTAAAAGTTTATTGTCAGCACCAGAATATTCGGCATAAAGAAAGAGGGGGTTATAAGCCCCCTCTTTCATATTTATTTATCTCTATTTATCTAAAATTCTAGGGAAGCCAGGTGTTAACTATATCACGATTATCTTCTATCCAGGTACTGGCTGCTTCTGCCGGATCCATTTTATCGATATTAATCATATACATAACTTCACCGAGCTGGTCAGCTGTTATTGTCCATTTTGAGAAAAATTCAGCTGCATCCGGGAAATCTTCGGTAAATCCGTCTCTTCCGATAATAACAATTTCTTCCATGCCACCATAGGAGAGTTCAGGGTCCTCCAGAATCTTCAAATCATAGGCAAAGAACTTCCAGTGCGGAGCCCAGCCGGTTACAGCTATCCACTCCCCTCTGTTTATGGCGCGCTCGAGTTCGGATATCATTCCGGCTTCGCTGGATTCCATCAGATTCCAATCATCCAAATCATAGGCAGGCATCAGAGTATTACGCGTCGCTTCCATGATACCGGCTCCGGGGTCGATGCCGACAATACGGCCCTGAAATTCTGCTTTATGGTCTTTCATTTCGGCAATCGAATCGATGGTGACATACGAAGGAACTACCAGCGCAAGAACTGCCTGATCGAAAAGAACGCCTAGCTTTTCTACATCATCGCCGTATTCTTCCCAGTAGGAAGCATGCGTGTATGGCAGCCAGGCGGTAGTAAATACATCGGCGTCACCGGTGGCAACCGATGTCCACATAACACCGGCTTGAACAGTGCTGAGCTCCACTTCGTAACCCATTTCTTCCAGGAGATACTGTGCCATATGGGATTCGGCTTCGGCACAAGCCCACTGGACATAGGGTATTTTGATAGTTTTTGAACCTGAATCACAACCGACCAAAAGCCCGGCTGTTAATATGACAGTAGCTAATACCGCTACCATTGAATAACCAATTTTCTTAAACATGTTTTCCTCCTCTTTCTAATAGTTTTAGGTTATCCTTACGGAAACTTTATCTATTTTGCATCCCCCCTTTCTGTAAGCAGTAATAATTATTATATTAGGCTGCTTCTTCAATTTTTTCCTGTTTCTGTTTTCGATAATTATTGTATTTTTCTATTATTCTGGATAACGGAGTTTTCTTCCCCGAACCGACATTACGGCTCATTCTATCCAGTACCATAGCCAATATGACTATTGCAAGGCCGCTTTCAAAGCCGAGCGACAGATCAAGCCGGCTTACGGAACGCATCACTACTTCGCCCAAACCTCCGGCGCCGATCATCGAGGCAATGACCACCATTGAAATACCGAGCATAATACACTGGTTTACACCCGCCATTATGCTCGGCAGCGAAAGCGGCAATTCAACTTTGGTCAACACCTGCCTGTCATTGGCGCCAAAGGCGATTGCCATCTCTTTCATCTCTTGCGGAACCTGTGTAATACCAAGGTAAGTCAGGCGTACGGGCGGCGGTATAGCAAATATTACGGTAGCGAAGAGACCGGGCACCACTCCGATACCAAACAGCATTACAGCCGGAATAAGATAAACAAAGGGTGGCATAGTCTGCATAAAATCAAGAACCGGCCTCATCGCACCCTCCAGTTTCTGGCTGCGCGTCATCAGGATACCGGTGGGTATACCTATAAGCAGGGCTATAACGACCGCAACAACTACCAGGACCAGGGTATTAACAAGTTGGGGCCAAAGCCCCATATTCCATACCAGCGCCAGACCGAGTACACTTAAAAGAGCTGTTAATTTACCTGTGATTAACCAAATCAATAAACCAAATATGACAATTAAGAATACAGGATGTACCCACAGCAATCCATCGCTGAAAGCTCCGGTAATTGCATTAAGAACCTCTCTGATAATATCGAAAATCACTTCCAGATTTTTTATCAGCCATCTGACAAACCACTCGATGGCATCACCTAAAGGCAGTTTGGGTAATTCAAGACTCGGCAATACCATCACCCCCTTTTCTTTCATCCAGTGTCATCAACAAAACACTATGGGTTATCACACCCAGGAAACGACCGTTTTCATCAATAACAGCCACATCTTTTTCCGCATTACGCAACTCAGAATAAACATCTCTCATTATAGTATCGGCGGATACTGTATTGGCTTCTTTTATAACATCATTAAAATTCTTTTCCCGCTTTTGCGCCAGCGGTAAGAGATCTTCCTTCATCACCATCCCTACCAATTTATACCTGGGGCCGAGAACAAAAAGATAATCCGTATCCGTTTTTTTCATTCTGTGCAATGCAACCGATACGCTTTCAGTATCTCGAACAAGCTCTCTGGGCCATTTCGATATACTCCTGGCATCCAGTATTTTTGATACGTCCACACCCTGAATAAACCTGTCGACATAATCGTTAGCCGGGTCGGATAGTATTTCATCCGCCGTTCCTATCTGCTCTATGGCACCATCACGCATAATAGCGATTCTATCACCAAGCCTTAATGCTTCATCAAGGTCATGGGTTACAAAAACAACTGTTTTCTTGATTTCTCTTTGCAGGGATACTAATTCCTCCTGCATTTCAGCGCGTATAAGCGCATCCAACGCACCGAAGGGTTCATCCATCAGCAGGATACCCGACTCCATAACCAGAGCCCGCGCCAGACCTACTCTTTGTTTCATTCCGCCGCTCAGTTCTTCGGGAAGTTTGTCCTTCCATTCTTCCAGACCCACGCTAACCAGTGCTTTCTGAGCCCTTTCCCGCCTCTTTTCATAAGGGACACCCCTCAATTCAAGCCCAAAAGCGACGTTATCCGTAATAGTACGATTCGGCAAGAGCGCAAAATGCTGAAAAACCATACTTATTTCTTCACCGCGCAGCTTTCGCAGTTGTTCCTCGTTTAATTTTTCCACTGCCTTGCCATCCACTAAAAGTGAACCGGAAGTGGGCATAAGCAAACCGTTGATACAGCGCAGTAAAGTGGATTTTCCACTACCGGATAATCCGATAATGACAAAAATCTCACCCTCAGCGATTTCAAAATTGACCCCTGCTACACCTACGGTAAGACCCGTTTCCTGAATAATCTCACTGCGTGAAAGCCCCTGGTTAAATAGTTCCAGAGCCTTATCGGTATTTTCTCCGTAGATTTTTACCAGATTTTTCGCTTCTATTTTAGCTGTCATATCATACCTTTAAAATTAAAATCGATTACCACCTGGCACAATAGTTCCATAACGGCACAAAACTGCCTTCAACAACCTGTAAAACTGAAATAGTGAGCGGCAACCCGCTTAGAATTACCACCCTGAGTTTCGGATGGAATGTTGAACATATAGTAAAACTATAATCTTTGTGGTAAATGAATTGATGAATAAAAAGTTTTATCGGGTTCCCAAGTTATCGTAATAATGAATCCCCCCTCCTTTTATTGTTTTTTATAATAGCTTTGTGATAGCCATTTGTCAACGTTTTTGTACTTTTTGCAGCCTTTTCAAAGCTAAAAAGGTTCATATCACAAATCAATAACCGGTATATTATATTTCAGAAAAATCAGGGGTTTTACTGTTTTTTATTATAATACCCAATCGCTTCCCCAGAGATTCGGCGCTATCTAAAAACTCAGGATACCGTAGCACCTTTCCTTTTTTGAAAACACCGGTTACCGGCAGCTCTGCGATAATCTCATACCCCAAAGCTTCAAGGGGCAGCCTCATTGCCTTTAATGTCAGATTCATCCCACTCTCTTCATCACCAATTTGCTCCGCCACGGCAGCAATGACCGCTTTTCTGCCCTGTGTGCCCAACCTGCTCGACCATTTACCGGGGCGCTCGTCATCGAAATCATAGAAACAGTACAGCCTGTCTATAAACGATTTCATTATGGCAGTTATATTATAATTATGTACCGGAGATACCAGAATCAAACCGCAAGATTCCATAATTTTCGGATAAATAAACTGCATATCGTCAGAAAGCCCGGTGCAGGTTTTATCCTTGCGGCACATCTCACAACCGGTACAAGTTCGGAATTGATAGTCCCTCAAAAGGATATCCTCACCGGTAACCTCAGCATCCGCAATTCCATTAAGAAAATGCCTTATCAGGATATCAGAGTTACCACCTGCACGGGGGCTTCCCCCCACACACAATATCTTCTTAACCATCTTCAAATACTCCGTTTCTTCGCATCATAACGAATTCAATTTTTTCGACATATATCAGTATTCCACATCTAATATTCTACATTAATCAGGTATAAAACAACATATAAAAAAGCTTTCTAATTGAAAAATAACGCCCAAAATGCTAGAATAACATTTAAGAAAAGTCAAAAAATTAATTATTTTAGGATTTTGATAATCTCAGAAAAGGATTAAATTCGAATCCGCTGTAACGACTGTTTGTCGTAATCAAGGAGAAACCAGCCGGTAAACACACCTGTTGAAGTTATCGATGATAACGCCCCGTTTATCGGCGATTGTTATGAAGGATGAAACAAAATCAGATTTTAATATCAGAAATACCGTTAAATCAGATGGTCCGGCAGTATATTTAATTGCCGAAAAATGCCCCCCTCTAGACCTCAATTCCCTCTATTGTTACCTCTTGCTATGCACGCATTTCGATAAATATTGTTTAGTAGCAGAGGTAAGCAATAAAATAATCGGTTTTGTATCGGCATACCCCCACCCCCACCACACCGATACCCTCTTCGTATGGCAAATAGGCGTTGACCCTGATTTTCATGGTCGCGGCATCGGCAGCGCTTTGCTGGAACACCTTATACCTCCGGCTATTAAAAACGGTTTAATCTATCTGGAAACAACCATTACCCCATCGAATAAGTCATCGCGTTCTTTATTCGGAAAATTAACGAAGGCTTATAACACCGGGAGCACGGAAAGCGACTATTTCCCCGCTTCTCTTTTGGGGGAAGGACATGAAGCGGAACAACTGCTCAAAATGGGGCCTTTTAAAGAAAAAGGAGATAAATAACATGAGAATATTCGACCTGGTTGAATCACAGGTGAGAAGCTATGTACGGTCATTCCCGACCATTTTCACAAAAGCAAAAGGTGCTTTACTGTATGATGAACAGGAAAAAGAATACATCGATTTCTTTGCCGGAGCCGGTGTGCTCAATTACGGGCACAATAATCCGGTCGTAAGCCAGGCGCTGATAGAATATATCCGGCAGGATGGAATAATTCACAGCCTGGATCAGGCAACCACCGCCAAAAAAGAGTTCCTCGAGGCTTTATACTACGATATTTTACAACCGAGGCATATGGATTATAAGGTACAGTTTACAGGACCTACCGGAACAAATGCCAATGAAACAGCACTTAAACTGGCACGTATGGTAAAGGGGCGTTCCAACGTCATTTCATTTACCAACGGTTTTCACGGGTTGACGATGGGCTCGATGGCGGTAACCGGAAATGCCTTTTACAGGGATGAGTCATTTATCAATCGCTCAAACGTATCCTTTATGCCTTTCGACGGCTACTTCGGCGAAGAGGTGAACACGGCACAGTATCTGCGTAAATTCCTGGAAGACGGAAGCAGCGGAATCGACCTTCCGGCTGCAATTATACTGGAAACAGTACAAGCCGAAGGCGGTGTCAACGTAGCCGGCAAAGAATGGCTGGTTGAAATCGAGCATATCTGCCGTGAATACGATATTCTATTGATTGTCGATGATATACAGGTTGGAAACGGACGTACGGGAACCTTTTTCAGCTTCGAAGAATCGGGGATATATCCCGACATCATAACGATGTCCAAATCAGTCGGAGGCGGCCTGCCTCTGGCGCTGGTGCTGGTGCGTCCCGAACTCGACCAGTGGAAACCGGGGGAGCATACCGGCACATTCCGCGGTAATAACCTTGCATTTATCGCCGCCGCAAAACTGTTCCAGTACTGGAAAACTGATGAGCTGGCGGAACTGATAAAAGCCAAAGAAAAGATTTTAAAGAACAGGCTGAATATTATCGCCGAGAAATATCCGGAGCTTAATTGCCGGGTACGAGGCAAGGGTATGATTTACGGGCTCGACATAGCGGTAAAAGGAATGGCAAGACAAATTTCCAAAGAATGCTTCTGCAGAGGGCTTGTAATAGAGCTTGCCGGGGCAGATAACAGCGTTCTTAAATTCCTGCCGCCACTGATTATCGAAGAGAAATTACTTGTACAAGGATTGGATATTATAGAGGAATCAATCGTAGCGATAATGGAAGAAAGAAATAACGGAGACGGAGGTCTGGGAATAATTGATAGTTCGCAAGCTTAATGAAATTAAAAATACTGAAAATGATGTCAGCGACCCGCACGGTCACTGGATAAGCCGCAGGCTGTTAACCAAAAAAGACGGCATGGGCTTTTCGGTAAACGATACAATAATAAAAGCCGGAACCGAGACACCGATATGGTATAAAAACCACCTTGAGGCTGTCTATTGCGTATCCGGAAACGGCAGTATCGAAGACCTGGCAACCGGCATCACTCACAGCATTACTGCCGGTACCCTGTATGCCCTTAATAATAACGACCGGCATATCCTGCGCGGCGGGAGCGAAGATATGCATATGGTATGCGTCTTTTACCCGCCTCTACGGGGCGACGAAGTACACGACGAAGACGGCTCGTATCCGGCACATACAGACTGATAATTAAACCTGAATTGGTAGATTAGCCCCCTCTGCAGTTAGAGGGGGTTTGTTTTTAGTGCCTTGATAATTTTTTCGTCGCATTTTTTGTATTGGGTTATCATTTGCGCTGATAACAACGATTGCTGAAAAGTGTGACACTTAATATAATATCCCCTGTCATTCTTGACGCCTGATAAATCAACTGGAGAACTCCAAATATCTATAGTTTTGCATTTAGACTCTTCGCTATGCTCAGAGTGACAACAAAAAAGCTATTAGTCCTGATTTCCAACTCACCGAGATTCTAGCACGACAGTTTTATATTGTCATTCTGAGTTCGTGAGGGACGAACGAAGAATCTGGGGCGGGGATATTGATTGTCATTGCGAATCCAGCTTGATGGTATGAAGTAATCCTTACCGAATAGACTGTATGCCAGAATTAAAATAACCGGTAGAGATTGTCTCGCCTTCCCTATTGGGAATGCACTCGTAATGACGGTTTATTTCTTCCCCCGCTTCCAATCCTCCGCTTTCTGCAGCAACTCTTTTACACTTTTAACCGAGGATTCGGATTGCTGTGAACCGACCAGCATCATTGTAAGCTCGCGGACTAAGACATCACCCGACAGGCTTTCCAGTGTAGTGGAGGCGCGTGAGCCGTCGGTGTTCTTGCGAATGGCGTGATGTGCATCGGCAAAAACGGCAATTTGAGGTAAATGCGTTATACAGATGACCTGCCTGCCCCGGGCAAGAGACCACAATTTTTCACCGATGACCTCCCCGCATCTTCCCCCCACCCCTATATCTATTTCATCGAACACAAGTATCGGTATATTGTCCGTCTTTGAAAATGCACTCTTGAGAGCCAGCATAAAGCGCGAGATTTCACCGGTGGAGGCAATTTTTGCCAGCGGCTTTGAGGGTTCGCCGGGGTTTGTGGCAGCCATAAACTCCACCGTATCGACGCCCTTCCTTGTAAATTCATAGCTACTGCCGTCCGGGCAAGGAATACCGCTTAAAGACTTCTTCTGAAGTATGGAAACATCGAATTTTACCTGCTCCATTTTCAAATCGACAAGTTCGCTGTTTACCTGCTCAACAAGCTTTTTAGCCGACTGAGTACGTAGAGATGACAGTTCGAATGCCAGTTCACCCAGTTCCTGCCTGAGTTCGGCAGACCGCTTTTTTAACTCTTCGATACGTTCCGCCGAATTGGAAAACTTCCCCAGTTTGTTTTCAATTTCGCATAAATAATCCAATATATCGGGAATGCTCTGCCCATATTTCCTTTTTAGATTCCTGATAAGTTCAAGCCGCTCTTCGATTTCGGCAAGGCGGTCCGCATCGAACTCCATATTATCGGAATAATTACGGATGCTGCGCGCCGCTTCTTCGACCTCAGGCAAAACCCCCTCCAGCATTGCCAGTTCCGGTTTTAAGGAAGGGTCAAGTTCAACCAGTCGGCTGATGATGTTGACCGCGCTATTCAATGCCTCCAGTGCCGATACGGATGACGAGGCGCAATCGTCCCCGTCTAAAATGCTGTAAACTTCAAAGGACGAGGCTTTCAACTGCTCGCCGGCAGAGATAATTTTAAGCTCCTGCTCCAGTTCCCCATCTTCGCCTGCCGCAAGCTTTGCTTTCCGGATTTCATCTGATTGGAAACGCAGCAATTCCTCCTGTGCGGATGTGTCTTTATCGGTTTTTGCCAGTGATTCCAGTTCGGACTCTGCCTGCGAAAGTTCCGAGTAGATTAAGGAATATTTTTTTCGTAAATCGAGAGCGTGTGCAAAAGCATCGAGAAAATCGATGTGATAATCGGTATTGAGTAAAGACAAATGGTCACTCTGCCCGTGAATATCTATGAGATAAGACCCCACCTGCGATAGGAGACTGCGAGGAACAGCGCGCCGGTTGATACGAACTACGCTGCGACCCTGCCGTTTCAGCTCACAGCTGATTACCAGCATGCCGTCATCGGAGTATAAACCATTTTCATCAAGCAATGATTTTAAACTGTCAGGAGAGTCTTGTTTATCGGGAAGCTCAAACAGCCCCTCGATAAATGTGCCGTCGGAACCGTAGCGAATACTTTCTTCCTCTATTTTCCCCGAAAGCAATGCCTCCACGGCATCGATTACCAATGACTTGCCGGCGCCGGTTTCACCGGTGATAACATTGAGCCCGTCACTCAGATTCCAGCTTATATCTTCGATAATCCCGAAATCTTTTACTCTCAGTTCAAGTAACAAGTTTTTATCTCCGAAATGGTTTGCGATGTTAGTCTACGGCTTTGATTATACCTTATCAGACTTCATTGTTGAAAGAAAACTTTCATCAAACTACAATATTCATATTAACAATTGTATTCCCCCGACTCAAGACCTAAATAAAACATCACAGGAAGTTAATATGAATAAAGAATCCGAGAACGCACCGCTGATTTCCCTGCAGAAAGCCAGTAAGAGTTATAGTGAAGGGTTGACGGTTCACCCGGTATTGAATGCTATCGATGCCGACTTTGCCAGGGGGGAGTGCGTGGCGCTTCTTGGTCGCAGCGGTTCCGGTAAATCGACTATGCTGAATGTCATCAGCGGAATAGATAAACTTGACAGCGGGAAAATAATCATTGATGGAATCGATATAACCAACCTAAGCGAGCAGAAAAGAACTCTTTTCCGACGCAAAAATATCGGCTTCGTCTTCCAGTTCTTCAACCTGATTCCAACGCTGACGGTAATGGAAAACATTATGCTGCCCCTTGAACTTAACGGGATGAACAACAGGGAATCCGCAACGGAGTTATTAAACGAAGTCGGTCTGTTCGACCGCAAAAACGATTACCCCGATAAGTTATCCGGCGGCGAACAGCAGCGTATTGCAATTATCCGCGCTCTGGTGCACGACCCGCTGGTAATTTTAGCAGATGAACCTACCGGAAATGTGGATAAGGAAACCGGGCAGAACATCTTGAATATTATGGATCGGCTTATTCGTAAAAGAAACAAAAACCTGATTATGGTTACTCACAGCAAGGAGGTCGCCAAATTCGCTGACCGAATGCTTATTTTGGAAGAGGGCAAGCTTAAAAAGCACAGCAAGGAAATCACATGGTAAGCCCGATACTTTCACGTTCCATCTGGAAATACTTCTTTAAGCACCCGTGGGTGATACTGCTTTCTATTATCGGTGTTTCTATCGGCGTAGCCGTTGTGGTAGCAATAGACATCGCCAACACCAGCGCTCAAAAAGCTTTCGAAATCTCGGTTGAAAACGTAACAGGTACAGCCACCCATCAGATAACCGGCGGTCCGCTGGGCATGGATGAAAGTATCTACACCGATTTTATAATGCAGTTCCCCGAAATCGAAGCCTCACCGGTGGTCGAAGGCTATGTCAAACTGGAGGGTGAAACCATCCATCTGATGGGATTGGATATATTTTCCAGCTCATATATGACCGATGAGATGAGCGGCACCTTCGATATGTCAGCGCTTTCCCTGCTGGTAGTACCGCGTACTGTGTTAATTCCTTATGTCATGGCGGACAGGATGGATATCGCCAACGGCGATATGATAACTGTTTCCATTGCCGGTTCGGAAACAGAGGTGAAAGTAATCGGAAATGTCGGAGATGAAGATGATTCCAAGATAGACGGGTTGTTGGTTGCGGATATCTCTACCTCACAGGAGCTTCTGGGTAAAACCGGCGTGATAGATAATATAAGCCTTGTTATTACAGAAGATGATAAGGATATTCTGACAGCAATCGAAGAATGGCTGCCCGTCGAAATGTCACTTATCTCAACCGCCGCCGGCAACGAATCCACGCTTAATATGACCAGTGCCTTCAGAACCAACCTGACAGCGATGAGCATGCTGGCACTTTTAGTCGGTATGTTTTTGATATACAATACGATGACTTTCTCGGTACTGCAACGCAGGGGACTTCTGGGTTCACTGCGAGTACTGGGCGCCACGCGCCGCGAGATATTTTCCGAGGTTTTAATAGAAGCTTTCTTTATATCGATAATCGGTACCGGAATCGGCGTTATTCTGGGAGTTGTACTGGGACAGGGTTTGGTTAAACTGGTTGCCGGCACCATAGACAGCCTCTATTTTACACTCACGGTAACAACATTCGAAATCTCATCCGGGATATTTATCAAAGGGATACTGCTTGGTGTAGTCACTTCGCTGGTTGCCTCCTTTATACCGGCTTTTGAAGCTGCGGCATCAAGGCCGCAAATCGTGCGGTTCCGCTCGGTAATAGAAAGCCTGGCACAGAAACTGCTGCCCAAAATCACTCTCGCCGGGCTGGGGATGATAGGAATATCGGTAGTCATCCTGTTTTTATCCGAAAGCAGCCTGATAGCCGGATTCGCCTCACTCTTCCTTTTAGTAATCGGCTTTGCCCTGTGCGTGCCAATGATTGCAGAGCTTATTTCCAAATATCTCGGTATTTTTATGAACAAAGTAGGCAGTAAAACCAGCGTGCTCTACAAAATGGCGGTTACCGGCATTGCCGGCTCCATCAGCCGCACGGGAACGGCAATTGCCGCTATGGTAGTGGCAATCTCAGTGGTCATCGGCATGGGAATTATGATTGAGAGCTTCCGCACCACGGTGCAACTGTGGGCTCAACAGATGATACAGGGAGACATTTACGTCAATACCATGGAAAACGTTTCCAGCACAGCCGAAACGCCCCTGCCCTATGAACTGGTGGAACAGATTGTCGTCCTTGATGGCATCGAAGCCACCAAGGGCTTAAAAACCGTCTTTCTGGTAACCGATTACGGAACACTGGAAGTCGATGTTATTACTCCCGTCGAGCAGTGCCGCACTGAATACCAGTTAAAAACCGGTAACGACATCCCCGCATGGGAGAGTTTGAAAAACGGTGAAGCCGTTTATATCTCCGAACCGCTCGCTTACAAACATAATTTGTCGGTCGGTGATGCGATTACATTTACCACGGAACAGGGCAAACAGGAATACGGTATCAGCGGCATTTACTATGACTACAGTTCGGATGCCGGCAAGATTATCATGGCAAAGAATGTCTATACTAAATACTGGCACGACGACACCATCGCTTCACTGGGATTATATCTGGAAGATTCCGCTGATAAAGATTCCATCATTACAGCTATAAAAGCCATCGTAGCGGACGCAGCGGGAATAACGATAACCGACAGCTTTACCATAAGAGGCAACGTGTTGGATTTATTCGACCGTACTTTTCTTATTACAAGGGTATTGGAGTTTCTGGCAATTATCGTTGCTTTTATCGGTATACTGAGCGCACTGATGGCTTATCAGCTTGAAAAAATCAAGGAACTCGGCATTTTAAGAGCAGCGGGAGTAACACCGCGCCAGATATGGGGTATGACCGGACTGCAAACCGGGCTTATGGGAGCCATTTCCGGAATCCTTGCGATTCCTCTGGGAATCTTTATGTCGATAATCCTTATCCAGACAATCAACATTCGCTCCTTCGGCTGGAGCATCCAGATGTCAATCGGCGCCTGGACAATAATAGAGGCGCTGGCAATTGCTATCGTTGCATCCCTGCTTGCCAGTGTGTATCCTTCCTGGAAGATGTCGAAAACCTCGCCCGCCGAAGCCTTGAGGGAGGAATAAAATGGCAATAAGTATGAGAGTGAGATTACTTTATTCCCTAGCAGTTTTAATCCTGATAGCTTTTTCCTCCTTTTTACCCGGATGCAACTGCGAAAACGGAGATACAGGCGGAACAAAAATAAATATCATTGAAGCCTTGAGCAGCAGCGATACCGAAGGATACAGCATAGCCGATAAAGTAATCGATTTTACCTTTCCCAAAGACCACGGTCCGCACGAGAGTTTCCGCAATGAGTGGTGGTATTTTACAGGCAATCTATACGACAGTGAGGGCAACCGCTTCGGTTATCAGTTGACCTTTTTCCGCATTGCATTGAGTCCTTTGACTACAGACAGAACATCAGCCTGGGGAACCAACCAGATATACATGGCACACTTCACTTTATCGGATATAGAGAACGAGAAGTTTTACTGTTTTGAAAAATTCAACCGTGATGCTCTTGGGTTGGCCGGTTTTAGCGAAAACCCCTTCAAAATGAACGTCGGAGACTGGTATATGCTCGGCACGGGAGATGGCGACTTCCCCTGGCAGTTGTATGCTTCCAAAAACGGGGTTTCGCTATCTCTGGATGTAACACCCTTAAAGGATATTGTCTTCGAAGGTGATGACGGGCTTAGTTACAAGAGCGTCGATAAGAGCAGCGCATCCTACTATTACTCGATTACAAAACTGGCTACCAATGGTTATATCGAGATTGATGGTGTTAGACATGAAGTGAGCGGCAACAGCTGGCTTGATAGAGAATGGAGTACCAGCACCTTAAACGAAGAGCAGGGCGGATGGGACTGGTTCTCGATGCAGCTGAATGATAACACCGAAATCGTCTATTTCCAGTTGAGATACAAGGACGGCAGCGTTTACCCCTATAACGAGGGTTTGATAGTAAATGACGACAGCAGCACCATCAAGCTGGGGACGGGTGATATTGTTTTGACCGTACTCGACACGTGGAAGAGTTCTACAGGTGTTACATATCCCGTAAAATGGAAGGCGGAAGTGGTATCGCTGGCGAAGACGCTGATAGTTGAGGGGGCATTCAACGCACAGGAACTCGACCTGAGCACGCGCTACTGGGAAGGGGCGGTCAATATTTACGATGCGCAGGATACGGATGAAATCATCGGCACCGGCTACCTTGAAATGACGGGATACGAGTAAGGGATTTTAATAATTCGCCAAGCAGAATGCTCCAATATTCCCTCATCAGTCTCGCTACGCTCGACAGCTTCCCCCAAGGGAAGCCATTTTGTCTGATTTATGAAGCCTTCCCCAAGGGGAAGGTGGCATTTACGAAGTAAATGACGGATGAGGGTCGTATATTAGGCCTACAAATCCCCGAAAACCTTGGGGGCCTCCGCTTTCATAATATCCCAGATCTTCTGTGCCACCTCGCGGATTTCCGGTAGCGCCGCCGGACTGGTGCGCAATTTTAAGATGTGTCGAATTTCCCTGAAGTTCCAGGTGCAGATGATTTCCGTCATGCAGGCGTTTGGCAAAACATACCTTGCTATTTCGGGTTTCATCCCTGCATCCAGCAGCTTTTTATAGCTATCCCATGCCGCAGACATTGATTCGTGAAATATTTTTGCCGCCTCCGAGTTTTTGTCTTCAAATTCGGGTGGAGTAATATAGTCCGCCTGTAATTCGCGCACATAGCGCTGACTGCGCTGCGAATAGCTGGCAATGCGGTGGCGCACCAGTTCATGAGTTAAAGCACGGGAAGCCTTGATATAAAAGGTAGCCGAGGCATGTTCAATAAGGCTTTCGTGCCCCTGTTTTATGCGCGCTGATACCCAATCCTCTTTGGTGCCCTGTTTATCTCCGCTGGCATAGCACAGCCTGCCGGCTTTTTCCACCAGGTTCTCACTGTCAGGGGTAACCGCCAGTAATTTAACCTCAAGCCCGTTATACATTTTAATACCCCCTTAAATTGTGATGAGATATTATATCATTGATAAGATAAAAATTTCGCCTTTTTGGATAGCTATTTTACCCATGGTTATATTTTTCATCGCAGACTGTGTATCAATACCGGATATTACTTTTATTTTATATGCTAAAGTAATATAATCGTTACTATTTTCCATTCGTTTACCATAGATTGATAATTTACCTGCGATAAATAAAATGATAAAACTGTTGTTTAATAAAAATCTTTCCGGCTACTTCCACCGCGACATCTGGCTGGTTACCGTAATCGGTATGCTTAACTGGATGGGCTTTTCCATGTGCCTGCCCTTCTTTTCCCTCTATCTGTATCAGGAACGCGGTATCCCTATGACAGTAATCGGCCTTATTATCCTTCTTATTGGGGTGGTATCCGCTCTATCGCAGGTCTATGGCGGTATGTTAACCGACCGGTTCGGCAGAAAACCGCTTTTAGTCCGGTCGATGATTTTGTCCTGCATAACCTTTATTATACTGGCCTTTTTAATTAAGAAACCTCTGAAAAAGCCGGTAGTGCTGGATAATTGAAAAATATGTTCTTTCAATTCAATTTATTAACGGCTTTTTTACGTTTTCTATCGCATTTTACACTCTTGTTGCCCATCTTTTTGGCCTATTCGGGGAGT